>JBBQGZ010000023.1:0-27079 GCA_038323535.1 Caulobacterales bacterium
CCCCAGGTGCATCTCGTTGAGCGGCATCTTGTCGGTGAACCAGCGCGCGCCCGGCTCGACCACCCCGCTCTGGCGGACCCGCTGCAGATAGTAATCGCGCAGGGTGTCGAGCCCTTCGCGCTGGTCGCCCATCCACAGTTCGGCCAGGGCCTCGGGGTAGGTGAGGGGGCTGTTCAGCATCCTGGGCATCAGGCCGGTGATGTCGCCGATGAACGGCAGTTCGTCGCCCGCCGCTATGGCCGGGTGGGCCGAGAGGGTCTGCTCCACCAGGGTGGTGCCCGACCGGGGGAAGCCCAGGATGAAGAGGGGCTGGGCGCCGTTCGGCCTGGTCTGCGCCCTAGGCGTGATCAGCAGGCGCGAGGCGGTGAAGAAGCCGGTGAGCCGCGCGGCGAGGCCGGCGGCGTGGTCGGCCAGATAGGCCGTGCCGCTGAATTCCCGCACCAGGCGCTTGCCCTCGATGAAGGCGGCGAACGCCTCCTCATAGTGCTCCATGCGGTCCAGGAGGCGGCCCTTTTCCAGAAGCTCGCTGGGGCCGAGGACCCCGTCCTGCCGCTGGGCCGCGATCGCGCCCAGCACCTCCAGCGCCGGCTCGTAGTCGCGGGTGCGGCCATGCAGGACGGCCCGGGAAAGCAGCACGCTCTGGTTGCCGGGCGCCAGGGCCTCGGCCTTGTCCAGAAGCTCGCCGGCCGGGGCGAAATTGCGGTCCGCCTCCTCCAGCCGGGCGAACCCCAGCACGGTCTGCAGGATGGACGCATCCAACCCCATGCTCTCTTCGTAGAGCGCCCGCGCCTCGGCCATCTTACCCTGGTTCTTCAGGTTCCACGCCAGATTGGCCAGGAGGATCGGCCCCCGGGCGTCCGCCAGTTCGAGGGCGCGGCGATAGTGGTATTCGCCGATCTGGGGCCGGTTGATCTCGGTCATGATCATGCCCATCAGATGGTGGGCCTGGGCGTTCTCCGGCGCGATCCGCACCGCGTTGCGGGCATGGACCTCGGCCTCCAGGGAGGCCCCCCGGCCCAGTAGCAGGAGGGTCAGTTCATTGGTCGCCCAGAAGTCGTTGGGATAGAGGGCGACGACCCGGCGGATCAGCACCTCGGCCGCCTGCGGCGTGGTGGCCCTGCGGATCTGGTAGAGCACCTTGAGGGCCTGAGCCTGGCCGGGGGCCAGTTCCAGGACGTCGAGGCAGAGCGCCGTCGCCTCCTCGGTCTTGCCTTCGCCGAGCGCCGCCGCCGCCTGCTCCGCCAGGGCCGCCACATGCCGCGCCGCCGTCGGCGGATGCTTGAACGTCACGTCCTGCCCGCAGCAGCGCAGGGACCTTAGCCCGCTGCCGCACGCGCACAGCCCCCTCGCCTCCGCCTCGTCCATGAATTCCCCGCGCGACGTTTCGCCCCCTCTTTATGGCCCCAAGCCAGACGGCGAAAGCTCCCTCCCTCCTCACAAGGGGGAGGGAGGCGTCAGGCGATGTGCGTTCGCGGCGCCAGAAGCGGCGGGGGCGGGTGGAACCAGCCGGGCCTGGCGTCCACCAACCCCACCGCGCCGCCGGCGAACCCAGCCACGGCGATGACGAAACGCTGGCCGGCGTCGGGGCTCGCCCAGGAGGGCGCCGCGGCGGGCGTCGGCGCCGCCGGGTCGTGGACGAGGGTCCCGCCGTGGCCGTCGCTGGAAGCGATGAAGGTCGAGGCCGTATAGTCGCCGATCAGGGTGATCTTCGCGGTGTGAACCCCGTCGGTCACCTTCAGCACGCCGGACGTGGCGGTGCCGGTGAAGGTCGCCTCCCCGGCGCCGACGAAGGCGATGTCGACGAGATCGAGCGACGTGCCGCCCGTCTTGGAGAAGCCGCTGACGCTCCCCTTGTAGTTTTTCGACTGGGCCAGTTCCAGGACGCCGGAGGCGCCGGTGAAACTGACGTCCTCGTTGAAAGACGAAGTGAAGTTCAGGGTCCCGCCGCTGATCATGCCCTTGCCGGTCCCGGTAACCGCCCCGTTCACCGTCAGGTTTCCGCCCGCGGCGCTCAAGGTCCCGGTGTTGTTCACCGCGCTCGCGATGGTCAGGCCCCCCGTCCCACTGGCCTTGATCAGGCCGGCGTTGATCACCGTGGCCGCGCCGGTGTCGATGGTGAGCGCCTTGGAGAGGTTGGCGTTGATCACGCCCGCCGCCTCGTTGTTCAGGGTCATCGAGCCGCCGCCCAGGGCTCCGGCGCCGGTGATGGTGTTGTCCAGATTGGCCAGGGTCGCCGCGCCGATCGCGCCGGTGATCTTGTTGGTCGCGGCGCCGGTCAGCGCGAAGGTTCCCCCGCCGGCCAGGACCGCCCCGGCGGCGGAAATGACGATGCTCGGGCTGGCCGCGGAGATCTTGCCCGGATTGGTGATGGTGCCCGACAAGGTCACCGCCGCCCCGCTGATGGTGAAGCCCGCCGCGGTCAGGCTGATCCCGCTCAGGGTGTCGGAGCCGCCGACCAGGGACACCGTCCCCGCGCCGGTCACGGTCCCGGCGAATGAATTCCCGGCCCCGGTGAAGGTCAGCGTGTCGCCGCTCGCCACGGTGACCGTCCCGGAGGTCTGCGTCCACTGGCCGGCGTAGGTCAGGTTCTCGCCCACCGACACCACGGTGGCCGACCCGGCGACCATGACCTTGGCGACCGTCAGGGCCGCGCCGGCGTTGAACGCCGCGTCGCCCCCGGTGAACGCCACCGTGCCGGCGCCCCCCACGGTCCCGGCGAAGGTATTCCCGGCCCCGGTGAAGGTCAGCGTATCGCCGCTGGCCACGCTCATGGTGCCGCCGCTCTGCGTCCATTGGCCGGCGTAGGTGAGGTTCGTTCCCACCGACACCGCCGCGGTTCCCGAGACGGTGACGCGGGCGATCGTCAGGCTCGCCCCGGCGTCGAAGGCCGCGGCCCCGGCGGTGGGGGCCAGGGTCCCCTTGCCCTTCAACGCCCCGCTGACGGTGAGATCGCCGCTGACGGTCAGGGTCTTGCCGACGTTCAGGGATCCGGCGTCGATCAGGATCCGGCCGGCGGTGATGCTTCCAGCCCCTTTGAGCTTGAACTGGGCCGCGGCGCCGATCTCAACCGTGTCGAAGTTGGAGAAGGTCGCCTTGGGCATGCTGCCCGACACCGTCACGTTTCCGCCCGCCAGGCCCTTGAGCGTCCCCGACCCCGTATCCAGGTCGAGCGTCCCGCCGGCCCCGAAGACCGCGCCCTCGAACGCGCAGCCGGCCTCGACCACCAGCACGTCGGCCGCCGATGAAAACTGCACCGCCGTGCCGCCCACGCCGTGGATGGTCCCGAAGTTGGTCACCGTGGCTTTCCCCAGCACCACCACGCCGCGATAGCCGGAAATGAACGCGCCCGCCTGGCCGCTCCCGCCGTTGGTGAGTGAGCCGCCGCCGATGTAGACGCCCGCCCCGCCGAACTCGCCCGCCCCGTTGCCGTGGCCAAAGCCCAGGATCGTGCCAAAGTTCGTGACCGTGGCCGAACCTCCCAGAGTGACCCCGCTGTAGCCATAGATCAGGGCCTCGGCGTTGTTCGCCGCCCCGGACGCGCCGTTGGCGAGCGAGCCGCCGCCGTTCAGCTGGACGCCGGCGCCGTAGATCCCGGTCGCCCGGATGGTCCCGAAATTGGCGATCGTGCCGGGGCCGGTGAACACGCCGACGCCGCCATAGCCTTCGATGAGGGCGGTCGGGTCGATGGTCGTGCCGTTGGTCAGAGTCGCGTCGACGGAGTAGGAGGCGCCGCCGAACTGAACGCCCAGGGCGCCCCGCCCCGAGCCCGTGCCAGTGATCGTCCCGTAATTGGTGACCCTGGCGTCGCCGTAGATCTTGATCGCGGTGTCGCCTTCGATCCGCGCGGTGAGGTCGGTGTAGATGCCGTTGGTGACGGCGCCGCCGTAGTTCATGGCCACCTGGCCCTGGATCGTGCCGAAATTCGCCACGGCGCCGACCGCGCCCGAGACGAAGTCGACATTGCCCTGGATCAGGGCGGTCTGATGGAAGTAGTCGCCGTTGGCGACCACGCCGCCGAAGCCATAGAAATAGACGGCGCGGTGGGTGGCGCTGATCGTGCCGAGGTTGGTGACGCCGCCGCCGCCATAGAGGATGACGCCGTTGTCGCCGCCGATGAAGGCGCCTTGCTGATTGACCACGTCGCCCGCCGTGGCGAGAAAGACGCCCCCGGAAATATAGCCGTATTGGGACGTGCCGCCGACGGTCTGGTGGATCGTGCCGGCGTTGGAGACCGTCGTGCGCTGGTAGTCGTTCCTGCAATAAAGGCCGGTCCCGCCGACCCCGCCCTTGGTGGTGATGGTCAAAACGTCATAGCCGGACGAGAGGGTGTATCCGGGCGCGATGTAGGTGGAGATGGTTTTGGTGGTCACGGTTCAGCCTCCCGTTCCGGAGGCGCGCCGCGATTTATCCCGCGACCGCCGCCGACGCCCCGCGCCCAGCATCCAGCATCCAGCATCCAGGCGCCCCGCCGCTCCGGTCCGCCGCAACCCTATCAGCCGACGGAGACTCCGCAAAGGCGCGCCTTGGGGCCGCCCTTCCTCCCTCCGTCGGCGCATGGGGAGGGACAGGCGGCGAAGCCGTCAGGGTGGGGAAGTGCGAAACTCCCCGGGCCTCGCGGATGATCCAGACTTCCCCACCCCGGCCTTCGGCCGACCCTCCCCATGGAGGGGAGGGAGGAGGCGTCAGGCGATTTGGGTTCGAGGCGCCAGGAGCATGAGCGGCGCGTGAGCCCAGGGCGCCCTGGGCTCCAACGGCCCGGCTCCTCCGCCTGCCAGGCCCGCCATGGCGGCGATGAAGCGGCCGGAGGGGGCCCAGACCGGCGCCGGCGTGGCCGGATCGTGGACCTTGGTCCCGCCGTGGCCGTCGCTGGCGACCACGAAGGTGGAGTTCCGGTAGTCGCCCAGGAGGGTGATGTGGGCGGTGTGGGCCCCGTCGGTGACGGTGAGGTTCCCGCCGGTCTTGGTTCCCGCATAGGTCGCCGTGGTCGTTTTGCCAAAGGCGATGTCGTCCAGATCGAGGAAGGTGCGCCCGACCTTGGAAAAGCCGGTGGCGGTCCCGGAATAGGACTGGGATTGGGCCAGTTCGAGGATCCCGGGCCGCTGGCTCGCCCCGGTGAAGGTCACGTCCTCGGTAAAGCTCGCCATGAAGTCGAGTCGGCCGCTGTCGATGTGCGCGACGCCGGCCCCGGTGACCGCGCCGGTGACGGTGATGGTCCCCAAGAGGGCGGCGAGGGTCCCGGTGTTCTGGATCGCCCCCTTGATGGTCAGAAGTCCCGGCCCCTCGGCCTCGATCAGGCCGGCGTTGACGACCTTGGCCTTGCCCCCGCCCAGGGTCAGCGATCCGGTGACCTCGAGCGTCTGGCCGGCCGCCACGCTCACGTCGCCCAGGGATCGGAACCTCCCCCCCACGATCAAGGTGTCGAAATCGTGGAAGGTGGTGGCCGCCATGCTCCCCGTCACCGTCACCGAGCCGCCGGCCATCAGGCCCGAAAGGGTTCCCATGCCCGACACCAGGGATAGCGTCCCCCCGCCGCCCTCCACCGTGCCGATGAAGACCGCCCCGGCCGCCACCTCCAGCGTATCGGTCGCGTCGGTCAGCCTGACCGCCCACGTCCCGCTTCCGATAATCGTCCCGGCGTTGAACACCGTATTGCCGCCGCCATAGGCCGCGACGCCGACCGGCCCCTCGATCCGCGAACCGGCGAGGATGTTCGACGCGGTCTCGCCGCCATGCAGGACGACACCAAATCCGGAGAAATCCGCCAGCCCCAGGATCGTCCCGTAGTTGTCGACGAACGCGCCGCTCCCGGTGAGGCTCACGCCGGTGTCGCCGCTGATCAGGGCCGCGCCGTCGCCCCGGGAGCCGTTGACCACGCCCCCGCCGGCGGTGAGGTTCACCCCGACGGCGCCCGAGCGGCCGGTCGCCATTATGGTCCCGGAATTGTCGACCGAGAGGTTCGCCAGGCCAAGGACGCCTGTCGCATAGCCCGTGATCAGGGCCGAGCGCACCGCGCCGCCGCCGTTGGTGACGATGCCGCCATTCACCTCGACGCCGACGGTGGCGCCGTGGACGGCGCCCAGGTTCAGGAGGCTACCGCCGGCGGCCAGGTCGATTCCTTCCGCGACACGGCCCTCGATCTCGCCGAAATTGGTCACCGTGGCCGCTCCGGCCGACCTTACGCCCGCGGCGCCTTCGATCAGGGCGTCGGCGTCGCCCGCGCCGCCGTTGGTCACCGTTCCGCCGGCCCCAAGGAAAAGGCCCTGCTCGCCCCCCGCCACGCCGTCGCCGCGGAGGATTCCGAAGTTGGCCACGGTCGCCACGCCGGCTCGGACCGTCACGCCCGAATAGCCCTCGATAAGGGCCGTCCGGTCGATCGCCGTGCCGTTGGTCAGGCTCACGCCGTCGTTGAACAGCGCGCCATAGCCGCCGTATTGGCCGCGGGTCCCGCGGATGACCCCGAAGTTGGTCACCGTGGCCGCGCCGTAGACGCCCACCCCGTTGGCGCCCTCGATCCTGGCCGTCGTGTCCGTGGCAGCGCCGTTGGTGATCTCCCCGCCGGCGTCCATCTCCACCCCATAGGCGCCCCCGGCGATCAATCCATGGTTGGAGACCGTGCCCGAGGCGCCGCCCACCAGGACGCCGTAGCCCTCGATCGTCGCCGTCGTATCGCCGCCGCCGCCGTTGACGACACTGCCGCCGCCCAGCAGTTGGACCCCGCCCCCCGCGATCGTGGCGAAGTTCAGCACCGCTCCGGCGCCGCCCTTGATGTAGACCGCGCCGTTGGCGATCAGCGCGGCCCGGTTCGAATAGCCGCCGTTGGTGACCGTGCCCCCATTTTCCAGATAGATCGCCGGCCGGTAGCCGGAGCTGGACCTGATCACGCCGTCGTTGAAGACATTGCCGGCCGCGCGCATGTCGATCCCGATCGACCCGGTGATCGCGCCGCCCCGCTCATTGATCACCAACCCGCCCGCCAGCAGGCTGACCCCCGTGCTGAACCCGCTGGCGTTGACCGTGCCGGAATTGTCGATGATCGCCGAGGCGCGGGCCTTGACCCCGGTTCCTCCAACCCCGCCGGTCGCGGTGATGATCAGTTCGTCGAACTTCCTCGCCAGGGTGTAGCCGGCGGCGACGTAGGTGGAGAGGGTCTTGGTGGTCATGGGGTCAGGCGAAGTGGGCCCGGGGCGCGGTCAGCGTCGGGCGCATCGCGGCCAAGCTTTCGGCCGGGCCGTGGGCGAGCGAACCCCCGCCGCCGCCCATCCCCGCCATGGCGGCGACGAAGGTGTGGCTCGCGACAGGCGCGATCCGGGGCGGCGACGAGGCCACCGGACCGGCCGAGGGATCCTGGACGAAGGTTCCCCCGTTCCCGTCGCTGGAGGCGACGAAGGTGGAGGCGCGGTAGTCGCCGATCAGGGTGATGTGGGCGGTATGGGTCCCGTCGGTGACGGTGAGCACGCCGGAGGTGGCGTCGCCGCTGAAGGTCGCTTCGCCCGCATCTGTGAAGCCGATGTCGCGCAGGTCGAGCGACGTGCCGCCGGCGAGGGAGAAGCCCGAGACTTTGCCGGCATACCCCTGCGATTGGGCGAGCGCCAGGACTCCGGCCGTCCCGCTGAAACGGACATCCTCGGTGAAGCTCGAGCCGAAGGCCAGGGTTCCGCCGTCGACCGCCCCCGACCCGGTTCCGGTCACCGCGCCCTCGACGGTGAGGGCGCCGCCGGCGGCCATCAGCGTGCCGTTGTTGACCACGCCGCTGACGACGTCACACACCCCGACCCCGGTCGTCTCGATCAGGCCGTCGTTCTTGACCGTGGTTTTGCCCCTGTTGATCGTCAGGCCTTTTCGCGCCGTGGCGTCGATGACGCCGTTCTGCTGGTTGAACAGCGTCACCTGGTCGAAGCTGAAACTGGAGCCGATCAGGCCCGCGCCGGAGATCGTATTGTCCACATTGATCAGTTTCGAGTGGAGGGTCTCGCCGAAAATGGCGTTGCGGCTGTGCAGAGCGATCGAGCCCCCTCCGGTCAGGGTCGCGCCACGATCGCCGATGTCGATCTGCCCCCGGTGTTTGCACATGATCGCGCCACTGTTGTCGATCATGCCCTGCAGCTGCAGGAGGGAGACGACATCGACGACCGCGCGATTGTGCACCGTCGAGGTCAGGCCCTCCCATCTGGCGCCTCCCTTTTTGGAATCGAACCCGGTCACGACGATTCTCCCCGACCCGGTCGAGCTGAGCGTGCCGCCGCTGATCGTCGCCCCGCGAAGGTGAACCGTCGAGTCCGCGCCCGCGAGAATGACTCCGTTCGGCCCGCCCAGGATGGTGGTCGTCGCCTTCAAGGTGAGGCCGCCGGCGCCCGTCCCCTCGAGCAGGCCCTCATTGGCGCACACGACATGCTTGAGCACCAGATTGTGTGATTCGGTAGCGTTCACCACGCCAGCGGCTTGGTTGTCGAACCGGAAGCCGAGGCCCTCCATCCGGCCCGCGCCGGAGATGGTGTTGTCGACGTTGACCAGGTCGCCGTGGTGCCGCCGGGTCGCGCCGATGAAGCCGCTCTTGTCGTCGCCTAAGATGATCTGGCCGCCGCCCCTCAAGGTGGTGGCGGTCGCGCCGTTGATCTCCAGCCGTACGTCGCCGCCGGCGGAGTTGAGGGCGATCACGCCGCTGTTGCCGATGTCGCGGCGCACGACGAACACGCCCCCGGTGATCGCCAGCGTCGCGTTGGCGGCGATCCTCAGGCCGCCGACGATCTCGTCGGACGAGGCGGTGACCGTGTAGGCGCTCCCGTCCAAGGCGCCCAGGAAAGCCCGGTCTTCGGCGCCTGGCGCGACGCCGGCATCCCAATCCGCGGCGGTGTTGAAATCGCCGTCGACCGCGTTGAACCAGTGGATCTTCGTCATGACTTGCTCCTTGACGTTTGCGTGGGCGACTAGCAGCGCGCCCACCTAGCGGCTACGGCGCCTTCTCGCGTTTGAACACGCCGTCGCCGTGCTCGTTCAGGCTCTCGACCGTCAGGGTGGTCGCCTTGCCGACGGGATCCAGGGTGAAGGTCGCGCCGGTCAGCCCCACCGCGTTTTCGCCGGTGGTCGAAAAGGTGAAGGTGTCGCGATCGTAGGGCGTCAGGGGAAACGCCGTCCCGCGCGGGCCCATGGCGAGGACGAGGCGCCCGCCGCGTTCGGCCACCTCCACGCGCCCGAAGTAGTCGTTGGCGTAACTCTCCGCATAGGCGCGGTCGGCGCGCGCCGCGGAGGGGTGGGCGGGGCGTTTCGAATAGTCGAAGCCCGGAAAGACGCCCAGGGAGGCGGGATCGGCGAAGATCTTGGCGAATAGGGCCGGCCAATCCTGGGTCTGGCGGCCGTAGAGGGCCTGGTCCATGAAGGAGAAGGCGAGCGCTTCCGCAACCCCCACCGGGCTGGCGTTAACCAAGACGACCACCCCCAGATGCTCGGCCGGGACCAGGGCGACCGTGGTCGAGGCGCCGAGCGCGAAGGCGCCCGAATGACCGAGCCGAAGGCGCCCCTGCTCGTCATAGCTCACGTTCCAGCCAAAGCCGTAGAACTGCGGCGCGCCGGTCAAGGGACTGGCCCCAGTGCGCATCTGCGGCAGGTGGGTCTGGGCCAGGGCGGCGGCGTCGACGATTTGCCGGCCCTCGAACTTGCCGTCCGCCAACTGGAGCCGCATCCACTTAGCCAGGTCGTTCACCGAGGAGCTCGCCCCGCCCGCCGGCGACTGGGGGTCGGGATCGCGGTCGTATTTCGCCAGCCATCGGCCGTCTTGCTTGACGTGGCCCAGGGCGCGATCGGGGCGGCTGAGGAAGTCGGCATGGCGCGAACTGGTCGAGGCCATGCCCAGCGGCCCATAGAGCTTGGCTTGCGACGCGTCCTCCCACGCCAGGCCATAGGGCTCGGCCGCGGCGACGGCGGCTTCGGTGAGGCCGAAATTGGTGTAGGCGTAGGAGGCGCGGAAGGCGCCGCCGCCCTTCTGATAGCGCAGGCGCCGCAGGGTTTCGGCGCGGGAAAAACCCAGGTCCTCCAGCAGGTCGCCGGCGTGGTCCGGCAGGCCGCTGCGATGGGCGAAGAGATCGCCGATCGTCACCTCCCGCGTGATCCAGGGATCGCTCATCTGAAAGGCGGGATCCAGGTCGCTGATCCGCGAGTCCCAGGCGATCTTGCCCTCGCCGACCAGTTCGGCGACCACGGTCGAGGCCAGGGGCTTGGAGACCGACGCCAGCTGGAAGACGGTGTCCGCGTCCACCGGAACCCCGGTCGCGGTGTCGCGCACCCCGAACCCGCCGGACCAGACGAGCTTGTCGTCGAACACCACGGCGATGGCGATCCCGGGGACGGCGCGATCCTGGATGGATTTTCGGGCCAGGGCCTGGACGGCCTGGACGGCGTCGTCCACCGCCCGGGAGGTGACCGTGGGCCGGGGGGCCGGGGCGGTCGGCGTGGCGGCCAGGGCGAGGCCTGGCAGGCAAAGGCAGGCCGCCGCGGCCCACGCGCGAACGTCGAACGTCATCGGCCCCGCCCCCCTTTGGAAAACCCGACGAGGGGAGCTTAACCGACCCGGCGGGAGGTTCAAGGAGGTTGGAATCCGCGTCTGGGCCGGCCCTGTCGCGGCGGAGATTTCTGCTGCAACGCAACATAAGCTTGCGTTTCAGGCCCGGGCCGGTGTAGAAGACCCCTGTTCGGCCAACGTGCCACGGTCGAACCGACGCTGCTGCACCGCCGTAAAGACGATCGATCGGCGGTAAACTGGCGGATGTTTGGGAGCGTCGGAGCTCTCGTCGCATAGGACACGAAATCCTTGTTTTTAAGTTTGCGGACGCGGGCTCGAACCCGCGCTCTGATTGGCGTGACCGTGTCTGGCCTCGGCCTGGGCGCCGTCGTCGGTTGCGCGGGCCTTGCCGCCCTGAACGCCAGGGCGGCGGCCGGCGCCCCCGCCGCTTCACGCTTGGCCGACGCCGCCAAGATGGGCTATTCAGGCCGCGCCATGCAGCCGCTTCCGCCGCCGCCGGACCCCGCGCCCATCGCCTCCGCCCCGGCGGCCAAGGCTTCCGGCGACCTCGATTGCCTTTCGGCGGCGGTTTATTACGAGGCCCGCGGCGAGGTCGCCGCCGGTCAGGCGGCGGTGGCGCAGGTGGTGCTCAACCGCGTCGGGCGGGCGGCGTTCCCCAAGACCGTCTGCGGCGTCGTCTACCAGGGCGCCGGGGCGCGGGTCTGCCAGTTCAGCTTCGTGTGTGACGGGGCCATGCGCCGGCCGCTCGAACCGGCCGCCTGGGCGCGGGCGAGGCTCGTCGCCGAGCGCGCCCTCGGCGGCCAACAGGGTTCGATCGTCGGCAAGGCCACCAGCTTCCACGCCGTGCGCCTGGGCGGCCTGTGGGGCCCCGGCATGATCCAGGTCGCCCAGATCGGCGGCCACAGCTTCTATTCCCCCGCCGGCGGGGCGAGGCGGCGGGCGTACGGGTACCCGGCCTCCGGCGCGACCCGGCCGGCCGCCCCCGCCCCCGAGCGCTACACCTTCGCCCTGGGCCTCCTGGTCCGCGTCCCCCCGGCCAAGGCCGCCCTCGCCGCCGAGCCCCAGGTTCCCACCGACACCGCCCCGCCCGCCGCCCCGACCGAAGCGTCCTGACCGCTCAAGCGGCCAAAAACCGCGCCAGCACATTGCGGGTGATGCGGGTCACGAACGGGTCGCCGGCGGCCAGGCCATGGGCCCATTCGGTGGTCCCGGCGTTGAACACCTCGCCCGCTCCGCGCCGGAACGTGGCCATCACCGCGTGCCCGCGCATGACCCGGGCCTGGGCGGCGGGGCCTGGATCGCCGTAGGCGATGGCGGCGACGACGTCGAGTTTTTCAGGCGGGATCAGGGAGCGGTAGCCGCTGGCCGCCGGCTCGGCGAAGGCGCAGGGGGCCAGGGCGATGACCTCCAGGCCGGGCGGAACGCCGAGGCGCGGCGCCGGCGCCGGCAGGCCGTCCTCTCCGAAAGTGAGGGGGCAGCCGTCGTTCTCATAGCCGATCAGCGGCAGGGCGTCGCCGAACACGTCGCCGTAGAAGAGGTCGGTCCCGGCCAGGGCCCAATGGGCGTCGCGGTAGACCGTGTAGCCGCCCTGGCCCCGCGCGGCGCAGAGGCCCAGGCGATGGTAGCCGCCGAAGATGAAGGAAAGGCCGGTGATCGCCGCTTCCGGCCGGCCGAACATCGGGTGCGACCACAAATGGGTGGCGTCCTTGGGCGCGACCCGCTCGGCTGTCTCGCCGCGCCACTTGTGGCAGACCAGGGTGCGGCCGCCGTCCTCCCAGCGCACCTTCCAGAACGCCGTATTGCCCGAGAAGATCGCCAGGCGCCCGCCGGCGTCGACGAAGGCCTCGATCACGTCCCGCTGCGGGCCCGACCAGTATTCGCTGTGGCCGACCAGGACAACGACGCCGTAGCCGTCCAGGGCCGCCGGGTCCGCGTCCAGGTCCTGGTCGGTGAGATAGTCCAGGATGAGCCCTTCCTCGCCCTCGGCCCAGGCCACGAAGGCGTGCTCCCACTTGTGGAGAAAACCGGCCGCCCCGTCATAGGGCGATGCCCCGTGCGCTCGCGACCACGCCGGATCCGCCCCCGCCCAGGGGCGCTCCTCGAACCCGCGCTTGGTGAGGTTGACCAGCCGGGGCATGCCCGCCGGCGGGGCCAGGAGCAGGGGCGGGAAGGGCCGCTGGGTCGACAGCCGCCCGATCGCCCCCTCCATCGCCTGGGCCAGGGGCTCGCGACGGCTCATCAGGGCGGCGACGTCGCAATAGGCGTTGGCCCCGCCGAAATGATTGTAGGCGGCCCAGGTGTTGGTCGACAGGACGAGGGCCATCCGCGAACCCGGCCCGCTCGCCGGCGCCTTGACGCAGACGAAATGGTGGGCCTCCTCGCCCGCCGCGTCGGTCAGGGCGATGTCGTAGTAGCCGCTTGCCCAGTCCGCGCCGGCCTCGATCCGAAGCGTCGGGGGCCAGCCGCAGCCGTCGCGATCCGCGCCCGCCGGCACGGGCCGTTCCTCGGTCGCCACGCCCTCCAGGCTCAGCACCCGCCGCCGCGCCGCGCCCACCCGTTCGATGGTCAGCCGGCACGGCCCCACGGCCGAGGCGTGCAGGGTGAAGCTCTCGCCGGGCCTCGCGCTCTGGCGGTCGGTGTAGCAAGCCGGCATGGGCGTCTCCTGGCGGGGTTCAAACGGGGTCGCCGATGCTTTAGCATCCCCGCGTTCGCGAAAGACCCGCCATGGCCGATGACGCCCCGCCGCATTTCCTGGAGCTGACCCCGCTCAATCCGGACTTCGTGCAAAATCCGCACGTCCTCTTGGACAAGCTCCGGTCGGATCATCCGGTCATGCGCGACGAGGCGGTCGGGGCGTTCTTCCTGACCCGGCACGAGGACGTGCGCGGGGTGCTCACCGACCTCACCCTCTGGCGCAGCCCGGCCAAGGCGGAGGCCGCGGCCGTGCTGACCCGGCGCATCCTCGACCAGGCGGTCGAGGGCCTCGACGAGGTGGGCCGCCAACCCTCGATCCTGCTGATGGACGACCCCGACCATGCCCGCATCCGCGGCCCCCTGGCTCAGGCCCTATACCGCCGCGTGGCGGGCTTTCGGCCGGGGGTGGAACGGATCGTGGAGGAGACGCTGGGCGCCCTGGCCGGCGCCGACGGCTTCGACCTGATGGCGAGCTTCGCCCTGCCCATTCCGATCGACGTCATCGCCGTGATCCTGGGGGTGGACGGCGCGCGCCTGGCGGAATTCCGCGACTGGTCCGAGGGCGTCATCCAGAGCCTCAATCCCCTGCGCACGCCTGAGCAGACTGAGCACATGGTGCGCTCCAGCAATGCGCTGAACCGCTACATGAAAGCCATGCTGGCCGACCGGCGGGCCACACCGATGGACGATCTGGTCACCGACATGGCGCGGTTGCAGGCGGCGGGGGCGGATCTCTCCGACGCCGACCTGATCTCCAATCTGATCGCCCTTTTGGTCGGCGGAAACCTCACCACCACCGACTTGATCGGCAACGGCGTGCGCCTGTTCCTCACCCACCCTAAGGAACTGGCGAAGCTTCGCGCCGACCCCTCGCTGATCTCCGCCGCGGTCGAGGAGATCCTACGCTTCGAACCCCCGGTGGACATCACCGGCCGGGTCGCGTCCCGCGACCTGGATCTCGGCGGCTGCCCGGTCAGGGCGACCCAGTCGATGCTGCTCTCCCTGCGCGGCGCCAACCGGGACCCGGCGGTATTCGACGATCCCCACCGCTTCGACATCACCCGTGAGAAGCGCCCCCACGTAGCCTTCGGCGGCGGCGCGCACATCTGCATCGGCGCCCCCCTGGCCCGGCTCGAATCCCAGGTGGCCTTGACCCGGCTGTTCGAGCGGTTCCCCGATCTGCGCCTCGCCGAGCCCGACGCCCCGCCCAAGTGGCGCAGCCTGCCTTTCTTCCGCGGCCTCGAGCGGCTCGACGTTCTCGTCTGAGGGGCGCGCTTGCGGCGGCGCCGGCGATGGGCCAGAGGCTGAGCCGAAGCCATGCGTCTCGCCCTCACCCTCGTCGCCCGCGACTTCGCCGCCCTTCAACAGGCCTTGCCGCCAGCCCTCGAAGCGGTGGCGGCGAGCGGCCGGACGGTGAGCGAAACCCAGATCCTGGGCGACGGCGCGATGGACCTTTTCGTGGAGGATGGCGATCAGGCCGCCTTGCGCGCCCATGCGGCCCGCGCCCTGGAACGCCAGCGGGCGGACGTCTGCGTTCAGCCCGTCGCCGGACGGCGCAAACGCCTGCTGGTCGCCGACATGGATTCCACCATCATCGGCTGCGAATGCCTCGACGAACTGGCCGATTTCGCCGGCCTCAAGAGCGAAGTGGCGGCCATCACCGCGCGGGCCATGGATGGCGAAATCGCCTTCGAGGCGGCGCTGCGGGAGCGCGTGGGCCTGCTCAAGGGGCTGGAGCTCGGCGCGCTCGGCCGCGCCTATGAGGAGCGTGTGAGGCTCAATCCAGGGGCGCGAACCCTGGCTCGCACCATGACCGCCCACGGCGCCCGCTGCGTCCTGGTGTCCGGCGGCTTCGACTATTTCGCCAGCCGTGTAGCGCGGGCGGCGGGTTTCGCCGCCTGGCGCGCCAATGCGCTCATCGACGACGGGGCGCGCCTCACCGGCGCGGTGGCCGAGCCGATCCTGGGCCGGGACGCCAAACAGGCGGCCTTGCTCGAGGAGGCCGCCGCCCTGGGCCTCGATCCAGCCGAGACCCTGGCCGTCGGCGACGGCGCCAATGACCTGGGCATGATCGAGGCCGCGGGCCTGGGCGTCGCCTGGCGCGCCCGCCCCATCGTCGCGGCGCGCGCCGGCGCGCGGGTGGATCACGCCGACCTCACGGCCCTTCTGTATTTTCAAGGCTATGGCGCGGACGCCTTCGCGTGAAGCCGCCGCGCGCCGTCGAGGCGGTGATCTTCGACATGGACGGCCTGCTGGTCGACAGCGAGTCGATGTTTCGTGACGTGATGATGGAGGTTACCCGCCGCCGTGGTCTCGCCCTTCCCTTGGAAGTCTTCCTGCGTATGGTCGGGTCGGACCAAGGGCACACCCATCGGGTGGCCCTGGCGCACTTCGGCGAGGACTTCGCCTACGATCCTTGGATGGCCGAGATCTGGGCGCTCGCCCACACCCGCATCGAGGTCGGATTGGCGGTCAAGGCCGGGGTCGTGGAACTGCTCGACTTCCTGGAGGACGCGGGCGTACCGCGCGCCGTGGCCACCTCATCCAGCCATGCCACGGTGGAGCGGCAGCTCGGCCCGGCCGGGCTTCTCGCCCGGTTCCAGGCGGTCGTCGCGGCCGGCGACTACACGCGCGGCAAGCCCAATCCCGACCCGTTCCTGGTCGCGGCCGAACGATTGGGCGTCGCGCCGGCGGCGTGCCTGGCCTTGGAAGACTCCCACAACGGCGTCCGCGCCGCCCATGCCGCCGGCATGATGACGGTGATGGTGCCCGACCTGCTGGAAGCCACCGATGAAATGCGCGGATTCTGCCTCGCCGTCGCCGCGACCCTGCACGAGGTTAGGGACATGCTGGGCGGCGGAGGCGCCTGATCGGGAGCGGGAGAGCCTACTCCACCCGCGTCCAGGTCTGGTTGCGGCAGAGGGGCTCGGCGATGCAGCCGCGCACCTGGAGGCGGCCGTCGGCGGCGAGCTTCAGGGTCGCCTTATAGGTCCCGCCATCGTCTGGATTGTAGACCCATCCGTCTCCCCAGCGCCCCGCGCCCCGGGCGTGGACCTTGAGCATCAGCAGGCCTTTGATCGCCCGCCCTCGCTGGCCGGGATCGCGATTCCTCACGTCCTTCTGGTCTGGAAAGGCGTGCAACCGCGCCGAGCTCACCACATGACCGCAAAGATCCCCGCCGCAGGGCCCCAGGCGCACCAGGCCACCGTCGGTGGCGGTTTTCCATACTCCGGAGATATCTCCTCCCGCCGCGGGCGCGGCGGCCAACAGGACGGCGGTTGCGGCGAGAAGCGGGGCGAAGCTCATGTTGCGTCTCCATCGGGGATTTGCGCGCGCCGGTCGTCCAGCCAAAGGGCGATCTCTCCCAAAGCCGCGCGGCGGCCGCGCAGTTCCCAGGCGTTGCGCACGCGCCGGGAGAACTTGAGCGCGCCCAGTTCCACGTCCAGCTCATCGACGGAGTCGCTCAAAAAGGTGGTGAGATCCGCGATCAATCGCTCCGGGCCATCAATCGATGGGGTCGACACGCGCGCCCGCAAGGTCAGGGCGTTGAGCACGGCGCCGGCGCAGTCGGCGGCCTGGATGCGGATATCCGGGACGGAGGTCACCTCGTAGAACTGGCCCCGAGTGATCGGGCCGACGGCGAAGAGCGTGTCCCTGGCGACGCCGTCCGCGCCGATCGCTCGCGAACGGGCGTCGACGTCCAGGCCCAAGCGGCACGCGTCCGGCCGGATCAGCCCGGCGGAGAAGAGATCGGCGACGAGGGGATCGGCCGACTGGGCCAGATCGCCGCGGGGGCCGACGCAGTTGATCACCAAGGAAAACGGACGGCGCTCTTGGGGCCCGCCTCCGCGCGGCGCCCAGGTCGCCCAGGCGCCATCCTCGTCCGGGGTCAGAGACTTGAGGCGCCCGGCGGCGATGGTCAGGGTTCCGGCCTTCTGGAAAGCCTCGATGCGCGCGGCGACCTGGGGCGCCAGGCGGTGCCGGTGGACGTCCCACCATGGCCGCAGGTGGCGCAGGAACCGCGTCTTCTCGGCGAGGCTCCAGCCGCGCCAGAGGGATTGAACATAGGGCCGCAACCCGTCGATGGTGGCGCGCCAATCCGTCCCACGCTGGCGGATGTCCTGGAGGACCTCGAGGGGTGAGCCCTTGGGCGCGAGGGTGGCTCTGTCCGGCGCGCCGGTTTCGGCATGGCGCTTGGGCAGGAAGCCGCGGCGGGAAAGGGCGACGATGCGCTTTCCCGGCCGTGCTTCGTCAATCGACAGGGCGATGTCGACGGCGGTGAGGCCCGTCCCCAGGAGCAGGACATCTCCGTGGGCCGGAGTGTCGGCGGGCGGCCAGGCCCAGGGATCGGCGGCATAAAGCCGCGAGGCGATCAGGGCCGCGTCGACGCCTTCGGGCGCGGGCGGCGGCAGATTGCCAAGCGCCAGAACCACGGCGTCCGCCTCCAACACCCGTCCCACCGCCAGCTGGACGCGCCAACCTTCGGCGGCCAGGGCCAGGGAGCGAACCTCGTCGTGTTCGAGGACCAGCCGATCGGCGGCGGCGGCGCCGGCGGCCTTGCGCAGGATCGACTGCAGATATTGCCCATAGCGATCGCGGGTGACGAACACCTGGTCCGGATGAGCGCCGGCGGCGCCCAGCCAGTCGAGGAAGTGCGACGGCTGTTCGACGAAGGCGCTCATGTTGGTGGCGCGGACATTGAGCAGGTGATGGGGGCTGGTGGTCGAGTAGGCCGCGCCCCGGCCGAAGCGTGGGCCTCGCTCGATCAGCAATACGCGGGGGCCGTCCGGCACGAGCAGCAACCTCAGGGCGGTCAGGACTCCGCTGAAACCCGCGCCGATCACGGCGACTGTCGCTCGATCGCTCATGGGCGCCACAGATACCGGCTGCGGCGCTCCGAGCAAGCCCTTAAGAAGCGTCGAAGTGGAATTGAAAAGGAAAAGCTGTTCAACGTGAGAAAAGCTAACGATTTGCCCCAGAAAATCTCACGTTAGCGTTCATCGGTCCCGCGGCAGAAAAAGTTCCTGTCAGCGCACTTCGCCCGTCTCTAGCATCGCGCCAACGATTGGCCTTGGGGGCGAGCGATGATTCGTGACTATTCGAGACGCGGTGTGTTGGCCGGAACCGGCGCGGCGATGGCCGCCCTGCCGGGGTTCTCTCTTGCCGCGGCGCCGGCTACCTTGCTCAACGCCAGCTATGACCCGACCCGGGAGTTCTACAAGGACTTCAACCGTCTATTCGCCGACGATTGGAGCCGCAAGACCGGCCAGCCGGTGCGGATCAACCAGTCGCACGACGGTTCGGGCAAGCAGGCGCGGGCGGTGGTCGACGGGCTGGAAGCCGACGTGGTCACCCTGGCGCTCGCCTATGACGTCGACGCCATCGCGGCCAAGGGCCTGATCGCCCGGAACTGGCAGTCGCGGCTGCCCTTCAACAGCGCGCCCTATACCTCGACGATCGTGTTCGTGGTCCGCAAGGGCAATCCCAAGGCCATTCACGACTGGATCGACCTGGTGAAGTCGGGGGTGAAGATCATCACCCCCAATCCCAAGACCTCGGGGGGCGCGCGCTGGGCCTATCTGGCGGCATTGGGCTACGCGACCAAGCGCAATGGCGGCGATATGACCCGCGCCCTGGGATTTGTCCGCGGGCTCTACAAGAACGTGCCGGTTCTCGACACCGGGGCGCGGGGCTCGACGACCACCTTCGTGCAACGCGGAATCGGCGACGTGCTGGTGGCCTGGGAAAACGAGGCCATGCTCTCGATCGACGAAGTCGGGCCCGGCAAGCTCGAGATCGTGCGCCCGTCCGTCAGCATCCTGGCCGAGCCGTCGGTGTCGGTGGTCGACAAGGTGGCGGACAAGCACGGGACGCGCAAACTGGCCGAAGCCTATCTGCGTTTCCTCTACACCGAAGGGGCGCAGGACCTGGCGGCAAGGCGGCACTTCCGCCCCCGGAGCCAGGCGGTGGCGGCGCGCTACGCGGCGAAGTTTCCCCGTATGAAGCTGTTTTCCATCGACTTCTTCGGCGGTTGGCAAAGGGCGCAGGCGCAGAACTTCGCGGACGGCGGCTCCTTCGACAAGATCTACCAGCCGGGCTGACATGGTCGCCCTGGCCCCGACATACGGCGCACGCCCGCTGGCGTGGCGCGAGCCCAGTCCCCTGCCGGGCTTTCACCTCGCGTTCGGGTTCACCCTCCTCTATGTGAGCGCCATCATTCTTCTACCCCTGGCGGCGCTCATCGCCCGGCCCTGGGAGCACGGTCTGGACGGCTTCCTCACGGCCATCCTCCAGCCCAGGACCCTGGCCGCGCTGAAGCTCAGCTTCGTGGCGGCGACAATGGCCGCCCTGGTCAATGTCGTCCTGGGCCTCCTGATCGCCTGGGTGCTCACCCGCTACGAATTCCCGGGGCGCCGGGTGGTGGACGCCCTGGTCGATCTGCCCTTCGCCCTGCCCACGGCGGTGGCTGGCATCGCCCTGGCCTCCCTCTACAGCCCCAACGGCTGGATCGGGGGTCTGCTCGAACCCCTGGGGATCAAGGTGGCCTATACGCCGCTGGGCGTCTTCGTCGCCCTATTGGCGGTGGGGCTTCCCTTCGTGGTGCGATCGGTTCAGCCGGTCCTGCAGGATCTCGACGCGGGCTATGAAGAAGCCGCCAAGACCCTCGGCGCGACCGCGCCGCAGAGTTTCTGGCGGGTGGTCATGCCCGCCCTGGCGCCGGCCCTGATCACCGGCTTCGCCCTGGCCTTCGCCCGCGGGGCTGGAGAATACGGCTCGGTGATCTTCATCGCCGGCAATATGCCGGGGGTGTCGGAGATCGCCCCGCTGGTCATCGTCACCCGGCTCGAGCAGTATGATTATGCCGGGGCCGCTTCGGTGGGCGTCGCGATGCTGGGCCTGTCCCTGGTCGCGCTCCTGGTCACCAACGCCGCCCAGGTGGCCCTCGCCAAGCGGGGCGGCCGATGATCGGGACCGTCGCGCCGCGCCGCATCGAGAGCGGCGGGCCGGCCGTCCTGGCCCTGGCGGCCCTGGCCTGGCTCGCCCTGCTGATCGGCGCGCCCATGGCAACCGTGTTCGTCCAGGCGCTGTCCAAGGGCCTGGGCGCGTTCCTCGACGCCTTCAAGGAGCCCGACGGCTTGGCCGCGATCCGCCTGACCCTTCTGGTGGCGGTGATCGCCGTTCCCCTCAATGCGGCGTTCGGCCTGGCGGCGGCCTGGTCGATCGCCAAGTTCAACTTCCGCGGCAAGGCCCTGCTGCTGACCTTGATCGATCTGCCGCTGTCCCTCTCACCGGTGGTCTCGGGCCTGGTCTGGGTGCTGCTGTTCGGCGCGCGCGGATGGTTCGGGCCTATGCTCGAAGCCGGCGGGATCAAGATCATCTTCGCCGTGCCCGGAATATTGCTGGGCACGATCCTGGTCACCGTTCCCCTGGTCGCTCGCGAACTCATCCCCCTGATGGCCGAGCAGGGCGCGGACGAGGAACTGGCGGCCACCACCCTGGGATCGGGCGGGTGGACGACCTTCCGCAGGGTGACCATTCCCAATGTGCGCTGGGCCTTGCTGCACGGGGTGCTGCTCTCCAACGCCCGGGCGATGGGCGAATTCGGGGCGGTGTCGGTGCTTTCGGGACACATCCGCGGCCTGACCGAGACCCTGCCGCTGCACGTCGAGGCCCTCTACAACGACTATGATTTCGTCGGCGCCTTCGCCTCGGCCTCGCTGCTGGCGGGCCTTGCCATCGTCACCCTCGTCGCCAAGACGGCCCTGGAGAGGGCCGGTCACCTCGCCGCCGCCAAAGGGAGCGCGTTCTGAGCTATGACCCTCACCGTTGATGGAATCGCCAAACGGTTCGGACACTTCCCAGCCCTCGCCGGAGTCTCGCTGGAAGCTCGGGACGGCGAGTTCCTGACCCTTCTTGGGCCATCGGGTTCGGGCAAGACGACCCTGCTTCGGGTTCTGGCCGGGCTGGACAAGCCAGACTACGGCCGCGTGCTGGTGGACGGCGCGGATTTCCTGGCCCTCAGTGCGCGCGAGCGGCGGGTGGGCCTAGTGTTCCAGCAATACGCCCTCTTCCGCCACATGACCGTGGCCAGGAATATCGCCTTCGGCCTCGACGTGCGCCCGGCGCGGTCCCGACCGTCACGGGCGGCGATCAAGGCGCGGGTCGACGAACTGCTCGCCCTGGCGCGGATCGAGGGGCTCGGCGGGCGTTATCCGGCCCAGCTCTCGGGCGGGCAGCGACAGCGGGTCGCCGTCGCCCGCGCCCTGGCGGTGGAACCCCAGCTTCTCCTCCTCGACGAGCCCTTCGGAGCCCTGGACACCAAGGTGCGCAAGGAACTGCGCGGAGAGCTTCGCCGCATCCACGACGCCACCGGGGTGACCACCATCCTGGTCACCCACGACCAGGAAGAGGCCATGGCCCTGGCCGACCGCGTGGTACTGATGAATCACGGCCGCATCGAACAGATCGGCACGCCCGAGGAACTCGACGCGGCGCCCGCCTCGCCGTTCGTGTTCGAATTCCTGGGCGACTGCAATCGCCTGCCCTGCGAGGTCGTGGACGGCGTGGCCCTCTTCGACGGCTTCACCGCGCCGACCCTCGGCGGCGATCGCCAGGCCGGCCGGGGCGAGGCGCTGTTCCGCCCCTCCGACGTGAGGCTGGACTCCGCCCCCACCGCCGACGGCCTGCCGGTCCGGATCGTGGCCATGGGCGGGCGCGGCGCACTGCGGAGCGTCGAATGCCAGGCCCTCAGCGGCCACCGCGTCACCGCCGAACTGCCCGAACATCTCGCCGGCCATTTGGAAGTGGGCCAGCGGGTCAAGCTGACCGTCCGGCGCGTGGTGGTGGATGTCACGAAACCTTCATCCCCCGAGCGTAGCGCGCAGCTGGCGAAATCGGCCTGAGACGATTCGGCGGGGCAATCATGTTCAAACAACAACGAGGGGACATCATGCGTAGTCAAACCCGCGGCGCCCGCGCCGTGCTCGCCGCTGGCGCGGCTTTCGGCGCCCTGGCCTGGGCGTCCGGCGCTTTCGCCGCCGACAGCACCGAGGCGGACGCCCGCATCGCGCGCCTCGAAGCGGCGGTGGCGGCCCTGCAGGCCCAGGTGCAGGCCCAGAACGGCGCGGTTCAGGAGAATACCGAGCTGAAGCAGGAAGTTGGAACCTTGCAGGCCCAGGTGGCCGAGCTCAAGGCGACGAGCATCGAGACCATCAAGACGGTCAAGGAGTCCAAGCCGTCGGTGATCGCCAGCCTGAAGAACGCCAAGCCGAGCCTCTCGACCCCCGACGGCCGCTTCAGCGTCAATCTGCGGGCGGTGGTCCAGCTGGATACGGCGCTTTATGACCAGGCCTCGGCCGGCCCGATCACCACCGACCTGCGCCGCAGCGGCCCGGCCCTCGGCTTCTCCTCGACCAACGTCGATTTCGCCCATGCCCGTCAGCTCAAGGACGGGACCGATTTCCGGCGAGCAAGGTTCGGCGTCGACGGCAACGTCTTTGGCCCCTTCCAGTATCGCCTGATCTTCGACTTTGGCGGCTCGGGGGTGGAGAACGCCGGCCAGCTCTATGAGGGCTGGGCTCAGTATTCGGGGCTAAACCCCTTCAAGCTGCGCATCGGCGCCTTTGCTCCCCTGGCGGGCCTGGCCGACCAGGATTCGACCAGCGCCCAGCCGTTCCTGGAGCGTCCGGCCTCGGCCGACATCGAGCGCAACTTCGCCGCTGGCGACACCCGCATCGCCGCCCAGGCCTTCGCCACCGGCAAATATTGGTTGGCCTCGGCGGCGGTGACCGGGCGCTCGGTGGGGGTGGTCAACGCCAGCACGGGGGCGGGTACGCCCCAGACCTTCTCCGATCCCCTGGCCTTCGTCGGGCGCGTGGCCACCACCGCCCTGCACGGCCAGGACTGGCTGATCCACCTGGGCGGCCACGCGAGCTATTTGGAGCACCCCGCCGACGTGAGTGGGCCTCCGCTTTCGGGCCCCTCGTCCCTCTCGCGCCAGGTGGTCTCGTTCAGCGACCAGGCCGAGCTTCGGGTCGACGGGACCCGGCTGATCAACACCGGCAATATCGACGCCCGCCACGCCGACAACGAAGGGGCGGAGGTCGCCGCCCAGTGGAAGGGCCTGCTGATCCAGAGCGAATACGACCGCTTCCACGTCGAGCGGGCGGCGCCGGGCGTGACCGATCCTCATTTCGATGGCTGGTACGTGGAGGGGAGCTGGGTGGTGAACGGGGGCGCTCGCAAATACAATGCCGACACCGCCGCCTTCGACGCCCCGCCCGTGCCCCATCCCCTGGGCGGGGGCGGCATCGGCGCGGTGGAGCTGGCCTTGCGCTACTCCGACATGGACCTCAACTACCACGCCGGCGCCCCCGGAACCGCCCCCGCCCCCGACGCCATCCGGGGTGGCGAATTGGAAACCTGGAGCGGCGCGATCAACTGGTATCTCAATCCGGCGATCCGCCTGGCCTTCGAGTTCCAGCACGTCGACATCCACCGGCTCTCGCCCGACGCCCTCATCTACCAGACCCCCATCGGCGCCCAGATCGGCCAGCACTACAACACCGTCGCCGTCCGCTCTCAGTTGGCGTTCTAGGTGGCGCCGCGAATGGCCGCGTGCTAGCTTGAGGCACGCGGCGAGCCGGACTTAGGGCATGGCGGCGCGGCGGAATCAACCGCCGCCAGGGGAGCGAACAATGACCCGTTTTCATCTCGCGGGCGCGGCCGTGGCCACGCTCATGGCGGCGTCGCTCGGCGCCTGCAACCAGACGGTGACCGAAAAGCCGGCGGCGGACACCGCCAAGGTCGCCGACGCGGTCAAGGCGGACGTCGCCCAGCTCGTGGCCGCGATCAACGCCCACGACGCGGCCAAGGCCGCCAGCCACGACGCATCCGATGCCGTGGTGATATTCCATGGGCTTCCCAACGCGGTGGGGCCGGCCGCCGATCAGGCCGCCACCCAGAAGGGGTTCGCCGACCCCAACTTCCATGTCACCCTGGTCGATGAGGCGGTGGACGTGCCCGCCTCGGGCGAGATGGCGGTCTATCGCTCGACCTACGACAACACCTTCACCGACTCCAAGACCAAGAAGCCCACCACCTTGAGGGTCAACTATCTGGCCGGTTACAAGCGGCAGGCCGATGGCTCGTGGAAGATCGCCTGGTATGTCGTCTCCGACACCGGCGCCCCGCCGACGGCCGCGCCCGCCGCCAAGAGCTGACGCCTCTCCGCGGGGGCGTCCTTTCTTTCGCCACGGACGCCGGCTAGGCGGAGCGCCGGTCGATAGACGGCGCCGGGACGTCCCCGCCCGCTTTCAAGGACGCCATGGCCCGCCGTTTGCTTCATGTCCTGATCGCGGTCCTTTCCTGCGTGGGGGCCCATGCGCTCGCCTCCGCCTCGCCGCCCCCGGCCTCCGCCTGGGGCCACGCGAAGAGCGACCTCGCGCCGGATCCGGCGGTGCGATTCGGGGTGCTGGCGAACGGGATGCGCTATGCGGTGATGCGCAACGCGACCCCGGCCGGCCAGGCATCGCTTCGCCTGCGCATCGGCGCCGGTTCGCTGGAGGAAAGCGACGCGCAGCAGGGGCTCGCCCACCTCCTCGAACACATGTCGTTCAAGGGATCCACCCACGTGCCATCCGGCGAGATGGTGAGGATCCTGCAGCGCGACGGCTTGGCCTTCGGCCCGGACACCAACGCCTCCACCGAGTGGACCCAGACGGTCTATATGCTCGACCTGCCGAAGGCCGACGCCGACACTCTCGCGAGCGCCCTGATGCTGATGCGCGAAACCGCCGGCGAACTCACTTTGGATGGCGGCGCCCTGGACGCGGAGCGGGGGGTCGTGCTTTCCGAGGAACGCCTTCGCGACACGCCCCAGTACCGGGCCGAAAAGGCGCAACTGGATCTCCTGGCCCACGGCCAGCTGGCTGCCAGGCGCTTCCCCATCGGCCAGGTGGAGGTCATCGAGCACGCGCCGGCAAGCCTGCTGAGAGAGTTCTACCGGGCTAACTACCGGCCCGACCGAGCGACCCTAATCGCGGTGGGCGATTTCGATCCGGCGGCGATGGAGGCCCAGATCAAGGCGCGCTTCGGCGACTGGACGCCGGTCGGCCCGCCGACCGACCCGCCGAGCCTCGGCGAGGTGGAGGCCCGCGGCCTGACGGTGAAGGTTGTGCGTCTTCCGGGTTCCTCCACCCAGACCGTGATCGCCTGGGCCAGGCCTTATGACGCCTCGCCCGACACGGCGGTCAGGCGCCGCCGGGAGCTGGTCGAGGGCTTGACCTTGGCGGTTCTCAACCGGCGCCTGGACAGCCTCGCGCGCGGCGAACACCCTCCGTTCCTAGAGGCGGGCGGCGCATTTCAGAACCTCCTGCGTTCGGCCAAGGTCTCGATCGTGCAAGCCGAGTCGGCGCCGGGCGCATGGCGCGGCGCCTTGGAGGCGATCGAGACGGAGGTCCGGCGCCTCGTCGCGCACGGCGTCCGCCCGGGGGAACTGGACCGGGAAATCGTCCAGGCCCGGGCCGCCATGCGCAACGCCGCCGCCGGCGCGCCCACCCGGCCGACCCCGGAACTGGCTTCGAACCTGGTGGAGGCGGCTGATCAGGAGGCCGTATTCACCAGCCCCGGGCAGGACCTCGCCTTGTTCGAGGCGGACGTGAAGGGCCTGACGGTCGCGGACGCGGACGCCGCGGCGCGCGCCGTCTTTGCCGGCGCCGGGCCCTTGGTGGAGTTGGCGACGCCCGATCCCGTCGAGGGCGGAGAGGCGACCCTTTTGGCCGAATACGCCAAGGCCCACGCCAAGTCGGCGGCGGCGGCCCCGGCCCAGGCCGCCCGAAGCTGGCCCTATGCGAGCTTCGGCCCGCCAGGAGCGGTGGCGCGGCATGGTGAGATCGGCGATCTGGGCGCCTGGACCGTTCGCTTCGCCAACGGCGTCGGCCTGACCGTCAAGCCCACGGCCTTTCGCAAGGACCAGGTGCTGGTGGCCGTCGACGTCGGCGCCGGCCGGCTGGATCTGCCCCGTGATCGCCCGGACGTCGCCTGGGCGGCGCCGGCGGTGGTGGGCGGGGGTTTCGGGGCGATCAGCCTGGAGGACAGCCAAAGGGTTCTCACGGGCCGGATCTACGACGCCGACTTCGCCGTCGGCGACCAGGCGTTCGAGTTTCGCGGCGCCACGCGGCCCCAGGACCTGGCCACTCAGCTTCAGGTGCTGACCGCCTACGTCGCCGATCCGGGTTTCAGGCCCGAGGCTTTCGAGCGGCTCCGCGCGGCCTATGTCGCCGGGCTTCCCCAACTTGAGGCCACGCCCGACGGGGTGCTCACCCGCGACCTGGCCGGCCTTCTGCACGCCGGCGATCCGCGCTGGGCGTTTCCAGCGGCGCGCGAACTGGAAGCGGCCAAGCCGGCGGATCTCAAAGCCCTTCTGCGCGGCCCTCTCTCCACCGGCCCGATCGACGTCACCATCGTCGGCGATGTCGACCTCCAGGCGGCGATCGACGCGGTGGCGGCCACCTTCGGCGCCCTGCCGGCTCGGTCGGCGAGGGTTCCCCCGCCCGCCGAGGGCCTCGAAGCGCGCTTTCCCGCGCCGACCCTCATGCCCGTGGAACGCACCGACACCGGCCGGGCCGACCAGGCCGTCGCCGTGATCGCCTGGCCGGTCGGCGACTTTCTCGCCGACACCGCCCGCGCCCGCGCCGCCATGCTGGCCGGCGAGGTGCTGGAGAACCGCATCCTCGACGAGGTCCGCATCGTCCAGGGGGCCACCTACAGCCCCGACACCCAGGTCGCCCCGTCGGAAACCTTCCCGGGTTACGGCTACGGCCTGGCCATGGTGGAGATGCCGCCGGCCAAGATCCCCCGTTTCTTCGCCGA
>JBBQGZ010000024.1:0-26889 GCA_038323535.1 Caulobacterales bacterium
TGATGGCCAAGGTCCGCGACGCCTCGATCGACGAGGCGAAGGCCGCCGTCGACGCGGCTCACCAGGCTTTCCTGGCATGGCGTAAGGTTTCCGCCCCCAGGCGCGGCGAACTGGTCCGCCTGCTCGGCGAGGAACTGCGCGCCGCCAAGAGCGACCTGGGCCTTCTGGTCACCCTAGAAGCCGGCAAAACCCTCTCCGAGGGCCTGGGCGAGGTCCAGGAGATGATCGACATCTGCGACTATGCCGTCGGCCTTTCGCGCCAGCTCTTCGGCCTGACCATCGCCACCGAGCGGCCCGACCACCGGATGATGGAGACCTGGCACCCCTTGGGCGTGGTCGGGGTGATCACCGCCTTCAACTTCCCCGTCGCGGTGTGGGCGTGGAACGCCGCCCTAGCCCTCGTCTGCGGCGACACCGTGATCTGGAAGCCCTCGGAAAAGACCCCACTCACCGCCCTGGCGGTTCAGGCCCTGTTCGAGCGCGCGGCGGCCCGGTTCGAGGAAGCGCCGGCGGCCCTCTCCGCCGTCCTAATCGGCGACCGCGCCGTGGGCCAGATCCTGGTCGACGCCCCCAAGGTCCGCCTGGTCTCGGCCACCGGCTCGACCGCCATGGGCCGCGCCGCGGGCCCCGCCCTTTCGGCGCGCTTCGCCCGGGCCCTGCTGGAACTGGGCGGCAACAACGCCGCCATCGTCTGCCCTTCGGCGGACCTGGGCCTCACCCTGCGCGCCGTGGCCTTCGCGGCCATGGGGACGGCCGGTCAGCGATGCACCAGCCTTCGGCGCCTGTTCGTGCACGCGGATATCTATGATGACCTGTTGCCGCGCCTGAAGAGCGCCTACGGCTCCATCCGCGTCGGCGATCCTCGCGACGCCGACACCCTGGTCGGCCCGCTGATCGACGGCGCCGCCCTGGCGGGCATGGAACGCGCCCTGGCCGACGCCAAGGCCGACGGCGGCGCGGTCACCGGCGGCGAGCGCGTCAAGGGGCCGGGGGAGGGGATCTATGTCCGCCCCGCCCTGGTCGAGATGGCCCGTCAGGGCGATGTGGTGCGCCGCGAGACCTTCGCGCCGATCCTCTATGTCATGCGTTACCGTGACCTCGATGAGGCCATCGCGCTCAACAACGGCGTCCCTCAGGGCCTGTCGTCGTCGATCTTCACCACCGACATGCGCGAGGCCGAGCGCTTCTGCTCCGCCGAGGGTTCGGACTGCGGCATCGCCAACGTCAACATCGGACCTTCGGGGGCCGAGATCGGCGGCGCCTTCGGCGGCGAAAAGGAAACCGGCGGCGGTCGCGAGTCCGGATCGGATTCGTGGAGGGCCTATATGCGCCGCGCCACCAACACGGTGAACTACGGAACGACCGTCCCGCTGGCGCAGGGGGTCCGGTTCGAGATTTAGGGTTGGGCCGCGGCGGCGCTCGGAACCGGTTTGGCCCATGCGTGTTGTCTCATCGCCACTTCACAGAAATAGCGAGATGGACCATGAGTGAGAACCGCATCAAGGGTGCCGCCAAAAAGGCTTCCGGGGCCGTCAAGGAGGCCGCCGGAAAGGCGGTCGGCAACGATCGGCTGCGAGCCAAGGGCGCCGCCGAAAAGGCGACGGGAACCGTGCAGAACAAGGTCGGCAAGGCGCAGGACAAGATCGGCGCCGCGATCAAGCGCTGACCTTCACCCGCGCGGGACTCCGCGGCGCCGCCTCATTCCGGGCGGCGCCGTTTTTCTGTTCCGAATCGAGCCTCTCAGCGCCGGGCGGCGCGGATGGTGATCGGCAGGTTTTCGAAGAGCGTGGGTTCGCCGCTGGTCCGTGCGCCTTCGATGGAGAGCAGCCGCGCCTTGGTGGCGACGCCGCCGTGGGCCGAGAATCCCCCGGCCTTGCCCCCGGCGCCCAGGATACGATGGCACGGTACGATGATCGGGAACGGGTTGTCGCCCAACGCCCGGCCCACCGCGCGCGCCGCGGCCGGATCGCCAAGTCGGGTCGCGATCTCGCCGTAGGTCAGGGTTTCGCCCGGCGGAATAGCGCGGGCGACGGCGTAGACCCGGCGATCAAAAGGCGGGAGATCATCCATGTCGAGCGTCGCCTCGGTCAGTTCCGCCGGCTCGCCCCCCAGGAGCGAGACCATGGCGGCGACCGTCGCGGCGACGTCTGGAGGGGGAGGGGCCTCCCGGACCTCCGGGAAACGACGCAGAAGGCGGGCGCGGGTGTCGGCCTCACTCGCTCCGGGCAGTTGCACGCCAGCGATGCCGCGCGGCCCCCAGGCGATGCCGCAGCGGCCGATGGCCGTGTCGAAGACCGCGACACCCTTGGCTTCCATGATCGGGGCAGGTTATAGCACTTGAGCCCGCGACGCGATCACGTCGTCACCCTCGATCGGCGTCCGCGGCGCATTTTTGTCCTGCGCAAGCGCGGATTTGTGGGATGGCAAGGCGCCGCTTCGCTCCGGAGACCTTTGTGACCGCAGCAAGACAGCCAACCGACGCCAAGTCCGGCCCGATGCGCCAGGCGCCGCGGCCCAATTCCCTTTCCCTGCGCATTCCCGAACCCAAGGCGCGTCCCGGCGAGATGCTGGATTTCGGCAATCTGCGCCTTTCCGGCGCCGGCTCCGTCGAGCGCCCGGCGATCGACGCGCCAGCGCACGAAATTCGCGATCTGGCCTATGGCCTGATCCGGGTGCTGGATGACGACGGCCGCGCCGTCGGATCCTGGTCGCCCGCCCTGAACGCGCAACGCCTGCGCGACGGCTTGCGCTGGATGATGCTCACCCGGGCCTATGACGAGCGCATGTATCGCGCCCAGCGCCAGGGCAAGACCTCCTTCTACATGAAGTGCGCCGGCGAGGAGGCGGTGGCGGTCGCCCAGGCCATGGCTCTCGCCCCCGACGACATGTGTTTTCCCACCTACCGCCAGCAGGGCCTGCTGATCGCCCGTGGCTACCCTCTGACGGAGATGATGAACCAGGTCCTCTCCAACGCCCTCGATCCCTTGAAGGGCCGGCAATTGCCGGTGCTCTATTCGAGCCGGGACTATGGGGTGTTCACCATCTCGGGCAATCTGGGCACCCAGTTCATCCAGGCGGTCGGCTGGGCGATGGCCTCGGCCTACAAGCACGATCGCCGGATCGCCGCGGCCTGGATCGGCGACGGCTCCACCGCCGAGGGCGACTTCCACCATGCCCTGACCTTCGCCTCGGTCTACCGGGCCCCGGCGGTGTTGAACGTAGTCAACAATCAGTGGGCGATCTCGTCCTTTCACGGCATCGCGGGCGACGCCGACTCTCCCTTCGCCTCGCGGGCGATCGGCTACGGCCTTCCCGCCCTGAGGGTCGACGGCAACGACTTCCTGGCCGTGCACGCCGCCACCGCCTGGGCGGTGGAGCGCGCCCGAGCGAACCTCGGCGCGACGTTGATCGAACACGTCACCTATCGGGCCGAGGGCCACTCCACCAGCGACGACCCCAGCCAATACCGGCCGGCCGAGGAGGCCGCCGGCTGGCCGCTGGGCGATCCCGTGGCCAGGCTGAGCGCTCATCTGGTCGCCATCGGCGAGTGGTCGGCCGATCGGCACGAGGCGCTGCGCAAGGATCTGATCGAGACGGTCCGCGCCGCCGGCAAGGAAGCCGAAGCGGTCGGCACCCTCTCCACCGGCTCGCGGCCCAGCGTCAAGACGATGTTCGAGGATGTCTACAAGGACGCGCCCTGGCATATTCGCGAGCAGCGCCAACAGCTGGGGGTCTGATCATGGCGACCATGAACATGATCCAGGCGCTCAATTCGGCGATGGACGTGATGCTGGCGCGCGACCCGGACGTGCTGGTGTTCGGCGAGGACGTGGGCTTCTTCGGCGGCGTCTTCCGCGCCACCGAGGGTTTGCAGAGGAAGCATGGCCTGGAGCGCTGCTTCGACACCCCGATCGCCGAAGGTGGCCTGATCGGCGTGGCGGTCGGCATGGGGGCCTATGGCCTGCGGCCGGTGGTGGAGATCCAGTTCGCCGACTACATCTATCCGGCCTATGACCAGATCGTCTCGGAGGTGGCGCGCCTGCGCTATCGCTCTGCCGGCCAGTTCACCGCCCCCATGACCATCCGCGCGCCCTACGGCGGCGGCATTTTCGGCGGTCAGACCCATAGCCAGAGCCCCGAGGCCCTATTCACCCACGTCGCCGGCCTCAAGGTGGTCATCCCCTCGACCCCTTTCGACGCCAAGGGCCTGCTGATCGCCGCCATCGAGGACGACGACCCGGTGATCTTCCTGGAGCCCAAGCGGATCTACAACGGCCCGTTCGACGGCCATCACGACCGGCCGATATCGCCCTGGGCCAAGCATGCCGCCAGCGCCGTGCCCGAGGATTACTTTACCGTGGCCATCGGGGAGGCGGCGACCCTGCGTGTCGGCGAGCGGGTGACGGTGCTGGCTTATGGCACCATGGTCCATGTGGTGTTGGCGGCGGTGGAGGAGACCGGGATCGACGCCGAAGTGATCGATCTTAGGACCATCTGGCCGGTGGACATCGACGTCATCGTCGCCTCGGTCAAGAAGACCGGCCGGTGCGTGATCGTGCACGAGGCGACCCGCACTTCCGGCTTCGGGGCCGAACTCACGGCCTTGATCCAGGAACGCTGTTTCTATCACCTCGAGGCGCCCATCGAGCGGGTGGCCGGCTGGGACACGCCCTACCCCCACGCCTTCGAGTGGGAGTATTTCCCGGGGCCTGACCGAGTGGCCGCCGCCCTGCGCCGGACGGTGGGCGCCCATGGCTGAGTTCGTCTTCAAGCTGCCCGATGTCGGCGAGGGAACCGCCGAGGCCGAGATCGTCGCCTGGCATGTGGCCGTCGGCGACCGGATCGAGGAGGACCAGCCCCTCGTCGACGTGATGACCGACAAGGCGACGGTGGAGATGACCACCCCGGTTTCGGGGATGGTGGTTTCGGTGCATGGAGAGCCGGGCGACATGGCGGCGGTGGGCTCGGCCCTGGCGGTCATCGCCGTCGAGGGCGCCGAGACGGCGGATGGGGTCAAAGCGGAAAAGGCGGCGCCGCAACGGCCGGAGTCGACGCCGGTCTCGACGCCTCCGGCCCCCCCGCCCGCCGCCAAGCCGCAAGCCTCCCCGGCGCCCGTGGCCGCCGCCCGGCCCCCGGCCGTTGCGCGCATCGCGGGCGCCAAGCCCCTCGCCTCGCCCGCCGTCCGCCGCCGCGCCCACGAGCTGGGCGTCGCTCTCCAGTTCGTTCCGGGGACCGGTCCGGCCGGCCGGATCGGGCCGGAGGACCTGGACGCCTTCGTTGCTTCGGGAACGGCGCACGGTCAGTCGCAGGGCCAACCTCGCTTGGCGCGCCGCGAAGGCGTCGAAGAGATCAAGGTGATCGGCCTGCGGCGCAAGATCGCCGAGAAGATGCAGGACGCCAAGCGCCGCATCCCCCACTTCGCCTATGTCGAGGAGGTCGACGCCACCGAGTTGGAAGCCCTGCGCGCCCACCTCAACGCCACCAAGCGCGAGGATCAACCCAAGCTCACCCTCTTGCCGTTCCTGATCGTCGCCCTGGTCCGCGCCCTGCCGCGCTTTCCCCAGATCAACGCCCGGTTCGACGACGACGCCGGCGTGGTCCATCGCCACGCGGCGGTGCACGCCGGCATCGCCACCCAGACGCCGGGCGGCCTGATCGTACCGGTGGTCCGCCACGCGGAGGCCCGGGATGTCTGGGATCTCGCCAGCGAGATCGCCCGCCTCGCCGCGGCCACGCGCGAGGGCAAGGCGGGGGCCGACGAACTCAAGGGCTCGACCATCACCGTCACCAGCCTGGGCCCCCTGGGCGGGGTGGCGACCACCCCGGTGATCAACCATCCGGAAGTGGCGATCATCGGGCCCAACAAGATCATCGATCGTCCGGTGGTGCGGGGCGGCCAGATCGTGGTCCGCAAGATGATGAACCTCTCGTCCTCTTTCGACCATCGGGTGGTCGACGGCTATGACGCGGCGGCCTTCATCCAGGTGGTCAAGGCGCTTCTGGAGCATCCGGCCACCCTGTTCATGGACGGCGCATGAGCGAGGCGATCAAGGCCAAGGTCCTGGTGGTCGGCGGCGGCCCCGGAGGCTATGTCGCCGCCATCCGCGCCGGGCAGCTGGGCCTCGACACCGTTCTGGTCGAAGCGGGCCGCCTGGGCGGTACCTGCCTGATCCGCGGCTGCATCCCCTCCAAGGCCCTCATCGACGTCGCCGCCGAGTTCGACGCGATGTCCAAGGCCGTCGGCGGCGCCCACCGGGGACTGAGCCTGGGCGGAACTCCCACCCTCGATCTCGCCCAGACCCTTCGCTGGAAGAATGGGGTGGTCGACAAGCTGAACGGCGGCGTGACGGGCCTCTTGAAGCGCGCCAAGGTCAAGGTCGTCGCCGGCTGGGCGACGTTCCAGGACGCCAAGACCTGCCAGGTGCGCACCGCCGGTGAACCGGTCACCATCACCGCCGAACATGTCATCCTCGCTAACGGCTCCCTGCCGGTCGCCCTTCCGTTCCTTCCCTTCGGCGGCGACGTCATCTCCTCCAGCGAGGCCTTGGACCTGGACCGGCTGCCCCATAGCCTGGTCGTCGTCGGCGCCGGCTACATCGGGCTCGAACTGGGCTCGGCCTTCCGCAAGCTCGGCTCGCAAGTCACCGTCGTCGAGGCCCTGGACCGGATCCTGACCCTGTTCGACGCCGAGCTGGCGGCGCCGGTCGCGCGCTGGTTGGAGAAGGCCGGCGTCGCCGCCCATCTTGGCGCGCGCGCCAAGGGCCTGGATACGAAGAAGGGCCGCCACGCCCTGGTCGTGGAGGGCAAGGACGGCGAAGAGCTTCGCCTGGCCGCCGACAAGATCCTGGTCACGGTCGGGCGCAAACCCAACACCGAGGGCTGGGGTCTGGAGGCCATGGCCGTCGACCTGACCGGGCCCTTCGTCAAGGTCGACGATCGGTGCGCCACCTCCATGAGAGACGTGTGGGCGATCGGCGACCTCGTCGGCGAGCCGATGCTGGAGCACAAGGCCGCCGCCCAGGGCGAGATGGTGGCCGAGATCATCGCCGGCGAGCGGCGCCGCTTCGATCCGGCGGCCATCGCCGCGGTCTGCTTCACCCAGCCGGAGATCGTCAGCGCCGGCCTCTCACCCGACGAAGCCAAGGCTGCCGGCATGGACCCGCTGGTCGGGCTCTTCCCCTTCAGCGCCAACGGTCGGGCGCGCGCCATGGATGTCGCCGACGACGGCGGCTTTACCCGCGTGGTGGCCCGCCGCGACGACCACCGCATCCTCGGGCTCCAGGCCGTCGGCGACCACGTCTCCGAGCTCTCCGCCGAATTCGCCCTGGCCCTGGAGATGGGCGCCCGCCTCGAGGACCTTGCCGGAACCATCCACGTCCACCCCACCTTGAGCGAAACCGTCCACGAAGCCGCCCTGCGGGCGCTGGGGCACGCGATCCACATCTGAGTCGATAGTCGCGGGGGACCTCCGAAGGCGGTGGATCGGGCGTCGATCTAACCAAGCAAGACGGCCAGGATCTCTTCGTCTCGCACGCTTGCCGCCTCTGGCGCTTAAAACGTCAGGACCTTGCACCGTACCCGCCCCGCCTCTGCCCCTCCACCACTTCGCGCGAGGGGACGCACACAACCTCGTTAGCGATGCCAATCAATTACTTTCAATGACTCACCCAGCGACAGAGGATAATTCTGCGTCAAATTTCAAAGATCATTCTCTGGGTCGGTCGAACATCATGAAGAAGTTCTTGCTCGGAATCGGCCTAAGTTCGCTGCTGGCGGTCACCGCCCTCGACGCCCGCGCCGCGCTTACCCAGGCGTTCGGCATCAACAACTCTGGCACGATTGTCGGTAATTACCTTAATATAGCGGGAGATTTCAGGCAGTTTGAGTATATATCCGGCAAATATAAAACAATATATAATCCTATAGGCGGGCATAGCGTTCCATATGCGATCAACGACTCTGGGATAATTGTGGGTTATTACCGTCGCGATCATCGTTATTACGGGTATATATATTCATCTGAGACATTTGCGAGCATAGATGCTCCAAAGGCGAACAGATGGGGCACGATCGCGCAGGGTGTCAACAACGCCGGAGAGGTTGTTGGATATTTTCAGAACCGACGGGGATTTCATGGTTTCGTCGAGAAGGACGGGGTATTTACCCAGATCGACAACCCGCGAGCGACGAACGGCACCTACGCCTATGGTATAAACAACAACGGAGTGACCGTTGGCGAATATGGCGCCGGCGGCGCCTTTCACAGCTTTGCCTATGCGAACGGTGTTTCACAAGGATCGATGTTCCAAAGGCGTCAAATACATACGTGACCGCCGTCAACGACGCGGGCTCCGTAGTAGGGTCTTACAAGACATCCAATGATCGCATGCGCAGTTTCTTGTACAGCTCAGGCGTTTTCACCACCATCGTCGACCCGTCGGCGACGGGCGTCACCGGGGTTTGGGGCATCAACAATGCTGGCGCCATGGTGGGTTACTTTGATGACGCTACCGGGCGGCACGGATTCTTGGATGAAGGCGGGACATTTACCACGCTCGATTACCACCCTTGACGTTCTCCGATTGGACGGAGCCCGGAACCGAGAGACCGCGGCCATGCTGAAGATTCCACCGCCGATCTGGGCGTTCGTCTATGTTCTGATCGGCGCGGCGGTGAGTTGGTCGCTGGGCTGGCCAAGGCTCCCCGGCCCCCCGTTTGCGCCCCTGGGGATCGCCTTGGTCGCCCTGGCCTTGATCCCGCCCGTCTGGGCCGTGGCCCTCTTCCAGCGCGAAGGGACGGAAATCAAGCCGACCTCGCCCACCAACAGCAAGCTGGTCACCCGTGGCCCCTACCGCTTCACCCGCAACCCCATGTACCTCGGCCTTATCGTCGCCAGCCTCGGGATAGCCTTGTGGGTCGGCTCCTGGCCGATGCTTTTGGCGCCGGCGGCCCTCTTCGCCACCGCCAGCTTGGTCCACATCCCTTTCGAGGAAGCCAAAATGCGCCGCCAGTTCGGGGCGGCCTACGACGACTACCTTCGGCGGGTTCGGCGGTGGGTATGAACCGGGAGTCGCGCGGCTGAACGTCGGTGTCGAGCTCAAGCCTTCATCAACGCCCTTCGAAGGGGTCGATCACGGCGTCAGGGAGCGGCAGGTCGAAATCGGGCGGAAAGACCGCCCGGCCCGCCAGGGCGCCTAGAATTCGTTTCGGCCGCTCTGGGCCAGCGTCGAGCGGACCGAGCCTGGCCACGGGCTTGCCGGCTTTGGCGATGATGATTTCTTCACCAGCGGCGGCCTCGTCCGCCAGACGCGCAAAGTCGGCCTCGGCGGCATGAATATCCACGGTTTTCACGACTGGCTCCCTGACGTGGGGCAGAGCTAGTCCACCGCATGAGGCGGTGGCAATACGCAACACACGCCCGCCTTGCACCGAACTCGACGGCCCCCATATCGTAAATACCTTTACAGATGGAGTCGCCGATGACCACCCCCGACCAACTCCCGATTGTCCTGATCAACACCTTCACCGTCGAGCCGGAGCGGGCGGACGCGCTCGTCGCCCTGCTGGTCGAGGCGACCGACGCGGTCATGCGCCACCGGCCGGGTTTCATCGGGATCAAGCTGCACGTCAGCCTCGACCGGACCCGGGTCGTCAACTACGTCCAATGGCGCTCTAAGGCCGATTTCGACGCCATGCTCGCCGACCCCGAGGCGCGCGAACACATGGGCAAGGCGGCGGCCCTGGCCGAGCGGTTCGAGCCGGTCCTCTACACGCTCGCCCGCGTGGACGACCACGCCGCGCCTTGAACCGGATCGACTGGCCCACCGCCTCGCGCTTCGCCGGGCCGCACGACAGTCCGGGATTCCGGCTGTGGCGCCGGTTCCACGAGTGGCAGCGGAGCGTCAACGGCGCCCTGGCGCCCCATCGCCTGACCCAGCTCCAGTTCAGCGTCCTGGCGGTGGCGGCCTGGCTGGCGCGGGGGGGCGGCGTAGTCACCCAGCAGGCGATTGCCGACCTGGGCGGGCTCGACCGCATGCTGGTCTCCCAGGTGATGCGCGCCCTCGAAACCAAGGGCCTAGTGGCGCGAAAAACAAATCCTGCGGACCGGCGCTCGCTTTCGATCACCCTCACCGCCGCCGGCGCGCGCCGCCTGACCTTGGCCCTGCCGGTGGTGGAAGCGCACGACGCGGCCTTCCTTTCCGAAGTTAAACCGCCGCGGCGTTGACCCTCGCGGGCGCCGGTGGTCTGCTCGCTCGCTTCTAGGACGAGGGAGCGACGTCGATGAAGTTCATCTTGGCCATGACGGCCGCCCTGCTGGCCCTTCCCGCCATCGGCGCGGCCAGCGCGCCTACCGCCCCGCCCGCCAAGGCCCGGCCCTCGGCGGAGCTGATCGCCCGGTCGGCGTTCTTCGGCAATCCCAGCCGCACGGCCGCCACCGTGAGTCCCGACGGCGCCCATATCGCTTTTCTCGCGCCCAGGGACGGGGTCTTGAACGTCTGGGTCGCCCCCACCGGCGCCGTCGACAAGGCCAGGCCCCTGACCGCCGAGAAGGAACGGCCGATCCAGACCTTCTTCTGGTCGCCGGACGGGGCCCGCGTCCTCTATCTGGAGGACAAGGGCGGGACCGAGGACTTCCTCCTCTACGGCGTCGCCCTCGAAGGCGGCAAGACGGTGGCCTACACCCCCTTCCCCAAGACCCGGGTCGAGATCGTCAAGGTCAGCCCCAAGGTCAAGGACGCCATACTGATCGGGCTGAACAACCGCGATCCCCAATGGCACGACGTCTGGCGCCTGAACCCGGCGAGCCGCGCCCTGACCCTGGCGTGGAAGAATCCGGGCGGCTACGCTGGGGTCGTCGCCGACCGCGACTTGAACCTCGTCCTCGCGCAGAAGTCCCTGCCCGACGGCGGCGCCCAATTCGAACGCTTCGGCCCGGGCGGGACGCTTACGCCGCTGTTCAAATACGGCCTCGACGACGCCTTGAGCACGACAGTGATCTCCGCCCGCGACGGGGGCCGGCTCTATATGGTCGACAGCCGGGGCCGCGACACCGCCGCCCTTGAGAGCCTGGACGCCGACACCGGCCAGACCCGCGTTTTGGCGCAGGACAAACGCGCCGACATCGACAACGCCATCGAGGATCCGCGCACGGGCGAGCTGGAAGCCTACAGCGTCGACTATCTGACCCGGGCCTGGACCGGGCTCGATCCCAGGGCCGCCAAGGACATCGCCATCCTCGACCGAGCCGCCAAGGGCCAGTGGTCCGTGGTCAGCCAGAGCGACGACGACCGGCTGTGGACGGTGGCGGTGGACCGGGTGACCGAGCCGGTGACCTTCTACCTCTACGATCGCGGCGCCGGGCGGCTCACCCGCCTGTTCGCCGCGCGGCCGGAGTTGGAGGGCAAGACGCTGGCGGCGATGCGCGGGGTCGAGATCCCGTCCCGCGACGGCCTCACCCTGGTCTCCTACCTGAGCCTGCCGCCGGGCGTCCCGGCCGGCGCCGAAGGGCTACCGGGGAAGCCGCTGCCGATGGTGCTGTTCGTTCATGGGGGGCCGTGGGCCAGGGACAACTACGGCTATTTCAGCTACCACCAGTGGCTGGCCAACCGGGGCTACGCGGTCTTGTCGGTGAACTATCGGGGCTCCACCGGTTTCGGAAAGGCGTTCATCAAGGCCGGCGACCTCCAGTGGGGCCGCAAGATGCACGACGACCTGATCGACGCCGTGGCCTGGGCGGTGAAGAACCGCGTCACCACCGCCGATTCCGTGGCCATCATGGGCGGATCCTACGGCGGCTACGCGACCCTGGCCGGGGTGACCATGACGCCCGACGCCTTCCGCTGCGGGGTGGATATCGTCGGCCCGTCCAACCTCTTCACCCTCCTGCAGACCATCCCGCCCTATTGGGCGGCGATCTATGAGCAGTTCACTCAGCGCATGGGCGATCCGCGCACCGAGGCTGGCCGCGCCCTGCTCAAGGAACGCTCGCCGCTGACCTATGTCGACCAGATCAGGGTTCCCCTGCTGATCGGCCAGGGGGCCAATGATCCAAGGGTCAACAAGCGCGAGTCCGACCAGATCGTCGCGGCCATGAAGGCCAAGGGGACGCCGGTGACCTACGTCCTCTTCCCCGACGAGGGTCACGGCTTCCACCGCCCCGAAAACGCCACCGCCTTCAACGCCGTGGCCGAGGGCTTCCTCGCCGGCTGCCTGGGCGGCGCGGCCCAGCCGATCGGGGACGATTTCCATGGCTCAAGCATCGAGGTGCTCGAGGGGGCGGGCGCCGTCCCCGGCCTGGTGGCGGCCTCGACGCGCGCCGCCGCCCGCTGAGGCTCTACGACCCGGCGGTCGGGCCCTCGCGCCAGTCGGTCGCCGTGGCGGCGAACAGGGCGACGATGTCCATCAACCGCTGGACCTCGGCCTCGACCCGGTCGAGCCGCGCGCGGTCCAGCCGCCGCTGGGCCTCAACCACGGCGAGGAACGCGCCGCCGCCCAGGCGATACGCCGCCCTGGCGTCGCTCAGAGAGGCCCGGGCCGCCGCTTCGGCGCGCGTGTCGGCGGCTAGGCGGTTATCGTCGTGGGCCAGGGCGGTCAGCACGTCGGAAACCTGGGTGAAGGCGGCCAGGACGGTCTGTTGGTAGTGCGCCAGGGAGGCGCGGGCCTGGGCCTCGGCCGCCCGCTTCCGGGCGCGCAAGGCGCCGCCGTTGAAGATCGGCGCGGTCAGGCCGGCCCCGAAATTCCATCCGCTCGACGCATAGGAAAACAGCGAGCCCGGCGTCAGCGCCGACCGGGTGAGACCCGCGAACAGGCGGATGTCGGGATAGAGGTCGGCGGTCGCGACGCCGATCCTGGCTGTGTCGGCATGGAAATCGGCCTCGGCCGCCAGGATGTCGGGCCTGTGGCGCACCAGGATCGACGGCAGGCTGACCGGAATATGGGCCGGGGGTGCGAAGCCCTCCATGGCGAAATCCGGCGCCGTCCACGCGGCCGGCGCCTTGCCGACCAGCAAGGCCAGGGCATGGCGCGCCTGGGAAAGCTGCTGACCGACCGGCGGCAGGCGGGCCTGGTCCTCGGCCAGCTGGGCCTTCCCGCTGGTCGCCGCGGCCGGCGCCTCCCCCCCGGCGGCCTCCGCCTTGCGCACGATATCGATATTGAGCTGGTCGTCGGCGGCGATGGCCTGGAGCGTCGCGATTTGCGCGCGCAGGCCGGCGATGCGGATCGCCTGGAGCGCGACGTCCGAGGTGAGGGTCAGATAGGCCGCGTCCGCCCGCCTGGCCTGCGCCTCGGCCATCGCCCCCGCCGCCTCGACCCGCCGCCGGCCGCCGCCGAAGACGTCCAGATCGTAGGAGACGGTCCCTCCGACGCTGTAGAGGTTGATCGTCGGGCTGGGAAAGCCGGGGATGCCGAAAACCTGGGTGTTGATCCGCTCCCGCTCGGCCCCGGCGCTGGCGTCGACCTTGGGCTTGCGCTCCCCGCGCTCGGCCTGCTCCAGGGCGCGGGCCTGTTCCAAGCTGGCGTCGGCGGTGGCCACGGTCCGGTTCCCCGCCAGGGCCTCGCCCATCACCGCGTCGAGCGCCGGCGAGCCCAGCGCCCGCCACCACGGCCCGGCGAGGCGGCCGGCGGACGTCATCGCCACGCCGGCGGGACGCGGATCGCCGGCCATGGCGAAGTTTGCCGCGGCGGGCGGCGCGGGGCGCGAGAAGTTCGGGCCCACGGTCGCGCAGGCGGCGAGGGTGCAACTGAACAGCAGGGGGAGGAGAGCCCCCTTCCCCGGCTTCGCCGGTACTTCCCCCCGGGGGGGAAGAGAGAACAAACGCTTTCCCCCCCCTCTGGGGGAGGGGGACCGCGAAGCGGTGGAGGGGGCGCGCGGCGACGAACCTCGCCTCGCCGTCGCCCCTCTAGTCTACCAGGGCATGAGCGGGATCCGGGGCGAATCTGGGGGTGCGCATGAAGAGGAGCAGGGGCATGACGGCCAGGGTGATGATCATCATCAGCTTGAAGTCGTCGACATAGGCGACCATCGCCGCCTGGCGGGTCACTTCGCCGTTGAGCGCCTCCAGGCCACCGACGGCGCCCAGGTCGAACCGTGGCGGCAGGGCGGCGCGGATCACCGGGTCGCTCCGCACGACGTGGCCGACCAGGGCCGAATGGACCACCGAGGTGTTCATCGTCCACAGGGCCTGCATGATCGAGATGCCGACGCTGGCCCCCAGGCTGCGCACCAGGGTGAAGACCCCGGTCGCCTCGGGGCGGTGAACGGGGGCCAGGGTGGCGAAGGCCAGGGTGCTCAGGGGAACGAAGATCAGGCCGATACCCAGTCCCTGGATGACGCCCGAGACGACGATCGGCCGGCTGGTCATGCCCAGGTCGAAATGGGTCATCTGCCAGAGCGCCAGAGTGCTCAGGGAAAGGCCAACCATCAGGATCAGGCGGGTGTCCACCCGGCCGATCAGGCGCCCGACGACGAACATGGCGACGAAGGAGCCCAGGCCCCGGGGCATGGTCGCCAGGCCGCTTTCCAGGGCCGTATAGCCCATCAGCTGCTGCATCATCGGCGGCAGCAGGGCCATGGTGGAGAAGAGCAGGATGCCGACGAAGAAGGCGAAGACGGTGCAGGTGACGAAGTTGCGGTCCAGCGCCAGGTCGCGATGGAAGAAGGGATGCCGGGCGCTCAGGGTCTGCACGCCGAAGACCCACAGGCCGATCAGGGCGGCGATGGCCTCGGTCCAGACTTCGGGCGAGGAGAACCAGTCGAGGCTGGGGCCGCGGTCCACCATCAGCTGGAAGGCGCCGATGAACACCGTCAGGGCCCCGAAGCCCAGGAAGTCGAACGGCCGGCCCTTGCCGCCGCCCTCCGAGGACATGAACAGGGTGACGCCGGCGAGGGCCAGGATGCCGATCGGCAAATTGATGTAGAACACCCAGCGCCAGGAGAGATTGTCGGTGAGCCAGCCGCCGAGCGCCGGGCCAAAGATCGGCCCCAGGATCGCCGCCGCGCCCCACAGCGCCATCACCTGGCCCACCTGCCGGGGCGGGTAGAGGTCGAGCACGACCGCCTGGGAGAGCGGGATCAGCGACGCCCCGAACACGCCCTGGAGCAGGCGGAAGGCGACGATCTCGCCCAGGCTGTTGGCGATGCCGCACAGCATGGACGCAGCCGTGAAGCCGGCGATCGAGATCATGAACAGGCGCTTGCGGCCGATCCTCACCGACAGCCAGCCCGACAGCGGCGTCATGATCGCGGTGGCGATGAGGTAGGAGGTCAGGACCCAGGTGATCTGGTCGGGAGAGGCCGAGACATTGCCCTGGATGCGCGGCAGGGCGACGTTGGCGATCGTGGTGTCGAGCGAATTCATCACCGTCGCCAGCATCAGGGAAACGGTGATGGGGACGCGATTGGCGATGTCCGATGCGGAGGCCACCTGCCTCAGCGCCCCGGCGCGCGGGTGCGCCTCTCAGGCCCCCGAACATCGACGGTGACCTTGGCCGAGAGGCCGGCGCGGCCGGCGACGTCGGGCGGGGGCGCGTCAAAGGCGATGCGGACCGGCAGGCGCTGGACGACCTTGACCCAATTGCCGGTGGCGTTCTGGGCCGGCAAGGCGGAGAAACTCGCCCCGGCCCCGGGGCTGAAGCTGGCCACATGCCCGGCCAGGGCGCGGTTCCCATAGGCGTCGATCCGGATCGCCGCCGGCTGGCCGACCTGCATCTTGCGCAGCTGGTTCTCCTTGAAGTTGGCCTCCACCCACGGCTGGCCCGAAAGCACGAAGAACAGGGTCTGGGCGGCGTTGACATAGGCCCCGACCTGGAGCTGGTCGACGCGGGCCACGACGCCGTCCGCCGGCGCCTTGACCACCGTGCGCGACAGATCCAGCCGCGTCGCCTCCCGGGACGCCACGGCCTGGAGGACGGCCGGAAAGGCGCCCGCCGCCCGCGCGCCTGCGCCCAGATTGGCTAGGGCGGCGGCGACCTGCTGACGGGCCACGGCGGCCTGGGCGCCGGCGAGCTCGGCGGTGTGCGCCGCCTCGGCGGCCTGCTGGCGGGAGGCGACGCCGGCCCCGACCAGGGCGCGCTGGCGGGCCGCCTCGCGGGCCGCGAAAGCCTGGGTCTGGAGCGCCGAGCCCAGCACCAGGCGCGCCTGGTCATAGGCCGAGCGCAGGCCGACCACCTGGAGCTGGGCGGAGGCCAGGGCCGCGTCGGCCCGGCGGGCGGCGGCCTCCTCGTCGGCGGGGTCGAGCTTGAACAGCACCTGGCCGGCCTTGACCGGTTGGTTCTCGGTGACCTCGATTTCGACCACCCGCCCGTTGATCGCGGTGCTGATCGGTGCCTTGGCGGTCTGAACGTAGGCGTCGTCGGTGGTCTCGGATTTTCCCCCGGTCAGCACGAACCAGGCGGCGACGCCGAGGATCAGCACCGGCCCCCCGATCATCAGCGGCCAGCGCCATCTGGCCCAGCCGGCGGCGATCCGGCCCGGCGCCACGGCTTCCTGGTCGATGGGGTTCACCCGCGTCTGGCTACAGACCGGCACTGGCGGATGTCAAGCGAAAAGGATACGGTATGGTTTCGTTTAGGAGGACGCGATGCGCGTCAAGACCGACGCCAAACGCCGGGAGATCGTGGAGGCGGCGGGCGAGGCCTTCCGACGGCATGGGTTCGCGGGAACCAGCATGTCGGCGGTCGCGCGGCGGATCGGAGGGTCCAAGGCCACCCTCTATCGCTATTTCGGCTCCAAGGAGGCCCTCTTCGTCGCGGTGATGTTCGATGCGGTGCTGGAGCACGCCGAGGCGGTGTTCGACACCCTGCGGCCGTCCGGCGACCTGCGCCGGACCCTGGAGCGGTTCGGCGCCAGCCTGTTGGCCCTGACCCTCTCCGAGGAGGCCCTCTCGGTGCGCCGAAACTCCATCGCCGCCGGGGCGCGGTCGAGCGGCCTGGGGGAGATGCTGCATGATCGGGGCGCCAAGGTCCTGTGGTCTCGGATGGCGGATTTTTTGCGCGGCGAGATGCTCGCCGGCCGCCTCCGACCCGAGGATCCCTGGATGGTGGCCATGCACCTGCGCGGCATGCTCGAGGCGGATCTGGTCAACCGCGCCCTGGTCGGGGCGGCGGTCGACGCGCGGCCCGCCCATTTGCGCGAGCACGCGGCCAAGGCGGTCGAGGCCCTCCTGCGCGCCTACGGGCCCCCGGCGCCCAGCTCGGCCAGGGCCACGCCGCCGTCCACCGGTATCGTGGCCCCGACCACATAGTCGCCGGCGCGGGAGGCCAGATAGATGGCCGCCGCCGCCATGTCCTCGTCGGTCCCGATGCGGCCCATCGGCACATGCCGGGCGACCGCCTCGGCATGATCCCGCGCGGCGCGGTTCATGTCCGAGGCGAAGGGCCCAGGCGCGATGCCGCTGACCACGATCCCCTCGCCGATCAGCCGCGCGGCCATGCGGCGAGTCAAGTAGATCAGGGCGGACTTCGAGGCGTGGTAGGAATAGGTCTCCTGCGGGTTGAGGCGGATGCCGTCGATCGAGGCGATGTTGATCACCTTGGCCGGCCGCTCGGCGGACGCCGACGCACGGAGGGCCCCATGCAGGGCCTGGGTGAGGAAGAACGGCGATTTCAGGTTCAGGTTCATCACCTTGTCCCAGCCGCTCTCGGGAAAATCGTCGAACGCCGCGCCCCAGGCCGCGCCGGCGTTGTTGACCAGGATGTCGAGCTTCGGCTCCAGCCCGCCCAGGCGGTTGGCCAGGGCGCGGCAACCGTCCACGGTCGAGAGATCCTGAGGCAGGGAGATGCAGGTCCCCCCAACGCGGGACAAGGCCGCCGCCGCCGCGTCGCATTGATCGGCCTTGCGCGAGGAGATGTAGACCTTCGCGCCCTGCATGATGAACCCTTCGGCGATCATCCGGCCGATCCCGCGTGAGCCGCCGGTGACCAGCGCGACGCGGCCTTGGAGCGTGAAGAGGTCCTTGATCATGACATGTCCCTTGTTTCGATCGGCGATCCGCCGTGGCGCGCGGGTGGTCGCCCATGGATCGCTCCGCCGTCAAGACAATCGTCGTATCGGCGCGGTGTCGAACGGCGCGCGGCGCCGCACAATCTCTTGCGCTCGAACACCCCCTCGCCTAAGAGACCGCCCCGAAGGGCCGTCCGTCGTCCGCCAGGTCGCGGAGGCGGACTTTTTCTTTTTCCAGCCCAAGGGGCCTCAACGAATGCCGCTCGATCTCGCCACCGCCGACCCCGCCGGCGGCGGAAAGCTCGCCCCGGCCGTCCTCACCCATCTTCAGCGCCTGGAGGCCGAGAGCATCCACATCATGCGCGAGGTGGTGGCCGAGTGCGAAAAGCCGGTGATGCTCTATTCGGTGGGCAAGGATTCGGCGGTCATGCTGCACCTCGCCGCCAAGGCCTTCTATCCCTCCCGCCCGCCCTTCCCCCTGCTCCACGTCGACACGACCTGGAAGTTCCAGGCGATGTACGAGATGCGCGAGCGCATGGCCCGGACCCTGGGCTTCGAACTGCTGGTCTATAAGAACCCGGACGCCGAAGCCCGCGGCATCAACCCCTTCGACCACGGCTCGCTGCACACCGACCTTTGGAAGACCGAAGGGCTCAAACAGGCGCTGGATAAATACGGCTTCGACGCGGCCTTCGGGGGCGCCCGACGCGACGAGGAAAAGAGCCGGGCCAAGGAGCGGGTGTTCTCCATCCGCACCGCCCAGCACGGCTGGGACCCGAAGAACCAGCGGCCGGAGCTGTGGAAGCTCTACAACACCAAGACGGCCAAGGGTCAGAGCCTGAGGGTGTTTCCGATCTCCAACTGGACCGAGCTGGACATCTGGCAATACATCCACCTGCAGGACATCCCGATCGTCCCGCTCTACTTCGCCGCCGAGCGGCCGGTCGTGGAGCGCGACGGTATCCTGATCATGGTCGACGACGACCGGATGCGCCTCGAGCCCGGCGAAACGCCGGTGATGAAGAAGGTCCGCTTCCGCACCCTGGGCTGCTATCCCCTGACCGGGGCGGTGGAGAGCGAGGCGGCGACCCTGCCCCAGATCATCCAGGAGATGCTGCTGACCACCACCTCCGAGCGCCAGGGCCGGGCGATCGACCACGACCAAGCCGCCTCGATGGAGAAGAAGAAGCGCGAGGGGTATTTCTGATGGCCCACGTCTCGGACCTCATCGCCACCGACATCGACGCCTATCTCGACGCCCACCAGCACAAGTCGCTGCTGCGATTCATCACCTGCGGCTCGGTGGACGACGGCAAATCGACCCTGATCGGGCGCCTGCTCTACGATTCGAAGATGATCTTCGAAGACCAGCTGGCCGCCCTCGAAGCCGACTCCAAACGGATCGGCACCCAGGGGGGCGAGATCGATTTCGCCCTGCTGGTGGACGGCCTGGCCGCCGAGCGCGAGCAGGGCATCACCATCGACGTCGCCTATCGCTTCTTCTCCACCGACAAGCGCAAGTTCATCGTCGCCGACACTCCGGGCCACGAGCAATACACCCGAAACATGGTCACCGGCGCCTCCACCGCCGACCTGGCGGTGATCCTGATCGACGCGCGCAAGGGTGTCCTTACGCAGACCCGCCGCCACAGCTTCCTGGTCAGCCTGATCGGCATCCATTCGGTCGTGCTGGCGGTGAACAAGATGGACCTGGTGGGCTTCGACCAGGGCGTCTTCGAGACCATCGTCGCCGACTACCGGGCCTTCGCCTCGGAGATCGGCCTCACCGACGTCCTGGCGATCCCGATCTCGGGCCTCAGGGGCGACAACATCGCCTCGCTGAGCGAACTTACGCCGTGGTACGACGGCCCCTCCCTGATGCGCCACCTGGAGACGGTGGAGATCGACGCGGCGCGTCTGCAATCGGGGCCCCTGCGCATGCCGGTCCAGTGGGTCAATCGGCCGAACCTGGATTTTCGCGGCTTCAGCGGGCAGGTCGCCACCGGCGTCGCCAAGCCGGGGGACGCGGTGCGGGTCCTGCCGTCCGGCCGCGAAAGCAAGATCGCGCGCATCGTGACCCAGGACGGCGACCTGGAGCGCGCCGTCGCCGGCCAATCGGTGACCCTGACCCTGGCCGACGAAGTGGATTGCTCGCGCGGTGACGTGATTGTCGCGGCCAAGTCGCCGGCGGAGGTCGCCGACCAGTTCGAAACCACCATCGTCTGGATGGCCGCCGACCCGATGCTGCCGGGGCGCACTTACGGCCTCAAGATCGGGGCTTGTTCGGTCACCGCCACGATCACCGAACCCAAGTACAAGATCAACGTCAACACCCTTGAGGAGCTGGCCGCGCGGCAGCTGGAACTCAACGAGATCGGCGTCTGCAATATCAGCATCGACCGGCCGATCGCCTTCGATCCCTATGAGGTCGACCACGACCTGGGCGGCTTCATCCTGATCGACAAGCTGACCAACGCGACGGTCGGCGCAGGCATGATCCGCTTCGCCCTGCGCCGCTCGCAGAACATCCACTGGCAGGCGGTCGACGTGAACCAGGCGACGCGGGCCGAGGCCAAGGGCCAGAAGCCGGCGGTGCTGTGGTTCACCGGACTGTCGGGCGCGGGCAAATCCACCATCGCCAATCTGGTGGAAAAGAAACTGCTCGCCCAGGGGCGGCACACCTATCTGCTGGACGGCGACAACGTCCGCCATGGCCTCAACCGGGATCTGGGCTTCAGCGACGCCGAGCGGGTGGAGAACATCCGCCGGGTGGGCGAGGTGGCCCGCCTGATGGCCGACGCCGGCCTGATCGTGCTGGTCTCCTTCATCAGCCCGTTCCGGTCGGAGCGGCGCATGGCCCGCGACCTCATGGCGCCAGGAGAATTCCTCGAGGTGTTCGTCGATGCGACCCTCGCGCAAGCCGAGGAGCGGGACGTCAAGGGCCTCTACGCCAAGGCGCGGGCGGGCGAGCTGACCAACTTCACCGGCATCGACAGCCCCTATGAGACTCCGGAGAATCCAGAGATCCACATCGACACCGGCGCGATGTCGGCCGCCGACGCGGCCGAACTGATCGTCGAGCATCTGGACGAGCGGCTCTAGGCGCGGCGCGCGGGCGTCAATCGCCATCGATCCCCCAAAGGAAACGTCATGGCCGACCGTTCGTGTCGGCCGTCCATCAGCGTGACCGGCGCAATGGCCGCGCTGGCGCGGCCACACCACGCCATGTGTTCATGGGTCGCCGGGACGGACGCCCGGCGATGACGTTGGTTAGTGGGGCGGGTCGCTGTACATCACATCGTCTAGCCGCTCATCGCCGCGGGTAACTCAAGGCGGCGCGCGTGGGCCATGGCGCGATAGAGCGTGAGGATCTCGGCGTCCAGGCCGGCGTCGCCGCGGGCTTCGACCGCCTCGTGCAGGGCGATGAGCAGGCGGCGCAGCTCGGCGTTGGCGAGGTCAAGGGCGCTCAAGGCGACATCTTCGTCGGCCCGGGCGCCGGCGGAGGCGAGCGCGCCAGCCAAAGGCTCGTCATAGGCGCCTGCGGCCCTGGCGAACAGGTCGCGAAGCGCCTGGTTTTCCCACAGGCGGGCGGCGATCCCCCTCTCGGCTTCCTGCGCCGCCAGGGCGCAGAGCAGGGCGATCATGCCGAGGCGGCCGGCCATGTAGTCGCCCGACGCTTCGGGCGGCTGGGGCGCGGCCAGGGCCAGGGACTGGCCCAGCAGAATATCCGGGAGATTTGGGGTCATAGGCCCGCCATGGCGGTCAGGCGCTCGGCCAGGATCTCGTCCTGGCGCCGGGCCGTATACCATCCGGAAAAGGCCAGGATGGGTTCGACGAACCCCCCGTCGCGCCACGCCTTGGCCGCGGAGGTCCAGATCGCCGCTCCCTTGACCGAAGCGAATAGTGACCACCAGGCCAGGGCGGCCGGATCGACCTTAAGGCTGCTGGCGCGCTCCCAGAGAGCCAGGGCTTCATCCCGCCCGACCATCCCGGAGATCCGCCCGTCGCCTGGGTGCGACCACAGGGGATCCATGGCCCAGGCCAGATCCTCCAGAGGATCGCCCAGGTGCGCCATCTCCCAGTCCAGGACCGCGAGGATCCGTCCGGCACCGTCATGTAGGAAATTGCCCGACCGGTAGTCGCCGTGGACCACGGCGATCTTCGCCGGTGGCGGCGGCGGAGCGCGGCGCAGGCGCCGGATGGCGGCGCGGACGATCGGCTGGGGATGCGCCTCATCCGCCTCGATCACCCCGGCCCAATAGTCGAGTTCACGCCGCCAGCACGCGTCGGGGGTCGGGCGGGGCGCGGCCTCCGCGATCGGCAGGCTTTCGACCGGTTCGGCCGTGATCCAGCCTAGGAACGAGAAAAACTGGCGCCCGATGGCGACGCCATGCTCGCCGTAGGGATCGGCCGCCAGAGGGCTGCCCGTGGCGCCCCCGTCCACCCGGGCCATGATGAAGAAGGGGCGTTCGAGCTCCGCGCCCTCCTCCTCCAGCACGATCGCTTCGGGCGCCGCGACGCCCTTGCCGGCGAAGGACCGGATGGCCAGGAATTCCAGCCGGCGGTCGGTCTCGATCAAGCTGCCGGGCGGATCGCGGCGCAGGATGAACCCCTTGCGCTCGCCGCCCGTGACGGCGTCGTAGCGATAGGTCTCCCGGCTGGCCCCGCCGGAGATGCGGGCCAGGCCCTCGACCAAGGTCGGCGTCCCAGTGGTCCGGGTGAGGTAGGCGGCGAGCCGATCGGCGAGGGTCATCAGCCGGCGAAATCGAGCATGTCGGCGAAACCCGACGGCGCATGGGGGCCAAAGACGAGCTGTTCGAGGACGCCCCGCCCGACCTCTTCGGCCCCCGCCGCGTCACGGCGGGTGACCTTGCAGAGGGCCTGGACGTGGAGGTGATGCGGCAGGCGGACGCCCACCTCGGAAAGCTTCAGATCCTCTCGCTCCACGGCCAGGGCGCCGTGGGCCAAGCCGTGCCCCCATTTGGGATGGCCGTAGCCCAGACCCAACATGAAGAACTCATATTCGGGCTCGAAGACCACCTCCCGCACGCCGTGGCTATCACTCAAATTCACCACCGCCCGCCGGGCATGGCGCGTCCCCGGCTTCCAATCGATCGTCACGCCGCAATCGGTGATCTCGACGAGGCCCGTCGCTTCCGCGCCGTCCGGCGCCCACACCGCCCGCCGGTTCCAAGGCTGGCCGGCCGCGTCCTCATTGCTATGGAAGAAGAAGCTCCCGGCCTGGAAGTTGCACGGCGCCCAGATCCAGTAGAACTGCGCCGGCGACGGCGGAACGACCTCCTGCGCATCGCGCGCGCCCACCGGCCGCACGCCCCAGGAACGATCACGGGTTCCGACGAAGCCGTCGACGCTTCGGCGCTCGCCGTCCAGCTCGATCCAGCCGGAATAGCGGCCGTTCTGCGTCAGCCGCGTATAATCCATGAAGGCGCGCGGGCCGTGGCGCCGGATGAACCTCGGCTCCTCCACCGGAAAGGAGCGGCCTTCGAAGGTGATGTCGGCGCGCACACCCTGATCGGGCGCCTCGACGAGGAGCCGCAATCGCTTCAGGGGCGCGAGGACCTCGATGGCGATCGGGCCCACCGCCAGATCCATGCGCTCCATGTTAAGCCAGCGGCTCGCATGCAGGGCGGTCTGCACGCCGTCGCGAACCACACAGAAACTGGCGTCGGCGATGTTGAGGTGCGGATAGACGCCGAAGGCCAGGGCGAAGAAGTCTTCCCCCCGCGCCCCATAGCCGTTGAAGAAATAGCGGTCGTAGAAGTTGCGGTCGGTCCCGCTATAAGCGATCGGCTCGCTGGTCTGGTGGATCGGAAAGTCGTCGCCCTTGGTTAACGCCATGGCAGCCTCCTCACCCGCGCGAGCCTAGGGTCTAAGGCGAGGCCAAGGCAACCATGGCGAGGGGTCAATCATGCACTGGGAGCGGCGGGACTGGATCAGGCTGGCGGCCTGAGCGGTCTGACCTCCGCGCTGAACCTCTCGACCGCTTGCCATCGCGGCGCCGGAAACTTGAGCATCTCAGATAAACCATCCACCGCGACCCCAACCCCGGCCCCCCGTGTTTGAGGCTCGATGATCGAGGCGCTATAGAGAAGAAGGTCGCGGTCGCGCCGCAGGCCGAAGCGGGAAGGAGGTCGGAATGGCGGCACACGAGCCGGTCGTGGAGCGTGAACTCGACGAACCGATGGCCGGAAACACCTCCGTACCCAAGGCGCCTCCCACCGGCGCCAAGGCCCCGGACTACGCGGCGCGCGTGAAGAACCTGAAGAAACGCTTCCCGAAGATACTGGCGCGCCTTGCCGAATGAGCCGTGCTGGATGACGGCCGAAGCCGTCATCACGGTGAACCGGGAATTGTTGGCCGGCACGGGGGAGCCCCATGCCTTGATCAACCGTGATCTTCTGGAAAGCGCTTGCCAGCGGCCTTACCACCATTGGGCGTTCGGGGGCATCGAAGACGTGATTTCCCTCGCCGTGGTCTTGGTGTTCGCGATCGCCGCCAATCATCCCTTCATTCAGGGCAACAAAAGGACGGCCTTTGCGGCCATGATCTTCTTTTTGGAAGACAACGGTTTTCGGCTGACCGCCGACGACGATCCCGCGCTCGCGAATCAGCTGGTCGCGGTTCTCGAGAGGCAGCTCTCCGCCGAGACCTTCGAGACAAGTCTCCGGCGGGTCGTGGCGCCGGCGCGCGAAGGGCATCCGGGATGAGGTAAGGCCGGCGCGCCTCAACGCCCCGACGACGCGCCTGAGCTCAGCGCCCCCCAGGCGTCGAGCTGCGCCTTTAGCCGGGCGTGCAGGGAGTCGTAGAGCGCCTGCTGCTGGCGGGTCGGCGGGGTGTCGGCGTCCTCGAGCGAATAGGCGAAAGCTGCGTACTGCTCGTTGAGCTTGCTGGGGAAGGCGAGATTGGCTTCCGAGCCTTTCATGTTCACCTGCATCAGCTCGCCCTCGATGGAATCGAGGTCCGCCCTCGGCGGCGCCGAGGCCGAGCGCGCCCTCGCCGCCCGGATCTGGTTGACCGCCTTGTGCAGGGCGTCGATGTCCGCCGCCGTGGCGACGGCCAGCGTCGTCTTGGCCGCGATCGCCGCCTCGCCGCCAGCGACCCTCGGATCGGCGACGACCGTCAGGGGCGCGGTTCGGCTCTGGCCGGCGACGGTGAGGCGAACCTGGTAGCGGCCCGGCGCCACGATCGGCCCGCGCGGCGGTATCCCTTCGTAGAAGGCGCCGGGAATAGGATCGGGATCGTCCATCCGCAGGTCCCAGACCAGGCGGTTCATCCCCGCCTTGGCCGGAATGAGGTCGTTGGGCACGATCTGGTCGGGCCACTCGGGAGGCTGGGCGAGCTTTTTGGTGGTCGTGCTGGAAAGGTGGCGGATGGCGCGGCCGCTTTCGTCCAGGATGTCCAGGGTCACCTCGCCGGTCGGTGCGGGGGAAAGCACATAGTCGATGAGGGCGCCGGAAGGGGGATTCTGGCCGACCGGGCGGCGGGTGTTCACCTCGTCGGGATAGTAGCGGCGGATGGCCGTCTGGGGCGTGTAGAGGACCAGGGCGCCGGGCGCCGGCGCGGCCTGGCGAAGGGGCGTCACGTTGTCGAGGATATAGAAGGACCGGCCATGGGTGGCCGCGACGAGGTCGTCGCCCTTGACCGCCAGATCGTGGACAGGCGCCGCCGGCATGCCCTGCTGGAGAGGCCGCCAGGCGCCGCCGTCGTCGAAGGAGACGAACACCCCCGCCTCGGTGCCGGCGTAGAGCAGGCCCGGCCGCACCGGGTCTTCGCGAACCACGTGCACGACAGCGCCCATCGGCAGTCCGGCGGAGATGGATGTCCAGGTCCGGCCGTCGTCGTTGGTCTTCCAGGCATGGGGGGCGATGTCGTCGAGCTTGTGGCGGTCGACCGCGACATAGGCGCCGGCCGCGCGATGCGGCGACGGCTCGATCAGGCTGATGGCGCTCCAGGGAGGAATTGCGCGCGGCGTGACGTCGGACCAATGGGCGCCGCCGTCGATGCTCAGGTGGATCAGCCCATCGTCAGAGCCTGCCCATAGCTTGCCCTTGGCCAGGGGCGACTCGGCCAGGGCGAAGACGGTGTCGTAATATTCGACGCTGGTGATGTCCTTGGTCAGCGGCCCGCCGCTGGCCTGTTGTTTCGATTTGTCGTTGCGGGTGAGATCGGGGCTGATGATCGTCCAGCTGTGTCCATGGTCGGTCGACTTCCACACCGCCTCGGAGGCGGCATAGAGCACGTCCGGGTCGTGCGGCGAGAGCATCAGCGGCGAGGTCCAGTTGAAGCGGTGGACGAGGCCTGCGGCCGGGTGCCCGGAATTGTCGATCGGGTCGGGGCTGATGTTGCGCGACTGCTGGGCGCGCACGTCGAACCGCGCGAACTGGTTCTCGGAGTCGCTGTAGACGATGTTCGCGTCGCGGGCGTCGGGGACGACGAAGCCCGACTCGCCGCCCCCGGCGGGATACCAGTCGCGCGGGCCGATCACGCCCTCGTCGCTGAAGCTGGCCACCGCCAGATTGGAATTGTCCTGCTGCGCACCATAGACGAAATAGGGAACGCGGTTGTCGACAGCCACATGGTAGAAGGCGCCGGTCGGCTGGTTCTCCTGGGTGGACCAGGTCGCCCCGCCATCCAGGGAGACGCTGGCCCCGCCGTCGTTGGCGTTGATCAGGCTCTTGGGGTTGGCCGGATCGATCCACAGGGCGTGGTGGTCGCCGTGGGTGGCGGACACCAGATTGAAGGTCGCGCCGCCGTCGGTGGAGCGCAGCAGGCCGGTGTTCAAGGCATAGACCGTGTCGACCGCCTTGGGATCGGCATAGATCTTGGAGAAATACCAGGCCCGCTGGCGGATGCGGCCGTCCTGGTTGACTCGCTTCCACTGTTCGCCGCCGTCGTCGGAGCGGTAGAGGCCGCCGTCCTTGGCCTCGATC
>JBBQGZ010000025.1:0-25894 GCA_038323535.1 Caulobacterales bacterium
TGGAACTGGCGCTGTGGGCCATGGCTCAGCCTCTGGACAGGCGCCACCGCGACCGTCATATTCGAAACGTTCGAGTCTTTCGTGAGTGACCAATCATGCGGGTTTCTTCGGCCGATTTCTTGAAGCGGTATGGCGCCTTGAGCGACAGCGCCTTGACCGAGCCTATTACCATCACCCGCAATGGCCGAGATCGCCTGGTCCTGGTGTCCGCCGCCGAGTTCGAGCGCATGAGGCGATATGCGCCGCGCGCGCGCTCCATCGACGAACTCAGCGACGAAGAACTGGCGATGATCGCCAAGGCGCGAGCGCCAGCCGGGCATGAGCCTCTGAACGCCCTTCTCGACGACTAGGATGCGGTTGCCGAAGCCTGTTCCGGGGCTGGTGAACCGCTGTTCCTATCTGTGGCGACGCCAACACGTCGAAGGCCAGGAGGAAGGTCAGAAAGACCGGCCTTGCGCCGTCATTCTGGCGGCTCCCACCATCGGCGGAGAGACACAGGTCTATGTCCTGCCCGTCACTCACTCGCCTCCTAACGATTCGGCCTTGGGGGTGGAGCTTCCGTTTCGGGTCAAGCAACACCTCCAACTCGACGACCGACCGTCGTGGATCCTGCTGGACGAGATCAATGACTTCCTATGGCCCGGCTATGACCTTCGGCCGGTTCCGGGCTCGGAGCCTTCGAGGGTCGAGTACGGCCACCTGCCACCACGTTTCTTCGACTCCCTGCGCGCGGCCTTTCTCGCGCTGGCGGCGGCGCGCCGCGTGAAGCGCGTGCCCAGGAATTGAGGGTGCGGCGGTTGGTCCTGGAGCTGCAAAATCCCCCAGGCCTCGTGGTCCGCACTCTGGCGCAGAAGGCTGCCTGGGACCGAGGCTTCAGCGTTGAACTGGACGCCGTGGGGCAACCCTCCCAGTCCCCGACATCCTGGTCGTCGTCGTCCTCATGCCGCAACTCCAATGCTGGACAATGCCGGCAATCTGGACCAAGTCGGAGTCAATGGCCAGAAGTGGCCACGCCCCACCTCACCGCCTCCACCCGCCGTATAATCATCCCCCACCCCACCACGCCGGTGAGCGCGACGGCGCCGGCGATCAGGAAGGCGGCGGTGAAGGTTCCGCTGCGGTCGACGGCCAGGCCGGTGACGATGGGGGCGAGGATGCCGGCGAAGTTGCCGAGGCAGTTCTGGACGCCCATCCATTTGCCGCCGGCCGTGGGCCCCGCCAGGGTCTGGCCGACCGCAAAGATGGTGGGGTTGTTGAGGCCGAAGCAAACGCCGGCGCCGAACAGGGCGGCGATGATCATCGCCGGTCCGCCGATGGCGCAGATGAGCATGCAGGCGGCGAGGCCCACGTGGGCGGTGATGCCGAAGGTCTTGCGCACCCGCGTGTCGCTGGCGCCCGCCCGCATCCAGCGATCGGAGATCCACCCCGTGGCCTGGGCGGTGGCGGCGAAGACCAGATAGACGGCGCCGCCCAGTTGCGCCATCTCGCCGACGCTGAAGCCGCGCGCCTTGACCAGGTAGAGCGGCAGCCAGGAGATGACGAAATAGAAGGCGTAGGCGAAGGAGAAATGGCCAAAGCCCGCCCCCCACAGCTCGCGCGTCTTCAGGATGGCTCGGAACGACGGCGGCGCGGGCCGGGGCGCATCGGCCCGGCGCGAGGCGTGGCGGGTGGCGGCAAGCCAGGGGATGAGCCACAGGATCGACGCCAGGCCGAAGACGATGAACACCGGCCGCCAGCCCGTCCGCGCGATCATCAGGCCGCCGACGAAGGTGCCGAAGGCGGGGCCCAGCGCCTGGCCCACGGCGAAGAGGCCGTTGGCGCCGCCGAGGCGATGGCGGGGCAGATGCTCGGCGAATAGCTTCGAACTGCAGGGATAGATGGCGCTTTCGCCCAGGCCCAGGGCGAGCCTGAGGGCCAGGAGGGCGGCGAACCCGCCGGCCAGCCCGGTCGCCGCCGTGGCCAGCGACCAGATGGCGATGCCGATGGCCAGGGTGCGATAGGCGTTGATCTTCTCGGCCAGCCAGCCGGCGAGCAGCTGGGCCGGGGTATAGGTCCAGAAGAAGGCGCTGAGCAGCAGGCCGATCTGGGTATTGCTGAGCCTCAGTTCGCCCTTGATCAGCGGCGCGGCGGTGGCGAGGTTTCCCCGGTCGACATAGTTGATGAAGATGGCCAGGGCCAGGAGGCCGACCACGCCCCTGCCGATGCCGTGCGCTGTAGCGCCTGGTCCCGCCTCGATCTTCGCCCCCGCCATCCCCATTCCTTCTCTGTCCGCCCGCGCGCGGTTCTCAGATCGGCTTGCCCGCGCTGCGGCTCCAGGCCGTCATCAGGGTATTGGAAGGCAGCGTCTCGTCGAGAAGTTTCCTCGCCGTCTGGACCCCCGCGACCGGCAGGGCGGCCGGATCGATGAGGCCGATCTGCGCCAGCACGCTGGCCTGGTCCCAATAGATGTGCTCGTGGCAAAGCTTGTCGCCCTCGAAGGCGACGATGGCGACCAGGGGGACCTCCACGAATCGTCCGGTCGGCGCGACGCCCGGCAGCATCCAGTCGATCTCGCAGGTGTGGGTGAAGGAAAACAGCATCTCGTCGACCACCTGCGTCGCGCCCACGGTGCGCGAGACCGGCGTGAGCCTGGTGTCGGGCGGATTGCTGTTGACGAAGTGGTGCGTGTAGAACCGCGCCAGCTCGTCGTGTCCCACCCCGCCGGTCATGGTCGGGATGTGGTTGACGTAGGGCTCGGCCACCATCGTCGCCATGGTGGCGGGGACGTCCCGGGCGACAAATTCGTACTCGCAATGCTTGTCCCACAGCCGGGCCAGATCCGGCCCCGGACCGGTCGTCGCTTCCGTGGTCATCGGGCCCTCCGTGATGGTCGCGCCGCGATCCTAGAGGAAATCGCCGCCAGATCGAATCCTCGCTCCGAAGCTGTGTGGCCGCCGCCCTGCCCTCTCGCGCCGTGACGGAAGGGGCGCAAGGCCGCGCTCACCACCCTAGGGCTCGCGCCCCCGCACAACTTGACGCCTCCGCCGCCATGCGCGCTCTTTGATCGCGGTGATCGAGGCGCCGGAGGAGGACCGCATGGACGACGACGATACTGGGATCGAGGGGGTTCGGCGGCTGCTGGCATCGAAGCCTCGGCCAACCACCCTCGCCGAGCGGCGCGAACGGCTCGACGAGATCGGCTCGGCCGACGGGCTCGCCGCCGACATCCGCTTCGACGCGGCCCAGATCGGCGGGGTTGCCGCCGAATGGTCGCTGACCCCCGGGGCGGACGCCTCGCGCCTGCTGATGTTCCTGCACGGCGGCGGCTATTCCTCCGGCTCGATCGCCAGCCATCGCGGTCTGGTCGCCGAGGCGGGACGGGCGGCGGGAGTAAGCACCCTGGCGCTGGGCTACCGCCTGGCCCCCGAGCACCCTTTCCCCGCCGCCCTGGACGACGCCCGCGCCGCCTACGACGCCCTCCTCGCCCAGGGGGTCGACGCCGCCCATGTGGCGATCGGCGGCGACAGCGCCGGCGGCGGCCTGACCCTGGCCCTGCTGGCCGGCCTGAGAGCCGCGGGACGGCCGCTGCCGGCCTGCGCCTGGCTGCTCTCTCCCTGGGTCGATCTGGCCATGACCGGCGCCAGCCTGGCGACCAAGGCCGCCGTCGACCCGATCATCTCGCCGCCCTACCTCCATGAACTGGCCGCCGCCTATCTCGCCGGCGCCGATCCGGCCGATCCCCGCGCCTCGCCCCTCCACGCCGATCTTACCGGCCTGCCGCCCCTCCTGATCCAGGTGGGATCGGCCGAGACCCTGCTGGACGACGCCGCTCGCATCGCCGAGCGCGCCGGCGCGGCCGATGTCGCCGTCACCCTGGAGGTATGGCCGCACATGATCCACGCCTGGCCCCTGTGGGCGGGGCGCCTCCCCCCCGGCCGCGCGGCCCTCGCTTCGGCCGGCGCCTTCATCCGCGCGCGGCTGGGGGCGGAGTGAGACGCCCCCACGGCAACCGCACGGACGCCTGACCACCCGCCGCCAGTGCGCCCACGACCCGCTCGATCTCGCGCCGCGCCTCCGCGGCGGGGAGATCGGTGGGACGAAACCCCACGCGCGACGCCCAGTGGACCCAGCTTTCCAGCCGCTTGGCATGGCGCCCGGAGGCGGTGTGTTCCTCGAAGCTGACGGCCAGCAGGCGCGATTCGAGCATGGCAAGGGTCTCGCGCCGACGTTTGCGGCCGGTGGGGTCGAGCGCCGGCGCGGGGGTGACGGCGCCGGCTCGCTCCACGTCCTCGAGCATGGAGCGGGCGGCGCCCGTCAAGCCGTCGAATTGCCACGGCTCGCGGCTCGTCGCCGCCGAGACGACACATGGCCACAGGCTTCGATGGATGTAGGTGAGTTTGCCGTCGATGAGCTTGGCGACCAGGACGTCGGGATCGGCGGCGAGGCGGCGGCCGACGAGGTAGATTTCGTGCGCCAGCGGGTGCGCCCACCACGAACCGGTCACCCGCCCGTCGGTCATCAGGACGGTGAGGCTGGGCAGGGCACCGTCGGCGTTGAGCAACACTCCGCGCGCGCGAAGCTCCGCGCGGGCCCGGTCCAAGGCCTCGTCCAGGTCGATCACGGCTTGGCCCATGGGTCGCCTCGGTTCCACACCGCCCTTAGCCACTATGAACCCGAGTCGAGGCAGTTCGCGTGGCGCGCGCGTTACGGCGAAGCGAGACGGATAGGATGGAGATGACAATGACGGCCGATCACCACCACCTGGCGCGCTTCGTCGCGGCGCAGGAGGGCGTCTTTTCCCAGGCGCTGGCCGAACTGCGGGCGGGCCACAAGAGCGGCCATTGGATGTGGTTCATCTTTCCCCAGATCGCGGGCCTCGGCCAAAGCGCCACCTCCCGCCTCTACGCGATCGGCTCGGCGGCCGAGGCGCGGGCCTTCCTCGCCCACCCGGTCCTGGGCCGGCGGCTGCGGGACTGCACCGGCGCCGTTCTCGCCCACAGCGGCGGGAGCGCCGAGGCGATCTTCGGTCCCGTCGACGCCATGAAGCTCAAGTCTTCGATGACGCTGTTCGAACACGCCGGCGACGGCCCCGAGCCCTTCGGCCGCTGTCTCGCCGCCTTCTTCGCCGGGCGGCGCGACCCCGCGACCCTGGCGTTGCTGGCGAAGGCTGGCTAAAGGCTTAGTTACCTCTGGGGGCGACCAATGAGCCTTGTCCGATCCAGCCTCTCGACAGCGGCCGTGGCGGCCGCGCTCCTTCTCGCCGCCTGCACCCGCCCGGGGCCGCCGGCCCCCGCCGACGCCAACCTCAGCGCGCCGTCGGGCCAGGCCGGCGCGCGCCCGCCGGTCCCCGGCCCGGTCAAATCCGCGGATATGATCGCGGGAGGGTCCATCCCGTCACCGCCGAAACCGCCGCCCCCGGTCGAGGGGCCGCCGCCCCCCGCCGAGGGCCCGCCCGACGTCCACCAGCAACTCGCGGCCAGCCAGCCCATGCCGGTGGTCTATCGCCATCCCTCCAAAATGACCGTCGACCGGTCCGAGCGCTTCTGGCTGGTGGTGGCGAGCAAGGATTTCCAGGAGGCCGTCGCCACCGCGGCCCAGACCCCCGGAAACCAGGTCGTGCGCACGATCAGGCTGAACGACACCGCCCGCGCAACCCTCGAAGGCGATCCGGGCGTGGTGGAAATCCATCCCGAGGCCCCGCCCGACCAGCCGGTCACCCGCGACGCCAATGTCGAGTGGAGCTGGACCGTCCGGCCCAAGGCCGCCGGCGACCTCGATCTGACCCTGCGGCTGTTCAACATCGTCCAGGCCCGGGGCGGTCCCGAACCCGTCCTCGCCCGGCCGGCTCTGGTCGACCACTTCAAGGTCCAGGCAACCCCCGTCTACCTCGTCACGAAGTGGAACCCGGTTTGGACGGCCCTGTTCGGCGGCGGCGGCATCGTGGTCGTCATAGCGGGCTGGCTGGGCTGGAAACGCGCGTCGCAAAAGAGCTGAGTCCTACCTCTACCTTCGTTGCCGCCGCCCGGCGCCGTCGTTAGGGTGGCCCACATGACCGCCGCCGACGACATAGCCCCGCTTTCCTTCGAGGCCGCCCTGGCCGAGCTGGAGCGGATCGTGGCCGAGCTGGAATCGGGGCAGGCCGAACTCGAACGCTCGATCCAGGTCTATGAGCGCGGCGCGGCGCTCAAAGCTCACTGCGAGGAGAAGCTCAAGGCCGCCCAGCTGAGGGTGGAGAAGATCATCCTCGGCCCGGCCGGGCCGACGGGTGTCGAACCGGCCGAATTTTCGTGAGCGCGGCCGCCGCCGCCGCCCTGCGCCACCGCGTCGCCGAGGCGGCGGATCTGGTCACCGTGGCCCTGGACGAGCTCCTGCCCCGGGCCGAGGGGCCCGAATCCCGGCTCACCGAGGCCATGCGCTATGCGGCGCTCGGGCCCGGCAAGCGGCTTCGCCCCTTCTTCGCTTTGGAGACCGGGCGCCTCTTCGACCTGGCCGAGTGTTCGGTCCTGCGCGCCGCCTGCGCCCTGGAATGCATCCACGCCTACAGCCTGGTCCACGACGATCTGCCGTGCATGGACGACGACGCCCTGCGCCGCGGTCGCCCGACGGTGCATGTGGCCTATGACGAGGCCACCGCCGTCCTCGCCGGCGACGCCCTGCAGACCGTCGCCTTCGAGATCATGGCCCACCCCGACACCCACGAGGACGGGGCGGTGCGCGCCGAGCTGGTCCGCCGCCTGGCGGTCGCCTCGGGCGCGCGGGGCATGGCCGGGGGCCAGATGATCGATCTTCTGGGCGTCCGCGACGACATGGGCGCCGTCGCCCGCATGCAGAGAATGAAGACCGGGGCGCTGATCGTCTGCGCCTTCGAGCTGCCCCTCGCCATGGCCCGGGTGAAGGATTCCGAACGCGCCGCCCTGATGGCCTTCGGCCGCGACATCGGCCTGGCCTATCAGATCGTCGACGACGTCCTGGACGCCGAGGGCGACACCGAGGCCCTGGGCAAGGCGGCGGGCGGCAAGGACGCCGCCCGGGGCAAGGCCAACTACGTCACCTTGCTGGGGGTCGAAGCGGCCAAGGAACGCGTCGCCCTGCTCACGGCTCAGACCAAGGCCCACCTGGAGCCCTTCGGCGAGCGCGGCCGCTTCCTCGCCTCGGCGGTGGATTTTGTCCTGGACCGGCGCAAATAATCCTGGCCGGCGATGTTGGGCCGGCGCTGGTCGAGGCGCTCTGAGCCGCGCGGCTTGGCGCCCCTTACCACGAATTCACTTAGCAAAGCGCATCCGGACGCGCATCTGCTGGCCTCTATCACGCAACAGGGGCGTTCAGGCTGACCCCCTCGAGGTCAAGAATTGGAGACAACTATGTGGTTCGCTAAAATCATCGATGAATTGGTCCCGATCTTCGGGATCTTCATGATCATCGCCGTGGTCATCGGCCCGATCTGGGTCAAGAGTTATTTCGCCGCCCGCGACCGGGCGCAGATGCACGAGACCCTGCGCGTCGCCTATGAGAAGGGCCAGCCGGTGCCCCCCGAACTCATCGAATCGCTGCAGAGCAAGGTTTCCGAGCGCTCGATGCCGACGCCGGAGCGCGATCTGCGCCGCGCCATCGTGCTGATCGCGGTGGGGCTGGGGCTCTGCGGCCTGGGCTATTTCATGTGGTACGGCCTGATGAGCGTCAACGACATCGCCGCCTATACCACCGGCACATCCATCGCCGGCGCCGGCGCCATCCCGGGCCTGATCGGCGTGGCCTATTTTGTCCTGTGGCTCACCCGGCGCAACGCGGCCAAGTCTTGAGGCCAAGGCGGCCGCACGGGGGATTTCCATGCTTGAGTCGGTGGAGTCGCGCGCATCGAAGCACGACCTGGAGCTCGTCGCCCTGGCGGCGACGGGCGGCCGGGAAGCCTTCGGCGAACTGGTCCGGCGTCACGGCTCGGCGGTCCGGGCCCTGCTGCGCCGGATGGGGGCCGATGGCGCCCTCGCCGACGACCTGGCCCAGGACGCTTTCCTGGCCGCCTTCGAGCGAATCGTCGAGTTTCGCGGCGAGGGCGCCTTCCAGGGCTGGGTGAAACGGATCGCGGCCAGGCTCTATGTCAAGCGATGGCGCCGGGACGCGCGCCTGGACCTGATGGCCGAGCTGCCGGAATTGGCGGCGGAGCCGGGTCTTGGCGAGGCCGGCGCGGCCCTCCGCATCGACCTGGACGAAGCCCTGAAGTCCCTCTCACCGGCCGAACGCGTCTGCGTTTCACTCTGCTACGGCGGAGGCTTTTCGCACGGCGAGACGGCGCTGGCCTTGAACACGCCTCTGGGAACGGTCAAATCCCATGTCAAACGTGGTTTGGATAAACTTCGAGCGCGCCTCGCGCCCGGAGACGGTGGCGGCCTGGAGACGACGGCCCATGGCTGACAGGACCTTCGAGATGCAACTCGATCGCCTCTTCGCCGAGGCGCCGGCCTTCGCCGACGCCCACCTCTTCGCCCTGCGCGTCGAGGAGCGGTTGGACCGGGGCTGGACCTTCCGCCAGTTCGTCATCGGCGGCCTGGGGATCGCCGGCGGCCTGATCGGCGGGGCCCAGATCCTGGGATCGGGCCTGCTCCAGCGCCTGGGCGCGGCCACGGCCCAGTCCAATCATCTCGTATCCTCGCGCCTGGCTGGGCTCGACGGCCTTCATATCCTTCCGGCCGGGACGGTCCTGGACGGGGAGGTGATGTGGCTCTCGGCGGCCCTGGCCGTGGTCGCCCTAGGCTTCGCCGTGACCCGCGCGATCCGCGAGATCTAGCGGCGCATGTCCGCCCAGCGCCCGGAGGCCGAGCGACGTATCACGCCGCGCCAGATCAAGGCTCGCAAGGGCGGCGAGCCGATCGTCTGCCTCACCGCCTACACCGCCCCGGTGGCGGAGATCCTCGATGCGGTCTGCGACCTGCTGCTGGTGGGGGATTCGGTGGGCATGGTCGTCCATGGCCTGCCCAACACCGTCGGCGTGACGATGGAGATGATGATCCTGCACGGCCAGGCGGTGATGCGGGCGAGCCACCGCGCCCTGGTCGCGGTCGACATGCCCTTCGGTTCCTACGAAGGCGCCAAGGAGACCGCCTACGCCAATGCGGTGCGGATCCTGAAAGAAACCGGCGCCCAGGCGGTGAAGGTGGAAAGCGGCCCGGCGGTGGCCGAGACCATCGCCTACCTCACCCGCCGCGGCGTGCCGGTGATCGGCCATGTGGGCCTTCGCCCCCAGGCGGTCCTCGCCGACGGCGGCTTCAAGGCCAAGGGCCGCCACGGCGGCGAATACGCCTGCGTGATCGCCGAGGCCCGGGCGACCGCCGACGCCGGGGCCTTCTGCGTGGTGGTCGAGGGAGTGGCCGAGGGACTGGCCCGCGAGATCACCGCGGCGATTGACGTCCCGACCATCGGCATCGGCGCCTCGGCCGGCTGCGACGGCCAGATCCTGGTCACCGACGACATGCTGGGCCTGTTCGACTGGACCCCCAAGTTCGTCCGCCGCTACGCCGACCTGCGCGGCGAAATCGCCCGGGCCGCCCGCGCCTACGCCGACGACGTCCGCTCCGGCGCCTTCCCGGCGGCGGCGGAGACCTATTTTTCGTTGGTGAAGGGGTAGGGGGCGAACAGCCCAAAACGCCTCCCTCCCCTTCATGGGGAGGGACGATCGCGAAGCGATCCGGGTGGGGAAGTCAGGATCATCTCCGACGCGGCGGGTTTCGTCGGACATCCCCACCCCGACGACGCTTTGCGTCGTCTGTCCCTCCCCATAAAGGGGAGGGAGGCGAGGAGGAACGCCATGACAAGACAGAGTGGGATGGTGTTGGGCGCGGCCTCTCTCGGGATGATCGCCGGCTGCGCCGCCTCCGCGGCCCCCGTCCCGCCCTCCGCCTACGGCGCCCTCACATGGCGCTCCATCGGGCCGTTTCGGGGCGGGCGGGTGCTGGCGGTGGAAGGGGCGAGCGACGACCGGTTGCACTTCTACTTCGGGGCGGTGAACGGCGGGGTGTGGGAGACCCGGGACGCGGGGCGCACCTGGGCGCCGATCTTCGACTCAGCGCCGGTGGGCTCGATCGGCGCCCTGGCCGCGGCCCCGTCCGCGCCCAAGGTGATCTATGTCGGCACGGGCGAGGCGGATATGCGCTCGGACATCGCCCAGGGCGTGGGAATGTTCAAATCGGCGGACGGCGGGCGGACCTGGGCGGCGAGCGGCCTCACCGACACCCAGCAGATCGGCAAGATCCTGGTCGACCCGCGCAACCCCGACGTGGTCCTGGTGGCGGCGCTGGGCCATCCCTACGGCCCCAATCCGGAGCGCGGGGTGTTCCGCTCGGTCGACGGCGGGCGAACCTGGGCGAAGACCCTCTACAAGGACACCGACACCGGCGCCGTCGACCTCGTCTTCAAGCCCGGCGACCCGGACACCGTCTATGCCGCCCTGTGGCGGACCCGCCGGCCGCCGTGGAACGTCTATCCGCCGTCCAGCGGCCCGGGGAGCGGCCTCTACAAATCGGGCGACGGCGGGCGGACCTGGGCGCCCCTGGCCGGTCGCGGTTTGCCGGACGCGCCGGGGCGCATCGGCCTGGCCGCGGCGCCGCGCGCGCCGAACCGCCTCTTCGCCCTGATCGACGCCAAGGCCGGCGGCCTCTACCGCTCGGACGACGCCGGCGCGACCTGGGCCAAGGTCAGCGGCGATCCGCGCATCTGGCAGCGCGGCTGGTATTTCAGCGGCCTGACGGTCAACCCCAGGAACGCCGACCAGCTCTGGGTCTGCGACACCATCCTGTTGCGCTCCGACGACGGCGGCAAGACCTTCGCACCGATCAAGGGCGACCCCACGGGCGATGACTTCCACACCCTGTGGATCGACCCGGCGGATGCGAACCGGCGCATCCTGGGGGTGGACCAGGGGACCCTGGTGACCCTCAACGGCGGGGCGACCTGGAGTTCCTGGTTCAACCAGCCCACCGGCCAGTTCTATCACGTCACGACCGACAACCGCTTCCCCTACCGGGTCTATGGCGCCCAGCAGGATTCCGGCGCGGCGGGGGTCGCCAGCCGCACCGACGATGCGTTCGACGGCATCGATATGAGGGAGTTCCACGAGCTGACCGCCGGCGGCGAGAGCGACAACATCGCCCCCGATCCCGACGATCCGGACACCGTCTTCGGCGGCCGGGTGGACCGGCTCGACCTGCGCTCGGGACAGGTGCGGAACGTCGACCCGACCTTCGCCTTCCCGGACCGCTATCGCGCCACCTGGACCCTGCCCCTGGTCTTCGGGCCCAAGGACCACGCCCTCTATTTCGGCAATCAGCGGGTGTTTCGGACCGCGAACGGCGGCGGGACGTGGCGGCCAATCAGCCCCGACCTGACCCGGCCTGACCCCGGCGTCCCGGCCACCCTCGATCCCGCCACGGCTGCCGACGACGGCGGCGCGGGCGCGCGAAAGGGCGTGGTCTACGCCATCGGGCCTTCGCCCCTGAGCGCCCGCGACCTCTGGGCGGGCACCGACGACGGCTGGGTCTGGCGCACGAAGGACGGCGGGGCGGCCTGGGCCAACGTCACGCCGGCGGGCCTTTCGGCCTGGTCCAAGATCGGGACCGTGGAGCCCTCCCGTTTTTCGGCCGACACGGCCTATATCGCCGTCGACCGGCATCGGCTGGACGACTTCGCCCCTTACGCCTACCGCACCCGCGACGGCGGGCGGACCTGGGCGCCGATCATCCAGGGACTGGCGGCGGGCGGCGCCCTCAATTCGGTGAACGTGGTGCGCGAGGATCCGGTGCGCCCGGGTCTGCTCTATGCGGGAACCGAGCGCGGGGCCTTCGTTTCGCTGGACGACGGCGAGACCTGGGCGCCGCTGAAGCGTGGCCTGCCGGCGACCTCGGTCCGGGACATCGTCGTCCACGGCGACGACCTGGTCATCGCCACCCACGGCCGTGGCTTCTACATCCTGGACGACATCGCCTCCTTACGCGAACTGGCCGCCGACCCGCGCCCCGGCCCGCGCCTCTTCGCGCCGGCCGTGGCGATCCGCGCCCGCCCGGCCGGTTTCACCGGCACGCCCAAGCCCAAGGACGAGCCGATGGCGCCCAATCCGCCGTTCGGGGCCTACATCGACTACACCCTGGCCCAGGCGCCCGCGGCGCCGCTCGAGATCACCATCCAGGACGCGGCCGGCGGCCTCGTTCGCCGTTTCACCAGCGCCGACCCGGCGCCCGCCCCCGACCTGGCGACCATCGCCTGGGCCCCCGAGTGGGTCGTCCCGCCCAAGCCGCCGGAAGCCGGCCCGGGCCAGCATCGCTTCGTGTGGGACCTGCGCTACGCCCTCGCCCCCGCCCTTCAGGGCGAGCCCTTCGCCGCCGGCGTCTGGGCGCCGCCGGGGCGCTACACCGTCACCCTGACCGTGGACGGGCGAAGCTTCCGCCAGCCGCTGACCATCGCGCCCGATCCCAGGGTGAAGGCGCCGGCCGCGTCCTATCGCCAGGTGTTCGCCTTGGCCCGCCGTATCGAGGCCGACCGGGCGCGCCTTAAGGCCGCCCTGGCCGAAACGGCCAAGGCCCCCGCGCCCCTGACGAAACTCACCGACCCCAAGGCGGTCGACTCCCTGCCCAGCCTCGCCGAACGCCTGGCCAAGCTCGCCGTCGCCGTCGACGGCGCCGACGGCCCCCCCAGCCCCGACGCCCAGAGCGGCTATCGCCAGGCCTCCATCGCCCTGACCCGCGCCCTCGCCACCCTTAAGGAGCCGGCGCCCCACTGATCCTCCCCGCGGTCTTGCGGGGGAGGGGGACCCCGAAGGGGTGGAGGGGGCGGGGCTTCCCACGGACCTTTCCGCGATTTCATTTGGCGCCGGGGCGGGGCGGGGTAAGAAGGCGCGTTGGGGCGGATTGGGGTGATGTCCTTGAAATCAACGCAGCGTTTCCTCGCCCTGGCGGTCCTGACGGCCCTCGCGCCTGGGATGGCGTCAGCGGCGAGCCAAAACGTCGATGATCTGATCGCCCGCCATGTCGCGGCCCGGGGGGGCATGGCCGCCCTCAAGGCGATCAAGACCCTCAAGATGACCGGGACCATGCGGCCGGCCGGCTTCGACGCCGAACTCACCTACGTCGAGACCATCGCCAGGCCCGGTTCGGTGCGCATCGACGCCACCCTCCAGGGGCTGACCATCGTCCAGGCTTACGACGGCGCCGGGGGCTGGCAGATCCAGCCCTTCCAGGGGCGAAAGGACGCCGAGGCGGTCTCGACTGACGACGCCAAGTCCCTCGAGGAGGAGGCGGACTTCGAAGGCGGCCTGATCGACTACAAGGCCAAGGGCGCCAAGGTGGAGAGCCTGGGCGACATCGACGTCGACGGGGCTCCCACCCACGCCCTGCGGGTGACCTTGAAGAACGGCGACCAGCAGACCTACTACCTCGATCCAGATGCCCTGCTCACCGTGCGCATCGTGACCCGCCAGCTGGTGCGCGGGGCCGAGGTGCTGACCCAGACCGACCTTGGCGACTACGAAAAGGTGGACGGGGTCTATTTTCCGTTCGAGGTCGCCACCGGGCCCAAGGGCGAGACCCAGCAGCAGAAAATCACCTACGCCAAGGCGGAGGCCAACATCGCCACCCCGCCGGTGCTCTTCGCCAGGCCGGCGGGGCCGGCCGCCACGCCGGGCGCCGGGCCCCCGGTCGCCGCCGCGTCTGCGCCCCACTCGCCGGTTCCGCCCGCCAAGGGAAGCCCGGCCCAGCAGGAGGAGGCCAAGCCTCCCAAGCCGCCGGCGGCGCCTTGAAACGAAAGATCCATCCGATGTCCCTGACCCGTGGCTTCACCGCCCTGACGCTCCTGGCCGCGTCCGCCATTCCCGCCGCCGCCTCCGCCACGCCGGCCGCCTCCGCGGCCTTCGACAGCGCCACCATCTCCGGGCTCGGGGCCCGCAACATCGGCTCGGCGACCATGAGCGGCCGCATCGCGGCGATCGCGGCCCGCCCGCAGCCCGACGGCAAGACCCTGATCCTGGTGGGCGCGGCGTCCGGCGGGGTGTGGAAATCCAACGACGGCGGCACCACCTTCCGCCCGATCTTCGACAAGCAGACCAGCCAGTCCATTGGCGCCCTGGCGCTCGATCCCAATCACCCCGACACCTACTGGGCCGGGACCGGGGAAAGCTGGATGCGCAACTCCGTCTCGATCGGCGATGGGCTCTATAAGACGGTGGACGGCGGCGAGACCTGGGCCAAGGCCGGCCTGCCCAATTCCGAGCACATCGCCAGGATCATCGTCGACCCCACCGCCAGCGACACGGTCTATGTCTGCGTCCCCGGCCGGCTGTGGAGCGACAGCGCCGATCGCGGCCTCTACAAGACCACCGACGGCGGCAAGACCTGGGCCCTGATCCTCAAGGGGCCGAACCTCTCCACCGGCTGCTCTTCGATCGCGCTGGATCCGGCCAACCCCAAGAAACTGTTCGCCGCCCTGTGGGACTTCCGCCGCAAGGGCTGGACCTTCCGCTCCGGCGGCGAGAATGCGCAGGCCCCGTCGGGAAGCGGCCTCTTCGTCACCGCCGACGGGGGCAAGACCTGGTCCGACGTCGGCGCCGCCGCGGGAAGCGGCCTGCCCAAGGGCCCCTGGGGGCGCGAGGCGGTGACCATCGCCCCGTCCGACCCCAGAATCGTCTACGCCCTGATCGAGGCGGTCCGCAGCGCCCTCTACCGCTCCGACGACGGCGGCAAGACCTGGTCCGAACGCGACCGCAGCCAGGGCATGGTCTGGCGGCCGTTCTATTTCGCCAACCTGATCGTCGATCCGAAGAACCCCGACCGGGTGTTCAAGACCGATCTGCCGCTGATCGCCAGCGAAGACGGCGGCAAGAGCTTTTCCTCGGTGGCGGGGGGCGCGCATGGCGACCATCACGCCGTGTGGATCGATCCCACCGACACCCAGCACGTGATCACCGGCGACGACGGGGGCCTGTGGATCAGCCGGGATGGAGGCAACCGCTGGGCGAAGGTCGAGAACCTGCCGATCTCGCAATTCTACCATGTCAGCGTCGATGCCAAGGACCCCTACCAGGTCTACGGCGGCCTGCAGGACAACAGCGCCTGGGCGGGCGATTCGGCCTATCCCGGCGGGATCACCAACGGCCGCTGGGAGAATCTCGGCGGCGGCGACGGTTTCTGGGCCTGGGCCGATCCGGCCGCGCCGGAAGCCTTCGCCTATGTCGAGAGCCAGGGCGGCGCCCTCTTGCGGGTCAACCGCAAGACGCTGGAGGGGAGGGACATCCAGCCCAAGTCCGACACCAGCGAAAAGCTGCGGTTCAACTGGAACACCCCGGTGACGGTCAGCCCCAATGAGGTGGGGACGATCTACATCGGCGCGCAATACCTCTTCCGCAGCCGCGATCACGGTCAGAGCTGGGACAAGATCTCACCCGACCTTACCACAAACGACAAGGCCCAGCAGGCCCAGGAGGAGAGCGGCGGCATCACCGTCGACAACTCCGCCGCCGAGACCCACACCACCATCTACGCCATCAGCGAGTCGCCCAAACGCGCCGGGGTGATCTGGGTGGGGACCGACGACGGCAACCTCCAGCTCACCAAGGACGGCGGCCAGAGTTGGACCAATGTGACGGCGAACACCGGCGCCCCGGCCGGCTCCTGGGTCTCATGGGTGGAGGCCGGCCCCTATGATCCGGCGAGCGCTTATGTCGCCCTGGACCGCCACACCTTCGGGGACTTCGCGCCCTATATCTATCGGACCGCCGACTATGGGCGAACCTGGACGCGCATCGCCGGCCCCGAGAAGGGCATGCGCGGCTTCGCCCATGTGATCAAGGAAGACCCCGAAAAGCCCGACCTGCTCTACGCCGGCACGGAGTTCGGCCTTTGGGTGTCGCCCGACGGCGGGGCCCGCTGGGCCCAGTTCAAGGGCGGCGAGCTTCCCGATGTCCCGGTGCGGGACCTGGCGTTCCAGACCCGCGACCACGACCTTGCCATCGCCACCCACGGGCGGGGGATATGGATCATCGACGACCTCACGCCGCTTCGGGGCCTTAACCCGGCGGTGCTGGCCCAGCCCCTGGCCTTCCTGCCGTCGCGGCCGGTCCAGCAGCGCATCCAGGCCAACGGCGGCTGGGCCAGCGGCGACGCCCAGTTCTCCGGCCCCAACCCTTCCGACGGGGCGGTGATCAGCTACTACGAACCCCACCGCCATCTCTTCGGCAAGCTGAAGGTCGAGGTGCTGGACGCGTCGGGCAAGGTGGTCGACACCCTGCCGGCCTCCAAGCGGCCGGGGATCAACCGCGTCGTCTGGTCCATGCGCGCGCCCGCTCCGCGGGTGCCGCCCGCCGCCCAGCTGGCCTTCAACTCCGCCCAAGGCCCGCGCTTCACGCCGGCGACCTACACGGCGCGCCTGACCAGCGGCCAGACCGTGCTGACCACGCCGGTCGCCGTCACCCTCGACCGGCGCGTCGCCTTCGGCCTGAAGGACCGCCAGGCCCAGTTCGACGCCGCCGAGCGGGTGAGCGCCCTCTTCGGCCGGATGACCGCCCTGGTGGCCCGCATCAACGCCGTGCGCCAAGGCGCCCAGGCCCGCGCGGGGGCTCTGCCCGCCGGTGACGCCCTCGCCGCGCCCCTCACCGACCTCTCGGCCAAGGCCGACGTCCTGCGCAAGGAGATCGTCGCCACCAAGGAGGGCGGCGCGATCACCGGCGAAGAGCGCCTGCGGGAGTTCACCGACCAGCTCTACGGCGCGATCATGTCCTATGAGGGCGCGCCGGCGGCCTATCAGCTGACCCGCATCGACGTCCTCTCCCGCCAGCTGGACGGCGTCTCGGCCCGCTTCGATACGCTGGCCGCCGGGGACCTGGCCGCCCGCAACCGCGCCCTCGCCGCCCGGGGGCTCCCCCCCATCGACCTGCCCCCGCCCGCGGCCAACGCCCCCTCCGGCCCAGGCGGCGCGACCCCCGCCACCCTCGCTGGCTTCGCCTTTTCCTTGCGCGCGACCCGGGGCCAGCAAGCTACGGCGGAGCGGGAGTAGCGGCAGGGGGCGGGTGCCGTGCGAAGCGTTTCACGCATCTCCCCACTCGACCTCGATCGCGCCATGATCTAACACCCCGCCCCGCCGACGCCCCGCCAAGAGGCCCCACCCATGAAGACGGTCATTCTCGCGGGCGGACTGGGCAGCCGCCTGGGCGAGGAGACGGCCATCCGGCCCAAGCCGATGGTTGAACTCGGCGGCCGGCCGATGCTGTGGCACATCATGAAGATCTATTCCGCCCACGGCCTGAACGATTTCATCGTCTGCCTGGGATATAAGGGCTATATGATCAAGGAGTATTTCTCGAACTACTTCCTGCATTCGTCCGATGTCACCATCGACCTTACCGACAACTCAGTGCAGGTGCACCAAAACTCCTCGGAGCCGTGGCGGATCACCCTGGTCGACACCGGCGCCGACACCATGACCGGCGGGCGCCTCAAGGCCATCGCGCCCCACCTGACCCCCGGCGAGGCCTTCTGCTTCACCTATGGCGACGGGGTGGCGGACATCGACATCGGCGACTTGATCGCCTTCCACCGGCGGTGCGGCGGGCGGGCCACCATCACCACGGTCGCGCCGCCCGGCCGGTTCGGCGCCCTGGAATTCGATGGCGACCGGGTGACCCGCTTTCGCGAAAAGCCGGCGGGAGACGGCGGGCGGATCAACGGCGGCTTCTTCGTCGCCGAGCCCTCGGTCCTGGATCTGATCGACGGCCCGGGATGCATCTGGGAGCGAGGCCCCCTGGAACGCCTCGCCGCGAACGGCGAACTGGCGGCCTACCACCACGACGGCTTCTGGTACGCCGTGGACACCTTGCGCGACAAGCTCGTGCTGGACGAGTTGTGGTCCTCGGGCCGCGCGCCTTGGAAGGTCTGGTAGGGCGCCATGTCCTTCTGGCGCGGGCGGCATGTGTTCCTCACCGGCCACACCGGTTTCAAGGGAAGCTGGCTTTCCCTGTGGCTGGCCGAGCTGGGGGCGAAGGTCACCGGCTTTTCCCTGCCTCCGCCGACCTCGCCCAGCCTCTTCGAGGCGGCGCGCGTGGGCGATCTTGTCACCTCGATCGAGGGCGACGTGCGGGATCTCGAGGCCCTGAGCCGGGCCTTGGCGGGCGCGGCGCCGGAAGTGGTCTTCCACTTGGCCGCCCAGGCCCTGGTCCGCGCCTCCTACGCCGAGCCGGTGGAGACCTATGCCGCCAACGTCATGGGTACGGTCCATCTGCTGGAGGCGGTGAGGCGGGCGCGCGGCGTGCGGGCTGTGGTCTTGGTCACCAGCGACAAGGTCTATGAGCCGCGCGCCGGCCCCTTGGGCTACCGCGAAGGCGAGCCGATGGGCGGCCGTGACCCCTACAGCAGCAGCAAGGGCTGCGCCGAACTCGTCGCCGCGGCCTGGCGCCGCTCCTTCTTCCCTCCGGAGCGGCTGGCCGAGCACGGCGTCGCGGTGGCCACCGCCCGGGCCGGCAACGTCATCGGCGGGGGCGACTGGGCGGCCGACCGCCTGGTCCCCGACCTCCTGGCCGCCTTCGCCGCCGGAGAGACGGCGCGCATCCGTTCTCCCGCCTCGGTGCGCCCCTGGCAGCACGTCCTCGACCCGCTCGCCGGCTATCTCGCCCTGGCCCAGCGCCTCCACGCCGGCGAGGCCTGGGCCGCCGACGCCTGGAACTTCGGGCCGCCCGACGAGGGCGCCCGCCCGGTTTCCGAGGTCGCCGACCGCCTGGCCGCCCTGTGGGGCGACGGCGCCGCCTGGGAATCCACCGCCGAACCCGGCCCCCACGAAGCCCCCTGGCTCGAGCTCGACGCCTCCAAGGCCCGATCGCGCCTGGGCTGGCGCCCCGCCTGGGCCCTGGAGGACGCCCTGGTCGACACGGTCGCCGGGCGCCGCGCGTTTCTGGACGGGAAGGACATGCGGGAAGCGTGCCGAGAGCGCATCGCGCGCGAAACCTCCGGAGCGCGGGCTCCCAGCCCGTTCGCGCCGCCGTCGGGCGGTTGAAGCCCGCGCTCCGGCTCGCCCGATCGCCCGGGTCGCGGATCGTATCGCCTCAACCGCCAGGTTTGCCGGCGCCCAGGACGATCAGCATGAGCGCCACCGCATAAAGCGCCCAGCCGGGATGGCGCCCGCGCGTCGCCCAGAGATTGCCCAGGGCGCCGAACAGATAGGAGCTGCCGACCAACAGGCAGATCGCCAGCCTCGCGCCCGGCGCGAACCCGCACGCGGCGGCGATCAGGGCCAGGCCGCCGAGGAACCAGTTGAACGTGCTGAACTGCAACAGCAGGGGAACGAGGCGCCGAATCGGCGCGCCGATCCGCTTGCCCGCCAGCGCCTCGAACGGTCGGACCATCAGCCGTTGAGTCAGCACGCCGTGGACGACCGCGACGCTGCTTCCGATCATCCCGGCCGCCCCGAGGGCGGCGTCCCGCCAATCCATGACCATAGACATCTCTATGGAACATGCCCCAGCCGATTGGCCCCTGTCAATAGACTTGTATATGGTGCGCCCGATGAAGCCTCGCCTGACGAAGCCCGACTGGATCGCCCACGGCCTGCGGACCTTGGCGACCGACGGGCCCAGCGCCTTGAAGATCGTCCCGATGTCCGCCAAGCTGAAGGTGTCCAGCGGCAGCTTCTACTGGCACTTCCGGGATATCGCCGATTTCCGCTCGCAGATCCTGCGGGGCTGGCAAGAGCGTACGACGGACCGGGTCATCGAGGAGCTGGAGGCCCAGGCGGCCGGGCCGGGCCGCCTGAAGCAGCTCCTGCGACGCGGCTTCGATGGGCGGCCCCGCCTGGATCGGGCCATGAGGTCCTGGGCCGCGGAAGATCGAGCGGTCGCCGTGATCGTCGCCGCGGTCGACGCCAGAAGGGTCGCCTACATCGCCGATCTGCTGGCCGCGGCGGGCGTGGAAAGCCGAAAGGCGCTGCCTCGGGCCACCTTCCTGTATTGGGCTTACCTCGGTCAGGCCATGGTCATGGATCCTCGTCACTCATCGATCGACGCGTCGACCCTGGACGACATCAGCGGCCTGTTCGAACAGTGAACGCCCGAAAACCACCTCAAAGCCATCATCGGCGCCGGCGCCCTTCCGGAAACCTTTCCCGGCTCCCGGCGTGACCCGGCGGCCGGAGGCGATCCTCGACGAGTGCGCCTAGTGGTGTGGCTCTAACGCCTGTCTTGCGCGAGCGACTTTTTCGAGTATTTCGCCCGTGGACTTAGTCCAGATGAAGGGATTTGGGTTGGCGAGGCGCCTCATGACCGACGGACCCACGGATCCAGACACAGACCGGTTCGACTTCTACGGCGCGCACTACGGCCGCTTCGGCGGCGAGCTCATGGCCGCGCTGCGGCGCGAGGTCTATGGCGAAGACCTCGGGCAGACCGGTTGGCGCACGGCCGCGGAGCAGGCGGAGATCGCCGAGCTCCTGCGGCTCGGCCCGGGCGTTCAGCTCCTCGACGTGGCGTGCGGCGCCGGCGGCCCGTCGCTGGACCTGGCGGGGCGCACCGGCTGCGCTGTCACCGGCGCCGACGTCGAGGCGGCCGGCATCGCCCAGGCGGACACCCAGGCCAGCGCGCGCGGTCTCGCCGGCCGCGCCCGCTTCCGCGTCGCCGATTGCGGCGGCCGGCTGCCGTTTGCCGACGCCTCCGCCGACGCGGTGCTCTGCGTCGATGCGATCAACCACCTGCCGGATCGGTTCGGGACCCTGCGCGAGTGGGCGCGCCTGCTGCGCCCGGGCGGGCGGCTCCTGTTCACCGATCCCGTGGTGGTCACGGGCGCGGTGGCCAAGGACGAGCTGGACGTGCGGGCGGACCTCGGCTTCTACCTCTTCGTCCCGCCCGGCTTCGACGAGCAGGCGATCACCGCCGCCGGCCTGGCCCTGCTCCGCCGCGAGGACCGCACGGCCGCGATCGCGCGGATCGCCGCCCGCTGGCGCGAGGTGCGCGCCCGCCACGCCCCGGCGCTGGAGCGGGAGGAGGGCGGGGCCTGGTTCGCCCGGCGCCAGCGCTTCCTCGAGGTTACGGCCGAACTGGCGGGGAGCCGCCGCCTGTCTCGGATCCTGTATCTCGCCGAGCAGCCCATGCGGGACGGGCCGTGATGGGCGCGACGGCGGTACGGTGACATCCCGTTCGCCCGGAGAGCCTTGCTCGAGGGATGGCTGGCGCGTTCTTTACAGCGTCACCGTTCCCCGCTATCCGCCCCGCCGGCCGAAGCTGGTATGAAGGCGGCAGGCGGCCGCGGGAGGCGCGACCATGAGCGTGTACACGTTTGATCGGGCGATCGTACGGCGCCCGTCGATAACGGTTGTCGATGGGCTTCGCTCGGGTTCACAGGCGCCGGATTTCGAAAGGGTCGCGGCGGAACACCAAAGCTACGTCGGCGCCTTGCGGGGCGCCGGGCTGTTCGTCGACGCCCTGCCGGCCCTGGGCGCCTTTCCGGACTCCCTCTTCGTGGAGGACCCGGCGCTGGTGTTGGGGGAATGCGCCTTTCTTCTGCGCCCCGGCGCTCCTAGCCGGATCGGCGAGGTCGACGCGATCCGCCCGGCTCTCGACCGCCATTTCAAGAGCATCGTCGCCCTGCCTCCCGGCGGCTTCGTCGATGGCGGCGATGTCCTGGTCACCGGCGAGGAGGCCCTCATCGGCCTGTCGACTCGCACCGACCGGACGGGCGCGGCGGCGCTCGGCGGGGTCCTCGCCGAGGTTGGCGTCAGCGCGACGATCGTGGAACCGCCGCCCGGCCTGCTTCACCTGAAGTCGGCCTGTTCCCTCATTGACGACGGGATGATTTTCGCGTCCCGGCGCCTGATCGACGCCGGGGTTTTCGCCGGGATGAAGGTGCTGCCGGCGCCGGAAGGCGAGGAGCTCGGCGCCAACCTGTTGCGGGTCAACGATGTGGTCCTGGTCGGGTCCCGCTTCCCTCGCACCGCCGAGCTTCTCGCGGGCCTGGGATACGGCGTCGTCACCGTCGACGTGACCGAAGTCGGCAAACTCGACGCCGGCCTGTCGTGCCTCTCGCTCAGGTGGCTGTCGGATCGAGGCGCCGCCGGCCGGGGTTGACGCCGCCCGGGGTCCTTGGGCCGGACGCGCAAGCCATCGCGCGTCATGCCTGGACGACGGCGGGATCCGCGCTCATCGAGGCTCTGTCGCAGGGCGGTCGTTGAGGTGCCCGGGCGCGGCGCGCAGGGCGCTTGGGATGAAGTCGGGGCCGTCCCGCTGGACCTGAAAGAACGCCAGGGCGTTGCTCATCGCCCCGGCGTACAAGGCCCCCGGTTCGTCGACGGTGAACGGCCTCGGCCGCGCCGACCCGCCGCTGACCGAAAGGCGGTAGCGGCCGCTTCGGGGAAGCGAAAACTCCAGCGGCGTCACGACGAACGCCCCCCAGGTTCCCGACCGCCGCCCGATCGGCCCGGTCAGCACCCGCTGGCCGGATCGGTTCCGGACCTCGAACGTCTCGCCCGCGGCGCCGTGGCTCGTCACCAGATAGGCGCGCGCCGTCCTGCCCGCCTCATAGCCGACCTGGTTCACCCGCAGATAGCCGGTCACGGGCGCCTGCGCCCAGGCGCAAGGGCCCGGGCCCCCGAGCCCGATCGCCAGGGCGAGTCCAAGCGCGCCGGACCGCGGGCTCGGCCATCGGCCGATGTGGCGCCACATGGTCTTGCTCCGTTCGCCGGAAAATACCACGGCCGCAGACCCGAGTCTTCCCGGCCGGAACACCTCTCCCAAAGGGAGAGGGAGGGGCCCATGGCGCAGCCATGGGAGGGTGGGGGGTTACGGTGCCGGGGAATTTCACTCAATGTTTCAGCACCTTAACGCAAGCGGGGGGCTCAAACGGATAGCGGGTAACCCCTCACCCTCCCACGCCCAAGATCGGGCGCGGGCCCCTCCCTCTCCCTCCGGGAGAGGTGTTCCGTGGCATGGAAACGCGGGAAAATGAGCAATTCCATCCGCTATCCCGGCTTTCTTCTCCGGACCCGCGGCCTCGATCAGGCAGGCGAACGCCCGCGCCCCACCGGGTTGAGGGTTTCGACGCCGGCGAAGTCCTTCTCGTTGTCCGTCACCACGACGCAACCGTTGGTCTCGGCGACGGCGCCGATGATCGTGTCCAGCGCGCTTCGGGGCCGTCCGGCTTTTTTGCCGTCGGCCATCAGCCGGGCCCAGGCCAGGGCCGCCGTCTCGTCGAACGGCAGCACGCGGCCGGCGAAAAGGGCTTGCGGCCCCTCCGGGCCGGAAAACCACGCCTCCAGCCGGTCTCTCCGCTTTCCGGGCGGCGCCTCCAGCACACCGCGGCGGATTTCGGCGATCGTGAGCGAGGCGATGAACAGATCCTGATCGGCTTGCCCGGCCATCCACGCGACCAGCGAGTCCGATGGGGCGGCCTTGACGATGTTGCTGATGATGTTGGTGTCGAGCAGGTAGCGCATCACATCTCGACGTCGCGCCCTTCCTCCCTGGCGCGCGTCAGGTCCAGATCGGCGCCGACCAGCGGCGAGCGGCGCAGGGCGGCCAGGATGGCGCCCTTCCTCGGCGGCTCGCCGGCCAGGGTCACGCTGACGGCGGCGCGAAGCCGGGAGGCCTCCGGGCCCTCGTCCGCCAGGCGACGGGCCAGCGATCGGATGAGATCGCGATCCGCATCCCGGCCCAACACATCGAAGCGCGCCAGGCCGCGCTCGCTCAGGCGAGACCGGTAGTTCTGAACGGCGCGCTTCTGGGAACTGCTCATGCCGGGCTCCAGATATTACCAGTCATATATCCGCACGCGGCGCGCCGGACAAGAGACACCGCCCCATCCCATCCTCCCCCGCCGTCTTGCTGGGGAGGGGGACCGCGAAGCGGTGGAGGGGGCGGGGGCCGCGCGACCGCGCGCCGCGGCCATGGGCCGGAGGCAAAGGCGCCGCGAATTCCCGCCGCGGGTCGAGGCGCCGGCCCGGGACAGCGGCGCCGCCGAGCGCTACGGCGCCTTGCGCGCCGGCCTGGAAGCGGTCGCGCGAAGGGGTTAACCCCATAGGCGGCGGGTTCAGCCGCGGAGACCTCACATGACCGACACCACCACCGCCGGCGCCTTCCCGCTCGGCGACCGCGCCGTGAACCGCATGGGCTACGGCGCGATGCAGCCGCCTCGCTCGAACACCTGCGTGAGAACCTCGCGGCGGCGAAGCTCGCGCTGCCGGGCGATGCGATCCTCAGGCTGAAGGACATGGATGGGAGCGGTGTCTAGGGCGGGCATTTCTGGCCGCGCGTTCGCTGTTTAAGGTGGAAAAGTCATGACCGCGGGGAAAACGACGATGGCCTTCGGTTGGCGCGTCTACGGCCTGGGCGTCATGGCGTTGGGCATGGTCTGCCTGGCGTGGGGCGACTTCGACCCGGGGCAGCCGGCGCCCAAGGACCTTCCCGACCGCACCGCCCTGGCCTATGCCGCCGCCGCGTTCATGTTCGTCGCGGGCGCGGCCGTCCAGTGGCGTCGGACCGCGGCCTGGGCCGCCGCGGCGCTCACCGCCTACTACGCGCTCATTGTCGTCATCCTGATGAACGGCGCCGTGGTGCTCGCCCACTACGGCGAGTACGGCGCCTACAGCGGCGCCGCCGAGCAGCTCGCGATCGCGGCGGGCGGGCTGATCGTCTACGCCGCCAGCGCCAGGATCGATGCGGCCCTGGCCGCGCGCCTCACGCGCCTGGGCCAACTCGCGTTCGGGGTTTGTGCGCTGTTGTTCGGCGGCGCGCACTTTTTCTATATGAACCTCACCGCCCCGCTGGTCCCCAAATGGCTGCCGCCCACGCAGGAGTTCTGGGCTTATGCGACCGGGGTCGGCCATATCGCGGCGGGTGTCGCGATCCTGACGGGCGTGCAAGCCCGCCTCGCCGCGATCCTGCTGACCGCCATGTTCGCGTCCTTCACCCCGCTGGTGCACGTGCCGATGCTCCTGGCTGACCCCTCCAGCCATATGAACTGGGCCGAGAACGCCCTGAATCTCGCCCTGATCGGCGCCGCCTGGGTCGTGACGGACTCGCTGGCGCGGCCGAGGCGCTAGCGGATAGAATCTGACGCTTGGCGCCAGGCCGACGGCGGAGGGCGCGGGTTCCTCTTCGCGACCCGGAGTCGCGCAACGCGGAGGAGGCTCGCGATGTTCGTCGTGCTCGGTGCTTCGGGGAATACAGGCAAGGTCGTCGCCGAGACATTGCTCCGGCAGAAGAAGAAGGTCCGCGTCGTGTTACATCGCGCGAAGGGGGAGTTCGTCGTGAAATCTAGAGTCAGGACCCATAAACTGAACGAAGAACTCGGATGACGGCTTCGAGCCCAGGACGGACCTCAATCAGCCGGTCGGTGGCTTGCCGGTGTAAACCGCCAATTGAGCGTCGAAAGCCCGCTTGTAGGCGGGCCGCGCTTCGCCGCGGGCGACATAGGCGGCAACGTTCGGATATTCGTTCAGAATGCCCGATGATTTCAACCTAAGCAGCACCGACACCATCATCAGGTCGCCCGCGCTGAACAGACCATCGAGCCAGTCGGCATCGCCCAGGCGACTGGAAAGTTGGGCCAGCCGGTCGCGGACGCGATCCTCGACCAGAGGCAGGCGCTCCTCATACCAGGTCTTGTCGCCCTCCAGGAGCCTGGCGGTTTCGCGTTCAAGGATCGGCGGTTCCACCGTGTTGAGCGCGGCAAACATCCATGTGATCGCGCGCGCCCGCCCGTCGGCATCCTCCGGCAGCAGGCCCGCATGGCGCTCGGCGATATGGAAGACGATCGACCCCGTCTCGAACAGGACGAGATCGCCTTCCTCATAGGTCGGAATCTGGCCGAAAGGATGCAGCGCCCGATGCGCCGGTTCCTTCATCGCACGGAATGAAACAATGCGAACCGCGTAGGGTTGCCCCACCTCTTCCAGCGCCCAGCGAACCCGGGTG
>JBBQGZ010000026.1:0-25421 GCA_038323535.1 Caulobacterales bacterium
GCTCCACTCGGCGCTGGACTACCTATCGCCGTTGGAGTTCGAATCCCGACCAACGACAGGGGCCGCTGCGCAGCAGCCCCTGTCGTTGGTCACAACCGACTGTCCCTGATTACCGTGACTCACCGAAGGGGGTCACTCCAGTCGGTTCGGTTGTCGGCATGAATGCGATGTGTCTATTTTAATGATGGGAAATGCCGTATGCCGGCTTGGTCAGCGTTCACCACCATTCTTCCGCTAGTCGGAATTCCAGTCGCGACCGCGCTTGGCTATCTTTCCGGCCGACTTCTGCAGACACGCAAGCAGCTAGTCCTTCAGAAGGGCCAAGCCTACGCCGATTGCCTAGAGGCCCTTGCGATATCCGCCACCGATAGCCGGTCGATGACAGCCATCGCTATGGCGGCCGATGCGAAAACAAGGGTCTGTATCTATGGCTCGCACGCGGTGATTAAGCAACTCAGTGCTTTTGAGCAGGTGGGAGCGAAAATCTCTAGTGACGAGAGCGGGCAAGTGGTTGTGCATCTCCTTGCCGCCATGCGCAACGATATGGGGCCCTTTGGGAGGAAGATCGACGAGATGGATCTTCACTACGTCCTGTTCGGTTCCGATAGGTAGAAGACCTCCCATGAACCCCCGCCCCGCCCCCTTCGATTTCGGCGTCGTGCATTTCGTCGGCATCGGCGGGATCGGGATGAGCGGCATCGCCGAGATCATGCTGCGGATGGGATATGCGGTGCAAGGCTCGGACGCCAAGGCGAGCGCCGTCACCGAGCGCCTGGAGAGCCTGGGGGCCAAGGTCATGATCGGCCATGACGCCGCGCACATCGACGGGGCTTCGGCGATCGTGTTTTCCAGCGCCGTCGAGTCCGACAATGTCGAGCTGGCGGCCGGCCGCGCCCGGCGCGTGCCCCTGGTGCGGCGGGCGGAGATGCTGGCCGAGCTGATGCGCCGGCGGCTCTCGATCGCCGTGGGGGGAAGCCACGGCAAGACGACCACCACCTCGATGATCGCGGCGATCCTCGACGCCGGGGGCCTCGACCCGACGGTGGTCAACGGCGGGGTGATCAACGCCTATGGGGCCAACGCCAAGGCGGGCGAGGGGGACTGGATCGTCGTCGAGGCCGACGAGAGCGACGGCACTTTCCTGAAGCTGCGCTGCACGGTCGCGGTGGTGACCAACGTCGATCGCGAGCACCTCGATCACTACGGCGACTTCGCGGCGCTCAAGAACGCGTTCCGGGATTTCATCCAGGATGTTCCCTTCTACGGCTTCGCGGCCGTCTGCGTCGATGATCCGCAGGTGCAGGAACTGGCCGCCCTGATCGAGAACCGCCGCCTGGTGACCTACGGGACCAATCCCCAGGCCGAGGTGCGGGCGCTGAACATCGCCTTGAGCGCCGACGGCGCGGCGTTCGACGTCCATATGCAAGGCCCCGAGGGATCGGAGTCCTTCCTGCGGGGCATGGCCCTGCCCATGGCGGGGCGGCACAATGTCCTCAACGCCCTGGCCGCGATCAGCGTCGCTCGCGAGCTGGGCGTCGCCGAACCGGCGATCCGCGCGGGCCTGGCCGGGTTCGCCGGCGTGCGCCGCCGCTTCACCCTCACCGGCGAGGTCGGCGGCGTCCGCGTGATCGACGACTATGGTCACCACCCGGTCGAGATCGCCAGTGTGCTTTCCGCCGCCCGGGCGGTGACCAAGGGGCGGGTGATCGCCGTCGTGCAGCCGCATCGCTTTTCGCGGCTGAGCGCCCTATTCGAAGACTTCTGCCGATGCTTCAACGACGCCGATACGGTGGTCGTGGCCGACGTCTACGCGGCCGGGGAGGCGCCGCTGGCGGGGATCGACCGCGACGCCCTGGTCGAGGGGCTGCGCCGGCATGGCCACCGCCATGCCCTAGCCCTGGACGGCCCGGCCGATCTGCCGGCCCTGATCGCCGGCGAGGCTAAGCCCGGTGACCTGGTCGTCTTCCTGGGCGCCGGCGACATCACAGCCTGGGCCCACGCCCTGCCGGGGCAGCTGGCGGGGTTGCGGGGTGGGTGATCGGATCGACGCACGGACACGTCTCAAGGCGAAGCGCCCGCGTCCTTGCGCCCCCTCCACCGCTTCGCGGTCCCCCTCCCCCGCAAGAGGGCGGGGGAGGATTGCGCTTTCTCCAAATCCTCCCATGCGAAGCGGGGGAGGTGGCGCGGCGCTCTTTTGCGCCGTGACGGAGGGGGCGTGACCTGGCGCGCGCTCCTCCCGCCGGTTCGCGGCAAGCTGATCCTCGACGCGCCGTTGGCGCCCTACACTTGGTTCCGGGTCGGCGGGCCGGCGGACGTGCTGTTCCTGCCCGCCGACGAGGACGATCTGGCGGGCTTCCTGGGCGGCCTCGCGCCGGAGGTTCCGGTGACGGTGCTTGGCGTCGGCTCGAACGTCATCGTCCGCGACGGCGGCGTCGAAGGCGTGGTTGTCCGCTTGGCCGGCCGAGAATTCGCACGTGTCGAGACGAAGAAGGCCCGGCTCGAGGCCGGCGCCGGGGCGCTGGACGCGGCCGTGGCGCGTGCGGGGGCCAAGGCGGGGATCGCCGGCCTGGAGTTCTACGCGGGCATCCCGGGGACCGTCGGGGGCGCCCTGACCATGAACGCCGGCTGTTACGGGCGCGAGACGGGCGAGGTTCTCGTCGAGGCTCGCGGGGTCGATCGCGCCGGGCGGCGGCTCGCGGCCTCGCGGGCGGAGCTCGACTTGGCCTATAGGCGCGGCGCCGCGCGGCCGGGGGTGATCTGGACGGGCGCGATCTTCCAGGGGCGGCCAGACGATCCCGAGACCATCGACTCCCGCATCACGGAGATCACCCAGCGGCGCGCGGCGACCCAGCCGATCCGGGAGAAGACCGGCGGATCGACGTTCAAGAATCCGCCCGGCGACTCCGCCTGGCGGCTGATCGACGCCGCCGGTTGGCGAGGCAGGTCGTTGGGCGGCGCCGCCTTTTCGAGCCTGCACGCCAACTTCATGATTAACACGGGCGACGCCACGGCGGCGGACATCGAGGCTCTCGGCGAGGCGGCGCGCGGGGCGGTCAGGGCACGGTTCGGCGTGGAGCTGGATTGGGAAATCAAGCGGATCGGGCGGCCTTAACAGAGCCCCGCGATTCAGTTCACAAGGGAGCGGCGGACCGACGTCACGGAACAGCCATGCCCCATCCCCTCGCCGGCCGCCATGTCGCTGTCCTGATGGGGGGGCTGTCGGCCGAACGCGAAGTGAGCCTGACGTCCGGCGCCGCCTGCGCCGAGGCGCTGGAGCGGCTGGGGGCGAGGGTGAGCCGCGTCGACGCGGGGCGCGATATCGCCGCCGTCCTGACCGTCCTTGCGCCCGACGTCTGTTTCAACGCCCTGCACGGCGCGTGGGGCGAGGACGGCTGCGTCCAGGGGGTGCTGGAGACCCTGGGCCTCGCCTACACCCATTCGGGCGTCCTCGCCTCGGCCCTGGCCATGGACAAGGCCAAGGCCAAGGCGGTTATGGCCGCCGCCGGCGTGCCGGTTCCCGGCGGCGGGCTTTTCGATCGCCTCGAGGCGGGCCGGGCTCACGTCATGGCGCCGCCCTATGTGGTCAAGCCCAACGCCCAGGGCTCCTCCGTGGGCGTCTTCGTGGTGTTCGAGGGCGCCAACGGCCCGCCGGTGGAACTCCTCGAACCCGCCTGGGCGTTCGGCGACCAAGTGATGATCGAGCCCTATGTGCCCGGCCTGGAGCTGGCGGTGGCGGTGATGGGGGAGCGGGCGCTGACGGTCACCCAGATCGAGCCCCGCACCGGTTTCTACGACTATGAGGCGAAATACGGCGATCATGGCTCGGCCCACATCCTGCCCGCCCGCATCTCGCCGGCGGCGGCCGATCGGGCCTTGCGCCACGCCCGGGCCGCCCATGCCGCCCTGGGGTGTCGCGGGGTGACCAGAAGCGACTTTCGTTATGACGACATTAACGACCTTCTGGTCCTTCTGGAGGTGAACACCCAGCCTGGGATGACTCCCACCTCGCTCGTTCCGGAGCAGGCGGCGCACGCGGGCTTCGGGTTCGACGAACTGGTGCTTTGGATCACGGAGGACGGGCATGCCCGCGGCGTTGCGGGGGGAACGGCGGGGGGCCGCCAGACCTCGGACCAAAGTGTCCCTTGAGCCCGCCAGGCCGCGCCGCCCCAAGGCGCCCGCGCGGCCAGTCAGCAAGCTCAGCGCCGCCCATGGCGTGCGACTCTCGGGACCCGTGGCTCTCGCCGCCGCGAGCCTTATCCTGGCCCTCGGCGCGGTGGCCGTCCTGGCCACGGGCGGGCGGGCGGAAAGGCTCGTCGCCACGATCCAGGCGGCCGCGGACACGCGCTTCGCCAGCCTCGGCTTCAAGCTGGGCGTCGTGCACCTGCAGGGCGCTTCTACCGCCGCCCAGGCTGAAATCCTCAAGGCCGCCGCTCTCGAGCCCGGCGAAGCGATCCTCGGCCTCGACCTGGCCGCCGTCCGGGCGCGCGTCGAGCGGGTCGGCTGGGTGGAACGCGCCCGGGTCATCCGCCTGCTGCCGGACACCCTGGTGATCGCGGTCGACGAGCGACCCCTGCTGGCCGTCTGGGAACATGCCGGCCGCACGGTCGTCATCGCGAGGGACGGCACGGTCGTGACCAAGGTCGATCCGGGTCACTTCGCCGGCCTTCCCCTGATCGTCGGCGACGGCGCCAACGCCGCGGCGCAAAATATCCTGCCCGCCGTGCTGGCCCGGCCGCGCCTGGCCAAGAGATTGAACGCCCTGGTGCGGGTGGACGGCCGTCGCTGGGACCTGCGGCTCGCCGACGGCTGCCTGATCGCCTTGCCGGCGACCGGCGAGGCCGCGGCCCTGGCGCGCCTCGACTGGCTTGATGGAAGATCGCGAATCTTGGACTTGGGTTTCGCGCGCATCGATCTGCGCGACCCCGAGATGGTCACGGTGCGGCCGCAAGGCGACGCGGCGCCGGCTTTAACCGCGGGTGGGCTTTAGGATGGCATACGACGTCATGGAACCTAGGGCGGGCTTAGCCCCGGCGGAACGGCGCGAGGGTCGCGAGGCGCTCAAGGCGGCGCTCGGCCGATCGGGCGTGGTCGCGGCGGTGGACCTGGGCGCGTCGAAAGTGGCCTGTTTCATCATGAAGCCCGACGGCGTACGGCGCGCCGATCGCACCCTTGCTACGGCCGGCGTCGGCTATGTGCAATCCCATGGCGTGCGCGGCGGCGCCATCGTCGACATGGACGAAGCCGCCCAGGCCATCGCCCGCGCGGTCGAACGCGCCGAGACCATGGCCGGGGTCGATGTCCAGGGGGTCACGGTCGCCACCGCCTGCGGTCAGCTTGCCAGCCATCGCGTCTCGGCCCGGATTTCCCTGGGCGCCCGGCCGATCGGCGACAACGACCTGGCCCGGGCGACTGCTCAAGCCGTCGCGAGCCTGCGCCTGCCCCGCCGCCAGACGATCCATCTTCGCCCGATCGCCTGGTCGGTGGACGGCCAGCGCCATGTGCGCGACCCGCGAGCCATGGTCGGCCGCCAGCTCGGGCTCGAACTTCTCCTGGTGTCGATGAACGAAGGCGTCTTCCAGACGATCGGCCACTGCGTCGAGCGCGCCCATCTGCAGTTCGAGGGCGCCGTCGCCGCGCCTTTCGCCTCGGCCCTGGCGGCGCTCGAGGAAGACGAAATGGATCTGGGGGCGATCTGCATCGACATGGGGGGCGGCTCGACCTCGGTGGCGGTCTATTCTGGGGGCGCCCTGGTGCATGTGGACAGCCTCGCGGTGGGCGGATCGCATGTCACCCAGGACGTCGCGCGGGGCCTTTCGACATCCATGATCGGGGCCGAGCGGATCAAGACCCTGCATGGTTCGGCGATCGCCTCGGCCAACGAGGATCGCGAGACCATCGAAGCGCCGCCCCGCGGCGACGACCCGGGCGCCGGCCCGGTCATCGCCCAGCGCTCGATGCTCAAGGGGATCATCGCGCCCAGGGTCGAGGAGACCCTGGAACTGCTCAAGGACCGCCTCAAGGCGGCCGGCGCCTTGATCGATCCGGGCGCCGGCATCGTCCTGATCGGGGGCGCCAGCCAGCTGGCCGGCGTCCGCGAGGTGGCGGTGCGGGTGTTCGACCGGCCCGTGCGCCTGGGCCGCCCGCGCCGCATCCCCCATCTGGCCGACGCCGCCTCCGGCCCGGCCTTCTGCGCCGCCGCCGGCGTTCTGCAGCGGGCGGCCTTCGGCCCCCGGGAAGCCGGTCCCAAGCGCCCCGCGCGCGCACCCCGCGCCGCCGGGCCGGCCGATCCGCCCGGCAATGTCGTGGCCAAGGCTGCGGCGTGGCTGAGGGAGAATCTTTGACCGACCGGCCTGAGCGGGATCGGGCCATCCCCCATGGGTGCAAAAACAAGCCTCCTAGCCTCGACGAGCGCCCGACTCAGCTTATGCGATTAACGCCGGATTAAGGATGATGGATGCTGAATCCATCCCGACCATCGAAGCGGCTCACGGGCGGGCCGGGGGCTTAAATTTTCTGACGAGATGGCGGAGGCCGCGGGCTCAAGATGACGTTCAAGGTATTTGCTCCACAGACCAAGGAACTGAAGCCCCGGATCGTGGTCTTCGGTGTTGGCGGCGCCGGCGGCAACGCGGTCAACAACATGATCGAAGCCGGGCTCGAGGGCGTGGAGTTCGTCGTCGCCAACACTGATTCCCAGCAGTTGGCGTTTTCCAAGACCGACCGGCGCATCCAGCTGGGGGTGAACGTCACCCAGGGCCTGGGCGCCGGCGCCCATCCGGAGGTCGGCATGTCGGCGGCCGAGGAATCGGCGCCGGAAATCGGCGAGCACCTCGACGGGGCTCACATGGTGTTCATCACCGCCGGCATGGGCGGGGGCACCGGTACGGGCGCCGGGCCGATCATCGCCAAATGCGCGCGGGAGCGCGGCATCCTCACCGTCGGGGTGGTCACCAAGCCCTTTCATTTCGAAGGCCGCCATCGCATGCGGCTGGCCGACGCCGGCATCGCCGAACTGCAGCGCTATGTGGACACCCTGATCGTCATCCCCAACCAGAACCTGTTCCGGGTCGCCAACGAGCGGACGACCTTCGCCGAAGCGTTCGGCATGGCCGACCAGGTGCTCCATTCGGGCGTTCGGTCGATCACCGACCTGATGGTGTTGCCCGGCCTGATAAACCTGGATTTCGCTGACGTCCGCACGGTGATGACCGAAATGGGCAAGGCGATGATGGGCACCGGCGAAGCCTGCGGCGAAGGGCGCGCTCTGATGGCGGCGGAAAACGCGATCCAGAACCCCCTCCTCGACGAGGTGACCCTCAAGGGCGCGAAGGCGGTGCTGGTGAACATCACCGGCGGCCTGGACATGACCCTCTTGGAAGTAGACGAAGCGGCCAATGCGATTTCCGGCCAGGTCGATCCGGAGGCCAACATCATCTTCGGCGCCGCCTTCGATCCGAGCCTCGAAGGCATGGTCCGCGTTTCGGTGGTCGCCACCGGCATGGACGGCGCCTCGATCGCCGCGATCGAGCCCTATCAGCAGCGGCGGCGGGAAGCCGAGGCTCAGCGCGCCGCCGAAACGGCCCTCGACGGCTTTCCCGTTCCGCGTTTCGATGAGCCGGAGGCCGTCGCGGTCGCCCGAGAGATTGCCGAAGACGTCCGGCCGCCCGAACCTGAATTTTCCGAGCCGCCCCCGATCGCCGCCAACGCCCCGGCGCCGTCCCGGCAGCCCGGGTTGTTCCTCGACTCGCTTTCCGCGCCCCCCGCGCCGAACCTTCAGCCGATCGCGCGCATCGTCGACCCATCCGTGGCCGACGAGGAGGATGAGCCCCTGTTCGCCCCCGCCCACTACGACGACCGGCGCCAAAAAGGGGGCTGGCTCAGCCTGTTCGGCCGCCCGCGTCAGGAAGCGGTAGGGGGCGCCCCCGCTCCCGCGCGTTCGGCGGGGGGCGCTCAACCGGCCCTCGAACCCTTCGAGGAACACGAGGCCGAAGAACGCGACGACCTGGAGATTCCGTCCTTCCTGCGTCGCCTGGCGAACTGAGAGGGGCGTTCGGCCCCTCCACCCAGCGCCGACCGGCCGCCGTCGAAGGGGGCGGCCGGAACCCGTTGATTTTCAGGTCGTTAGCAGGGAAACAGTGCGAAACACGAGTTGCTTTGCGAGGTGGCGGCAACCCCCCTAGAGCCTTGGTCGGGGGACGATGCGCGATTCGCCGTCGCGCCATGACGGAAGGATCGGCGTGTCTCCCTATCTGCAGCATACCCTGGCTGGATCGGCGACGTTCGCCGGTGTCGGCATCCACACCGGACGACCGGTTCGCGGCGAGATCCATCCGGCGTCCGCGGGGTCGGGTATCGGCTTTGTTCGCACCGATGTAGACGGCGCCCACGGCCTGGTCGCGGCCCGCGGCGACCAAGTCTGCTCCACGCGCCTGGGGACTCAGATCGGCAACCCTGGCGGGGTGACGGTCTCCACCATCGAACACCTGATGGCGGCGTTCGCGGCGCTCGGCGTCGACAACGCCCTGGTCGAGCTCGACGGCCCCGAAACGCCGATCATGGACGGTTCCTGCGCGCCTTTCCTGCGTATCCTGGATCGAGCCGGACGCCGGCGGCAGGATGCCGTGCGCCGCTACATCGAGATCCTGGCCCCCGTGACGGTCGGCGACGGCGACAAGAGCGCATCGCTCGCGCCCGCCGACCGATTCGAAGTCGCCTTCGAGATCCTGTTCGATACGCCGGCGATCGGCCGTCAGAGCGTGGATCTGATCATCGACGAGGCGAGCTTTCGCCGCGAACTGGCCGATTGCCGCACCTTCGGCTTCCTGGGCGACGTGCAGGCCCTGCGCGCGGCCGGGCTGGCGCGGGGCGGAAGCCTGGACAATGTGGTGGTGATCGAGCAGGGCAGGGTGATGAATCCCGAGGGCCTGCGCCGCCCGGACGAATTCGCCCGGCACAAGGCCGTGGACGCCATCGGCGATCTCTATCTTCTGGGCGCGCCAATCATCGGGCGTTACGAGGGCCTTTACGCCGGCCACGAACTGAACAACGCCCTGGTCCGCGCCGTGATGGGCAGGACCGAAGCTTGGCGCTACGCGTCGGCGCCGGGCGCCCTGGCGCGGGCCGTCTGAGCGTTTGCGACTTGCCCGCCCTGGTGTAGAACCCGTGCGCCTGGCGCGGGGCGCGAGGCCTATGCTTTGAGGTTACCGTTGGTGCTGTCCAATTCCCGGGGCCGATCCGTCGTCCTCCTGTCCCTTGTCGCCGCCATCGCGCTCTCAGGATGCTCGGTCCTCAAGAAGAAAAAGCCTACGCTTGCCTACGAAGAGCGACCCGTCGAGCTCCTGTTTTCCGTGGGCGCCGATCGGCTGGATCGTCATCAATGGAATGACGCGGTCAATTATTTCCGAGAGGTCGAGCGTCAGCATCCCTATTCGGAGTGGTCGCGCCGAGCGATATTGATGACCGCCTATGCGCACTATGAAGCCAACAGCTACGCCGAGGCGATCGCCGACGCCGACAGGTTCATCGCCCTCTATCCTGGCAACCCGTCGACCGCCTACGCCTATTATATAAAGTCGATCTGCTATTTCGAACAGATCGTCGATGTAAATCGCGACCAAGCCTATACCGAGAACGCTCAGGCCGCCATGCGCGACGTGGTCAAGCGCTATCCCAATACCGAGTACGCCGCGGATTCTCGATTGAAGCTGGACATGGTGTCCGATCAGTTGGCCGGCAAGGAAATGACCATTGGCCGCTATTATCTGCGGGCCGGCGATCCGATCGCCGCCATCGGCCGCTTCCGCACCGTCATCGATCGCTATCAGACCACGTCGCATACCCCCGAAGCGCTCTATCGCCTAGTGGAGGCCAACCTCACCCTGGGCCTGGCCAAGGAAGCGGTGAAGGACGGCGCCGTGCTGGGCTACAACTACCCCGGAGACATCTGGTACCGCGACGCCTACCGCCTGCTGACCTCCAAGGGCCTGCGCCCCGCCGAGCCGCCGGCCGGCGCCCAGGGCCTCGGCCTGCCCCGCCTCCTACCCTTCGGGCGCCATAAGGAAACCACCGTCGCGCCGCCGGCGGTGAATGTGACGCAGGCTTCGGCCGATCCGGCCGACAAGCCCGCCGCCAAGGGCAAGCCGAAGAAAACCGGCGTTCTTCACGGCATCCTCGGACTTTGACGCCGGCGGATTCTCCGCCATTGTCCGGGCCATGCTGATCGGCCTGGGGATCCGCGACATCGTGCTCATAGACAGTCTCGACCTGTCTTTCGGGCCGGGTTTGACGGTTCTGACGGGCGAAACCGGGACGGGGAAGTCCATCATCCTGGACTCTCTGGGGCTGGCGGCGGGCGCGCGGGGCGAGGCGGGGTTGCTGCGCCGCGGCGCGGCCCAGGGGGCCGCCACGGCGATCTTCGCGCCGGCGCCGGATCACCCCGTCTGGGCGTATCTGGAGGACAAGGGTCTTAGCTACGCTCGCGACGAGGATCTGGTCCTGCGGCGGACCCTGACCGCCGACGGCCGGACCCGCGCCTTCGTCAACGATCAGGCGACCGGCGTGGGCGTCCTTCGCGACCTGGGCGCCCTGCTGATCGAGATCCACGGCCAGCACGACGCCGTGGGATTGCTGGACAGCCGCACCCATCGCCCTCTGCTCGACGCCTTCGGCGGCCGCGAACGGGAATTGACGCTTTGCCATGAGGCCTGGAGCCTTTGGCGCGCCGCGCGGGAGCGGGCGGACTCTCTGCAAGCCGGCCAGGCCAGGGCGGCGTCGGAGACCGAAGAGCTTTGCTTGCGTCTCGCCGAACTCGACCGCCTGGCGCCGCGGGAGGGTGAGGAAGAGGCCCTGGCGGAGGAGCGCGCCGTCCTGGGGGCGGCCGGGCAGGCCCTGGCCGACATCTCCGCCGCCCGCGATCACCTGGGAGAGGCCAACGTCGCGAGCCATCTGGCTCACGCCCTGCGCGCCCTGGAGCGGGCGCGCGAACGGATCCTGCAAGCCGGCGGCGGCCCGGCGACGGTGGCGGTCACGCGATTGGCCGCCGCCGCCGGGGCCCTCGACCGCGCGCTGATCGAGGCGACCGAAGTGGCGAGCGCCCTGGACGCGGCGGCGGAGGCCTTCGACGTCGAGCCCGATCGCCTGGAAAAGGCCGAGGAGCGCCTCTTCGCCCTGCGCGCGGTCGCCCGCAGATTCGGTGTTCCAGTGAACGATCTGCCACGGGCCCGCGCCGGCATGGCGGCCCGATTGCTGGCCATGGAGGATGCCGACGCCGCCCTGGCCGACGCCCGCGCCCGCGCCCAGGCGGCGCGTGACGCCTATCTGGGGGCGGCGGGCGCCTTGAGCGCGGTGCGCCGCGCGGCCGCGGATCGCCTGACCCTCGCGGTCCAGGTGGAGCTCGCGCCGCTGAAGCTCGACAAGGCGCGTTTCCGTGTCGCCATCGAACCGCTTGCCGAGGAGCGCGCCGGCCCGATGGGGATGGATCGCGTCGAATTCGAGATCTCCACCCTGCCGGGCGCGGCGTTTTCAGGGCTGGGGTCGATCGCCTCGGGCGGCGAACTGGCCCGCTTCGCCCTGGCGCTCAAGGCGTCCCTCGCCGGCCGCGGGACCGATCCGCAGCCCCTGGTGATCTTCGATGAGGTGGATCAGGGCGTCGGCGGGGCGGTGGCCGACGCCGTGGGCCTGCGCCTCAAGCGCCTGGCGACGGGAACCCAGGTTCTCGTCGTCACCCATAGCCCTCAGGTCGCGGCGCGCGCCGACGCCCACTGGCGCGTGAGCCGGATCGGCTCGCGGGGCGCGGTCCGGGCGGTCGTCGAGGTGTTGACGCCGGCGGCAAGGGAAGAGGAGATCGCCCGCATGCTCTCGGGCGCCAGCATCACCGACGCCGCCCGCGCAGCGGCGCGCGCCTTGATCCATGCCTAAGGGTAATTTCCCGCCCGCGCCGGCCGAACTGACCGAGGCCGAGGCGGCGGACGAGTTGGCTCGGCTGGCCGATGACATCGCGGCCCACGACCTGCGCTATTTCCAGGAGGACGCGCCCAGCATCTCCGACGCCGACTACGACGCCCTCAAGCAGCGCAACGCCGCCACCGAGGCGCGCTTCCCCCACCTCGTCCGGGACAATTCGCCATCCTTGAGGGTCGGGGCGGCGCGGGCGCGGGCGTTTTCGCCGGTCGGCCACGGCGTCGCCATGCTGTCTCTCGACAACGCCTTTTCCGACGCCGACGCGGTGGAGTTCGACGCCAAGGTCCGGCGATTCCTGCGGCTGGGCGAAACGGCGGTCGCCTACACGGCCGAGCCCAAGATCGACGGGCTGTCGGCGTCGCTGCGCTACGAAGACGGCGTCTTCGTCCAGCGCGCCACCCGGGGCGACGGGCGGGTCGGCGAAGACGTCACGGAGAACCTCGGGACCATTGCGGAGATTCCGCGCCGGCTGGCGGGCGAGGGCTGGCCGAGCCTCATCGAGGTGCGTGGCGAGGTCTATCTCGGCCACGACGACTTCGCCGCCCTCAACGCCGCGGCGACGGCGGCCGGCCAGCGCACCTACGCCAACCCGCGCAACGCGGCGGCCGGATCCCTGCGCCAGATCGACGCGGCGATCACCGCGGCGCGTCCCCTGCGCTTCTTCGCCTACGCCTGGGGTTTGACCAGCGAGCCGTTCGCGGAGAGCCAATGGCAGGCGCTCGAAGCCTTCAAAGCCTGGGGGTTCCAGGTGACGCCCCAGGCCACGCGGGTGGAGGGCGTGGAGGGCCTGCTCGGCGCCTACGCCGCGCTGGAGCGGCTGCGCCCCAAGCTCGCCTTCGACATCGACGGCGTGGTCTATAAGGTCGACCGCCTGGACTGGCAGGGCCGGCTGGGGTTCGTCTCGCGTTCGCCGCGCTGGGCGGTGGCGCGCAAATTCCCGGCCCAGCAGGCCCGCACGGTGCTTAAAGCCATCGACATCCAGGTCGGCCGCACCGGGGCGGTGACGCCGGTGGCCAGGCTGGCGCCGGTCACCGTCGGCGGCGTGGTGGTGGAGAACGCCACCCTGCACAACGCCGACGAGATCGCGCGCAAGGACGTGCGGATCGGCGACACCGTCATTCTCCAGCGCGCCGGCGACGTGATCCCCCAGATCGTGGCGGTGGTTTTGGAGGACCGCCCGGCAGACTCCGCGCCGTTCGCCTTTCCCGCCCACTGCCCATGCCCCCTCCACACGCCCCTGGCGCGGGAGACCACGGCCTCGGGGGCCGAGACCGTCGTGCGGCGGTGCACCGGGGAACTGGCCTGTCCCTTCCAACGCATCGAACATCTGAAGCACTTCGTCTCGCGCCGGGCCTTCGACATCGAGGGGTTGGGCGACAAGCAGCTGCGCGCCTTTCTGGACGAAGGCCTGATCACCGAGCCCGCCGACATCTTCCGCTTGGCGCGCGACTCCCAACGCCTGGCCAAGCTTCGCGAGCGCGAAGGCCATGGGGAGACCTCGGTGGCCAACCTGGTCGCCGCGATCGAGGCGAGGCGGACGATTCCCCTGGAGCGCTTCATCCACGGCCTGGGCGTCCGGCATGTGGGCGAAGCGACGGCCCTGGTCCTGGCGCGCGGCTACGGCGACGCGAAGGCGTTCCTCCGCGCCATGGACAGGGTCGCGGCGCGCGATCCCGAAGCCATGGCCGAACTCGACGCCCTCGATCAGGTCGGCGCGGCGGTGATCGAGGCCTGCGCGGCCTTCTTCGGGGAAGCCCACAACCGGCGCATGGTCGAAGCCCTGGGCGCCGAGCTCACCATCGAGGACGCCGCCCAGGCCCGGAGCGACAGCGCCGTGGCCGGCAAGACCGTGGTCTTCACCGGCGCCCTGGAGCGCATGACCCGCGACGAAGCCAAGGCCCAGGCCGAGAGCCTGGGCGCCAAGGTTTCCTCGTCGGTGTCAAAGAAGACCGACATCGTCGTCGCCGGGCCGGGGGCGGGATCGAAGCTCAAGGCGGCGGCGGAGCTGGGGTTGAAGGTCATTTCGGAAGACGAGTGGCTGGCGATGGTCACGACTTGACCGTGCTCTAAATCGTGGCGCAAGCCCCTTCGAGCCAAGCGGCTACGTTCGCCGGAACCTTCGGCCCGATCACCTCCAGCACTCGCGCGTGATAGGCGTCGAGCTGGGCGCGTTCCTCATCCGTCAGCAGGTCGCGGGCCACGAGGGCGCGGTCGATCGGCGCGAGGGTGAGGGTTTCGAAGCCGAGCATCGGCCGCTCGCCGCCGGCAATCGGCGCGGGCTCGGTCACCACCTGCAGGTTTTCGATGCGGATGCCGTAGGCGCCTTGCTTGTAGAACCCGGGTTCGTTGGAGACGATCATGCCGGGGGCCAGGGCTACCGCATTGGGAATCTTGGAGATTCGCTGCGGGCCTTCGTGGACACCCAGGTAGGATCCCACGCCATGGCCGGTGCCGTGGTCGTAGTCGAGGCCGGCGGCCCAGAGCGGGACGCGGGCGAGGGCGTCGAGGGCCGAACCGGTGGTCCCGGCCGGGAAGCGGACGCGGGCGAGCGCGAGGTGGCCTTTCAGCACCAGGGTGAAATGGCGTTTCATTTCCGATGTCGGCTCGCCGATCGCCAGGGTGCGGGTGACGTCGGTGGTGCCGTCCAGGTACTGGGCGCCGGAATCCACCAGCAGCAGCGAGCCCGGTTCGGCGCGCCGGCTGAGCCGGCGGGTGGGGCGGTAGTGGACGATGGCGCCGTTCGGGCCCGCGCCAGCGATGGTGTCGAAGGAGAGGTCCTTCAGCGTGTCGTTCGTGTCGCGAAATTGTTCCAGCTTGGTGACGATTTGTGTCTCGTCGGGCAGGGAATGACGCGCCTCGGTGTCGACCCAGTGCAGGAAGCGTGTGAGAGCGGCGCCGTCGCGGGCGTGGGCCCGGCGCCCGCCCTCGACCTCGACCGGATTCTTGCACGCGCGGGGCAAGGCGCAGGGATCGGCGGCGGAAATGAGCTCGGCGCCTGCCCGCCTCAGCGCCTCGAAATACCAGTCCGAGGACTGGGCCGGATCGATCATGACCCGGCGACCGCGAAACTCGGCCAGGGCGCCGTCCAGGTTTGACGGCGTTTCCAGGCGCACCTCATTGCCGAGCCACGCCGGCAGGTCTGCGGTGACCTTGGCGGGGTCCAGGAACAGGCGCGCGGTCCCGTCGGCGTGGAGGATCGCCTGGGCCAGCGGCAGGGGTGAGCGGATCACGTCTCCGCCGCGGATGTTGAACAGCCAGGCGATCGAGGCGGGCGAGGTGAGCACCGCCGCCTCGGCCCCGTCGCGGGCGAGCAAGGCGCCCAGCCGGGCGCGCTTGGCCCCCGAGGCTTCGCCGGAATAATCCAGCGGATGGGGGACGACCGGCGCGCTCGGCTGGGCCGGCCGCGCCGCCCCCCAGGCCACGTCCAGGGGATTGGGGTCGGCGGCTTTCAGCGCCGCGCCGGCCTTGGTGGCGGCTTCGCCCAGGCGCGCCAGGGCGTCGGGGCTGTGCAGGCGCGGATCGTAGCCGATCGACCAGCCGGGCCTGGCCGCTTCCCGCAGATAGGCCGGCACGCCGCCCTCGACAAGATCGCGGAACTCGAAGACGCCGCCGTCCACCTGGTCGCGCACCTGGAGGGTATAGCGCCCATCGACGAAGATCGCCGCCGCGTCCTTGAGGATCACCGCCGCCCCGGCCGAGCCGGTGAACCCCGTGGCCCAGGCCAGGCGGTCGTTGGCGGCGGGGAGGTACTCGTTCTGGTGTTCGTCCTCATGGGGGATGAGGAAGCCGTCCAGGCCTTGGCGCGCCATGGCTTCGCGGATCAGGGGCGCGTGCTCGCGCCCGAAGGCGGGATCGGTCGCATCATCGAAGGTCTGGCGCATGGCGCCGGGTTTAGACCGCCGCGGCGCCGCAGGACAAGGGTCGCCCAGGCGTCGCGGCGCAGGCGGCGCTCCAGGCGAAAGCCGCGGGCGCGGTAGGCGGCCAGAACGGGGCGGGCCTGGGAGCGCAGGAGGCCGGAGAGGATCGCCGCGCCGCCGGGCTTCAAGGCGCGCCCGATCTCGCCCGCCAGGGTGACCAGCGGCCGGGCCAGGATGTTGGCGAACACCAGGTCATAGGGGGCCGCGCCGCGGACCGCCGGGTGGGCGAGGCCATCGGCGGCGACGAAGCGGGCGCGGGCGCGATTGACCTTGGCGTTGTCGCGCGCGACGCGGACCGAAACCCCGTCGATGTCGGTCCCCACCGCGACGCCGCTCCCGGTCCGCGCCGCAGCGATGGCCAGGATGCCGGTCCCGGTCCCGAGGTCGAGGACCTTAGGAAACCGCTCGCGCCGGAGAAGGGCGCCGTAGGCGATCAGGCAAAGGACGGTGGTCGCGTGGTGGCCGGTGCCGAACGCCGCGCCGGCCTCGATGCGCAGCTTTACCGCGTTCACCGGCGCGTGGCCGAGGTCATGGACGCCGAAGACGAAGAAGCGCCCCGCCCGCACCGGCGGAAGGCCCGACAGCGCCATCGCCAGCCAGTCGGCGTCGGCCAGCGCCTGGGTGACGACGATGAGACCCGGGACGCCGGCCAGGGCGGCGCGCAGGCCGTCGGCCTCATCCTCCGAGATCGGGAAGGCGTCGATGCGCCAGGCCCCGGCGGCCTCGTCTTCCTCGATGATCGAATAGGTCGCGCCTTGCAGATAAGGATCGGCGTCGATCGCCTCCGACGCCGCCCAGGCCTCCGCCCTCGGTCCCCGGGCGACGATCTGGACGGCCTTCGCCGGCGGGCGGTTCAGGGCTTGGTCGGGGCGGGGGGCCAGGCGATGGCGGCGGCGCGGGCCCGGGCCTGCTCGGCCGGCGAGGCGCCCTTGAGGATGTCGCCGCCGGTGGAGGGGTAGTCCGCGTTCGGTTCGGCGAAGGCTAGCAGGGCCGCCTGCGGCGCGTGGGGCCAGGGCATGACCAGGGCGGCGTTCTCCTGGTGGGTGCGGGTCACGCATCCGGCCAGGGCCGCCGCGAGAGCGCCGAGCGCCAGCATTTTCCACCGTGTCATGGCGTCCTCCGCGATCCGGCGGAGGTTTAGGCCAATCGCCGCCGCGCGCCTAGAGGACGCCCAGCATGTCGGCGACCAGGGGGTGGCGGACGATGTCCCTGTCGCCCAGGCGGACGACGGCGACGTTGGAGAGGGCCTCCAGGCGGTCGGCGGCCCGGGCCAAGCCCGAGAGCTCCGGCAGCAGGTCCGACTGGCCCGGATCGCCGGTGACCACCATGGTCGAGTTCCAGCCCAGGCGCGTGAGCAGCATCTTGAGCTGGACATAGGTGCAGTTCTGCGCCTCGTCGATGACCACGAAGGCGTTGTTCAAGGTCCGCCCGCGCATGAACCCCACCGGGGCGATCTCGATCGCGCCCTCGACGATCAGGGCGCGGACCCGCTTCATCGACAGGCGGTCGGAAAGCGCGTCGTAGAGGGGCCGAAGGTAGGGGGCGAGCTTGTCCTCCAGCTCTCCGGGCAGGTAGCCGAGGGACTCGCCGGCTTCCACCGCCGGGCGGGAGAGGACGATGCGCCCGACCTTGCCCGCGTCCAGCGCCTCGACCGCCTTGGCGATGGCGAGATACGTCTTGCCGCTGCCGGCCGGGCCCAGGGCCAGGACCAGGGCGCGCGCGTCGATCGCCTCGATCAGCGCCTGCTGGCCGGGGGACCGGGGCCGGATGGTCTTGAGATACCCCTGGTCGCGATCGTCGTTGTGCGGCATCGGCGTCCAGCCGCGCGCCGTGGGCAGGCGCCGCACCTTGGCGTCGTCGTCGAACTGGCGCTCGTCGAACGCGCCCTCGCGCGCCGTCCGTTTCAGGGCTCGCTTGGTCATCGACGTCTCCGCAAAAAAGGGGCCGCGCCGTCCTCGAATCGCTTTGGCGACAGTCATCCTAATCTGGTTTATGAGGGATTAACCGACCGACGTTCATAAGAATAGGGGGTGGGCGGATGACAGTTTATCGCCTGGGCGGCGTCTTGCCGAATCTGCCGCCTTCGGATGAATACTGGATAGCGCCGACGGCGGTCGTGGTCGGGAACGTCGTCCTCAAGAGAAACGCCAGCGTCTGGTTCGGCGCCGTGCTGCGCGGCGACAACGACCCGATCACCGTGGGCGAGAATTCGAACGTCCAGGACAATTGCGTCCTACACAGCGACCCCGGCCAGCCGCTCGAGATCGGCGACAATGTCACCGTCGGCCACATGGCGATGATGCACGGCTGCACGGTCGGCGACGGGAGCCTGATCGGCATCGGCGCGATCATCCTGGGCGGGGCGCGGATCGGGCGAGGCTGCCTGATCGGGGCGGGCGCCCTGATCACCGAGAACAAGGACATTCCCGACCTGTCCATGGTCGTCGGCGCGCCCGGCCGGGTGATCCGCACCCTCACCCCCGACCAAGCCGCCGGCCTCGCCGCCGGGGCCGCGCACTATGTGGAGAACTGGAAGCGGTTCAAGGCGGGACTCCTCCTCCACCGCGAAGCGGGGGTAGGGGATACACACATCGTTCAGGCGCGCCCATGAACATCTCTCCCGAAGGGAGAGGGAGGGGCCCATGGCGAAGCCATGGGAGGGTGAGGGATTGCGGTGCCGGGGGATTTCACTCCATGTTTCAGCATCTTGACGCAAGCCGGCGGTTCAATCGGATAGGGGGTAACCCCTCACCCTCCCACGCCCCCACAGAGGGCGCGGGCCCCTCCCTCTCCCTCTGAGAGAGGTGTTTTGAAGCGGGGCAGGAGGAAGAAGGTGGTTGAAAAAGAAGGAGAAACCCCCATGGCCTACCAGTTCATCACCGCCCGGCGCGACGGGCCGGTCACCCTCATCACCCTCAATCGGCCGGAGGTGATGAACGCGCTGCATTCGCCCATGCATTTCGAGATGGACGCGGCGCTGAACGCCTTCGCGGCCGATCCGGAGCAGTGGGTGGGGATCATCACCGGGACGGGGGAGCGGGCGTTTTCGGCCGGCAATGACCTCAAATGGCAGGCCGGCGGCGGAGAGATGCGCGCGCCGCCGTCCGGCTTCGCGGGGCTGACCTCGCGGTTCGACCTGACCAAGCCCCTGATCGCGGCGGTGAACGGCGTGGCCATGGGCGGCGGCTTCGAGATCGCGCTAGCCTGCGACCTGATCGTCGCCTCGGAAGCCGCGGTCTTCGCCCTGCCCGAGCCCAGGGTGGGCCTGGCCGCCCTGGCCGGCGGCCTGCACCGCTTGCCGCGCGCGATCGGGGTCAAGCGGGCCATGGGCATGATCCTCACCGGGCGGCGGGTCCCGGCGCGGGAAGGCGAGGCGCTGGGTTTCGTCAACGAGGTCACGGCGCCGGGCGACCTGATGGCGGCGGCGCGGCGCTGGGCCGGCTTGATTTGCGAGTGCGGGCCGATGTCCATCCGCGCCTCCAAGGCCGCGGTGATGCGCGGCCTGGACGAGCCGTCGCTCGAAGCGGCGATCAAGGGCCAGAACCGCTATGAGGCGGTGGCCGCCCTCTATGCGTCGGAGGATTTCGTCGAAGGCCCTCTGGCGTTCGCCCAGAAGCGCCCCCCGCGATGGAAGGGCCACTGAGCGTCCGTTGACGCTCGCTTGGAAACATGATGCAGATACAGCGTCGTACGCTGTTGGGGCGGTCATGACGACGACGCGCTGGAACGGCAGGAACGGGACCTGGTTCAACCCCTCGCGCTGGAGCGACGGCGTTCCGGCGGCGGGCGATACAGCCCGTTTCGCGGGCCAGCGATCGTTCATCTGCGCGCTGAACGCGCCCGCCGCCGCCGACAGAATCCTGTTCAATGCGCCCAGCGGCGTGCTTAACGAATCGGCGTCCGGCGGCCTGACTTTGACGGGCCGGTTCGTCCAGAAATCGGGAACGGTCATCCTGGATGGCCAGAACAATCTTCCAGTCTACCACCTCTCTGGCGGCGCCCTCGAACTCGGCGGCGCCTCGGCGCTCGGCGCGCCGCGCCTGGAGTTCAGCGGCGGCACGCTGGCGGCCCTTTCCGGCTTCAGCGAAGGCGCCTTCGTCCATGCGAGCGGCGACCTGACCTTCGCCGCGGCGGCCGGTGCGACCTTCACCCTGACCGGCGACTGCAAGCTCGTCTCGGACGCGGGCCATCCGGCCACCCTGGCCTTCGGCGCGGCGGGTTTCGGCGGCGCGGTGCAGCTCCTCGGCCGCTATTTCCTGGGGCGGACACCGGCGTTCGATTTGACCGTGAGCCAGTTCGCCACCTTGAAACTGGCCAGCAGGTCGGCCGTGAAGCTGGCGCGGAACGCGGGCGAGATCACCCTGGGCGACGGCGGGCTCCGGTTCTACGAGGACGCCCGCCTGTTCAATCCGATCGATTTCGCCGGCGCCTCGAGCCTCGATGCGAACGGCCACGTCGTCCGCCTGAGCGGGACCCTCACGGCCGAGGCCAATGCCGCCATCCACCTGGGATCGGCGGCGGTCAGCGGGACCATCGTCATCGACGGCGCCACCTTCGACCCGCCCTCTTCCGGCTTCGACCTCTTCGTCGACGGCGGTAGGGTGAAGGCCGCGGCCGACCACATCCACACCCTCGCCTTCGTCGACATGTTCAGCGACGCGCGGTCGGTGACCGTCGGGGCGGGCGCGGTGCTGGACGTGACCGGCGTGGGGAACGTCGGTCTCACCCGGCTCCAGGGCGCCGGTCTGATCAGCGACCGTGGCGCCGCCGTCACCGTCGACGCCTCGAACCTCGACTTCCATGGGCTGCTGTCGGGAGATCTCAGCTTCAACCTCTTCGGCGATGCGGACTTCACCGGCGCCACCTTCGCGACCAAGGCCGGCGACACCTTGAAGCTCGGCGGCGGCGAACAGACGCTCGATCTTTCAGGCATCCACAAATTCGTCTCTTTCAGTCTGCCGACCATCGATCTTAGCTCCAGCGGCGCCGCCTTGATCTCGTTCGCCGTCGCCGACCAGGCGACCGAAACCTTATTGGGGTTCGGGCGGGGCGACACCGTCAGGATGGACGATCTTCCGTACGTGGATTTTCGCCGGGAAAAATATGTTCCGAACGCCGACCCGCGGATCGGCGGCCGGCTGGTGCTTTTCGGGACGGGGGGAGCGCGACAAACTCTCGTCCTGCGGGGCGCCGACTATTCCGGCCACCTCTTCGTCGACCCCGACTCCGCCACCGGCCTGACGGTCGTCACCACCGACCTCTCGCCCGCGCCCGCGACGCCGGCGGCCAAGGCGGTGGCCCTGGCGAGCTTCGCCGCCGCGCTGGGTCCCGGCGGCGGAGCGGGGAGCGACCTGGCGGCCGGGGCGCCGAGCCGCCTCGGCGGCATGGGCTGGCTCGCGGCGCCTGGAAACGCGCCGATGCATCACGCCGGACCTTTCGCCGCATTGGCGTAGGGAAAGGCGCGCACCCTTAGGAGCGCGGGCGTCCCGCCCGCGACTTTTTTAGCCTCGGCAGAGAGGCGGACGAGACGTCCGCCCTCCGGCGCCTTGCGCGGGATCGCGAAGCCCCGGACACTGGCGGCGATGAGCGAGATCGCCCCCGAGCCCAGCACGCGCCGCGCCGCCGGGATCGTGGGGCTGGCGGTGATCGCCTCGCGGGCCCTGGGCCTGGTGCGCGAGCTCACCTTCGCCGCCATGTTCGGCGCGGGCAAGCTGCTCGACGTCTATCTGGCCGCCTTCCAGATCCCCAATCTGTTGCGCGACCTCTTCGCCGAGGGCGCCCTGTCGGTGGCCTTCACCACCCTCTTCACCCGGGCCTGGGACAAGGAGGGGCCGGCGCCCGCCTGGGCCCTGGCCAACCTCATCCTCAGCGCCATGCTGTTCTTCCTGGGCCTGCTGTGCGTGGCCGGCGTGGCCGCCGCCCCCCTGCTGGTCCAGGTCACCAACTTCGGCTTCCACACCGTGCCGGGGAAGTTCGAGCTGGCCGTGCAGCTCACCCGCATCCTCTTCCCCTTCATCCTGTTCGTCTCCCTCGCCGCCGCCGTGATGGGGATGCTCAACGCGCGGTTCGTGTTCGGCGTCCCGGCCTCGGCCTCGACGGTGTTCAACCTGGTCTCGGTCATCGCCGGGGTGGCCCTGGCCTATGCCTTCGACCCTTCCGCGCGCGCCCACCCCGCCCATCCGGTGTTCACCGAGCGGGCGCTCTACGGGGTCAGCCTGGGGGTGATGCTGGGTGGCGTGGCGCAGCTGGGGGTCCAGCTCCCCTCGCTGATGCGCCTGGGGTTCCGCTTCCGCTGGCGCCTGGCGCTGAGGGACCCGCGCCTTCGCGAACTGTGGCAGCTGATGTGGCCCAGTCTGATCGCCGGGGCGGCGGTCCAGGTCAATGTGCTGGTCAACGGCATGTTCGCCTCGGGCATCGACGGCGGCCGATCGTGGCTGGCCTGCGCCTTTCGCCTGATGCAGTTCCCCATCGGCCTCTTCGGTGTGTCGCTGGCCATCGCCACCCTGCCGGCGGTGGCGCGGGCCTTCGCGCGGAGCGACATGGCGGGTTTCGGCCGCACGGCGCGCGATTCCCTGCGCCTGGTGTGGTTCCTCAGCCTGCCGGCCGCCGCGGGCCTCGCCGCCCTGGCCCAGCCGATCATCGCCCTGATCTACCAGCACGGCCGGTTCAGCGCCCACGATACGCAGCAGACCGCCCTGGCTCTGCAGGCCTACGCCGTGGGCCTCGCCGGCTACGCCGCGATCAAGGTGCTGGTCCCCTGCTTCTACGCCCTGGGCGCGCCCCGCACGCCCCTGAGGATCAGCCTGATCGGGATCGGCCTCAACCTGGCCCTGAACCTGCTCAACGCCCGGGTCCTGGGCCTGGGGCACGCGGGCCTGGCCCTGATCACCTCGATCGTCGCCCTGGTCAATTTCGCCCAGTTGATGGCGGCGCTCGGCAAGCGGGTCGAGATCGGCGATGCGCGCCAGTGGGCCCTGTTCCTGGCCCGGTGCCTGGCGGCGGCGGCCTTGAGCGCCGGGGCCGCCTGGGGGGTCGATCACCTCGTCGAGGCCAGCGTCCACGACAGCGTCCTGCGCGCGGCGGGCCTCTTCACCGCCATCGGCGCCGGCGTCGCCGCCTATTTCGCCGCCGCGCGCCTGCTGCGCCTGGAGGAGAGCGGCGAGGCGTGGCGGATGCTCATGCGGCGGTTGCCGGTCAGGCGGGCGGGTTGATTGTCGGGAAAACCGCGTTCAAGGATCAGTGAGAGGGAGGATACTCATGCCAACGCCCACCATCGTCTGGAACGTGGATGCCGACGGCGATTGGAGCAACACCGCCGACTGGAGCCCGGCGCGCCTTCCGGGCGCGTCGGACGACGTGGCGATCGACACGACGGACCTGCACACGGTCACGCACAGCATTGGCGTGGACAGCGTGCACAGTCTCACCGTGGGCGCCGACGACTTTGTTGTCTCGGGCGGTTTCCTCGGCATTGCTTCGTCGGCCAGTTTCGCCAATCTGCTGACCGTTTCGGGCGGTACTCTGGCCTTCGGAACGGCGTCCGCGACGATCGCCCGCTTCGACCAGAGCGGCGGCAAGATTTCGGGGATGGGAATCCTGACCGTAACCGGCGCGGCGACCTTCACCTCCAAGGTCAAGCAGACCGGCGCGGGCACGACGCTGGTCCAGGGAGGCATGACGCTGGCGGCCGGGGCGATTCTGACCCTGGACGGCGACCACACCCTGAGCCTTTCCGGCGCCAATTCGACCCTCGCCGGCAGGGTGACCGGATCGGGAACGCTCGATTTCGCCGGCGGTACGCAGTCCCTCAACAGCGGCGCGAGCCTGGGGGTCGCCAACTGGTCGATCAGCGGCGGCGCGAAGACCTCGCTCAGGGAGAACCTGACCTACGCCAAGACCTTCGTGGACGGGTCCGGGACGAGGCTCAACATCCGCGCGGGTCGCACCCTGACCCTCACCGGGACTTCGACCCTGGCCGGGTCGATTCATGGCAAGCGCGGAACTCTGGCGCTATCCGGCGGGACCGCGGATTTCAACGAAGACCTCTCGGGGAAACGCACCCATTGGACGGCCAACGTCAGCCTCTCCCATGGCGCGGCGGTGACGGTGAACGGCCGCGTCGACATCCGGGGCGGCGTTTCCCAGGCCAGGGGGACGACGATTTCCGTGAACGCGGGTGGAACCTTGACCCTTGATAATCGTGTCACCGCGGATTCGACTTTCGCCGGTTCGGTGACCGGCGCGGGCTCGCTCAACTGCACGGGTCAGACGCTGGTGCTGAACCCGGGCGCGCGCCTGGCGACCGCGAGCTGGTTCCTGGCGAACTCCGTGGTGACCCTCAACGAGAACTTGACCTACGCCAGCGCCTTCACCGATTTCGCCAACAGCGACGTGAACCCCAACGGATTTACCCTCACGCTTTCCGGAACAGCCAGCTTTACTGCCGTCTCACGCGTGGACGGCAGTGGAACGATTGCTCTGGAGGGCGCCACCAGCATAAATGGACTGGGAATCTTCGGGTCCGTAACGATGATCAACACCGGCGTGGTGAGCGAGATCGGCCAGCTCACGGTGGGCGACACCGGGCCGGCGACGGCGTTTTTCATCAATGGGGTCGGCGGTCAATACGACATCACCGACGACGCCGGCATCGACAGGGGCGCCCCGGCATCGACGTTCACCAACGCCGGGACCCTGGCCAAGACCGGCGGCTCGGGGGTGAGCCGGATTGATCTGAAGGTGACCAACACCGGCACGATCAGCGTCGCCGGCGGGACCTTGAAGTTCACCTCCGCGGTCAGCGGCGCGGGCGCCGCGACGATCGACGGCGGAACCTTGGATTTCGAAGCCGCCTTCACCGGGAACGTGAGTTTCTCCCCGGCGATCGGCGGCCTCGTGCTCGCGCGGTCGCAGGCCTACATCGGAACGGTCTCCGGGTTTTCCACCACGGGGGCAAGCTCTCTGGATCTTCGTGACATCGGCTTCGTCGGCGCGGGGGAAGCGAGCTTCAGCGGCACGGCCGCCGACGGGACGCTCACCGTCACCGACGGGACCCACACAGCCCACATCAAGCTCGCCGGAAACTATCTGTCATCGACCTTCACCGCCAGCAGCGACGGTCACGGCGGGACGATCGTCGTCGATTCGAAGAGCCCTTCCGCCGCACTCACCCACCGCTTCATCGCGGCGGCGGCGGGCCTGGCAGGTTCGGCCGGAGAGGCGATCCACCCGGGGGCGGCGAGGGCCGACCCTGGGCCGATGCTCGCCAAGCCCCACGCCATGATCGCATAGGATTCTAGCGAGGGCGGCGGTGCCCGGCGATGACGGAAAAGGGGAAGGGGGTGAGGCGGCGGCCTCTTGGACGAAAATCCCCCGGCCGCGTAACCCCTCACCCTCCCATGGCTGCGCCATGGGCCCCTCCCTCTCCCTTTGGAGGCCTCTGCGAAAAGCTGATGCGGGCGGGGTCGGGTCGTGATTCTCTGGGGAGGTTGATTCTCCTGGGAGGATGGGATGGCGGCGGGACAGTTGAGCTTGGCCGAGGCGTTC
>JBBQGZ010000027.1:0-24905 GCA_038323535.1 Caulobacterales bacterium
CGCCTTGCCGTCCCACAGGCAGTCGTGCCGGGCCGGATCGAGGGTCAGGCGCCCGCGCCGGATCGCCTTGGAAGCGGAAGGGAGGCCTCCGGCCGGGCCGCCGGCCTCGTCCTCCTCGGGGCTGGCGCGCCGCAGGACCGCTTTCACCCGCTCGATCAGCAGGCGCTGGCTGAACGGCTTGTGGATATAGTCGTCGGCCCCCAGGTTGAAGCCGAGGATCTCGTCGATCTCCTCGTCCTTGGAGGTCAGGATGATCACCGGCAGCAGGGTGGTCTGGCGCAGGCGCCGCAAGACCTCCATCCCGTCCATGCGCGGCATCTTCACGTCCAGTATGGCCAGATCCGGCGGATCGCTCTCCAGCGCCGCCAGCCCCGCGGCGCCGTCGTAATAGGCCTTGACCGCATGGCCGTGGCTTTCCAGCGCCAGGGAGACCGAGGCGACGATGTTCTCGTCGTCATCCACCAATGTGATTTTCGCCATGGAGTGTTCAGCTATCCTCTTGGCCGGCGCCGCGGGCGATCCTACCGGCGCGGCCTCCCCGCTTCAAGGAAACCCCGCCTTCGCCCCGCGGGCGGGGCCATCGCCCCCAAGCATGGCGCCAATGGGGCGGACCCGATGCCCCGGCCCCTCCGCCACGGCGCAAGCGGGCGCCGCCTCTCCCCCCGCTTCGCCACGGAGGATAGAGAGAAAATCAATCCTCCCCCGCCTCTTCGCGAGCTAGGGGATGCACACATTCGGCGACCACCCAAAGAACCCTCTCCCCGCTCTTCGCGGGGAGAGGGTGACCGCGAGCGAGATGTGTGCATCTCATAGTCTTCGCGAGGGAGGGGGACCACGAAGTGGTGGAGGGGGCGCGGGACTGCCGCATTGCCTGGAAATTTACCGTCGACCGCCAGCGACCGATGGGCGCATCTGTCACCTCCTGTTGGGGGTCGCCCGTCGCCCTCACAGATCGACCACCGCGCGCCCGATCTCCCGGCCGATCCGATCGGCGAGGATGGCGCGGTGGCAGCGGGCGGCGTCGGCTTCGTAGCAAAGGAGCGCGACCGAACGGGCCGCCGCGACCTCGGCGGCCCTCGCGAGTTGCGCCTGCGCCTCCGGCTCTTCCAAATGGGCATCGAAGATCGCCCGCATCTCGCCGATCCGCCCGGCCCGCGCCGCTTCGCGCCCGAGCTTGGGCGTACCCAGGGCGCGCAGATGCAGATAGTCCACGCCGGCGGCCGCCAGGCTGGCGGCGAGCATGGTCTTGGAGAACCCCGGCCGGCGCGAGGCGGCGATGGCGCGCACGTCGATGACGATCTCGACCCCCGCGCCCCTGAGCCGGCCGATGACCTGGTCCAGGGTGGCGGATTCATACCCGATGGTCGCCAGGGCCCTGGCCGGCGTGGCCCGGCCCGCGGGCCCCTCAGCCCGGCCGCTCATAAATCCCGACCAGGCGCCCGCGAGCGACGACGTGGCCCTTCAGGGCTTCGATCACCGCGTGTTTGCTCGCCTCCGCCGGCAGGCCCGGCTCGCGGTCCAGGGCGTAGAGCTGGAAGGCATAGCGATGGGGGCCGTGGCCGGTCGGCGGGTCGGGCGGCAGGTAGCGCGCCTTGCCGTAGGTGTTCTTGCCCATGGCCGGGTGGGCCGCGTCGCCGGGGGCGCCGTCCAGCGCCCCGGCGGCCAGGGCCTGGTCCTCGGGCGAAAAACCATAGGCGAGCGCATGGACGAACGGCGCCGGGGTCGGGCTGTCGGCGTCCTCCACCACCAGGATCAGCGCCGCGGCGCCGGCCGGGACGCCCCGCCACGCCAGCGGCGGCGAAACCCCCTCCCCATCGGCGGTGAAGAGGGCGGGCATGACGCCGTCTTCCACGAAGGCGGCGCTCTCCACCACGATCGTCTCGGGCACCTCGACGGCCGGCAGAGCCCAGACCAGTTTGTCCATGCCGGCCCTCACGCTTTCGAGCACATGGCCGATCGGGGCGGGAATCTTTTCCAGCATGGGCTTTCCTTTTTTCAGATTCGCGGGGGGCACCTATAGAAAGCGCTCGCTGATTGAGGGGTTCCCGCCGCGCCAAGGGGTGTTCAACGGTCGCGAAGGGCGAAGGCCACCAAGGAGGCTATGGAAGGCTCTTCGCGCCTGCCTTCGTGTCCTTCGCGAACTTCGTGTTTCATGTAAGCAAGGCCCATGACACCGACCAAGGATCGTGGGCCCGGCCGCGCCGTGGCCCTGCCGGCCCTCGCGCTGGGCGCCCTCCTCCTGGGCGCCTGCGACGGCCCGGGCGCCCCCGCGGCGCCGGGGGTCTGCTGGCGGGACGTCGCCGCGCCCGGGGCCGTGCGCCGGTTCGTGGCCCTGGCCCGGGACGTCGCGACGCTCGACGACTGCGCCGCCCAACTGGAAGCCATCCATCTGATGAGCGGACAGGCCGTCGCCGGCGCGTTCCAGGGCTATTTCATCGCGGCCGACGCGCGGCAGGTGAGTTCGTCGGCCAGCCCGCGCGGTTTCCGCTATCCGGTCTTCCAGCCCTCCCAGCGCCGGGAGATCGACGCCGACCTGCGCGGCCTGATCAAGGACCGCGACGGCCGCGCGCCCTCGGCCGGCGACATCGCGGTCCTGCGGCGATAAGCTCGCGGCTGGCGCGCCGGTCAGACTATCAGTTGCGTCTGGGTGACCAGGGCCACGAGCTTGCCCGCCGGATCGGTGACCCTGGTCTGCCACACCGAGGAGCGCCGGCCGACATGGACCGGCGTCGCGGTGGCGGTCACCGTCGTCCCGACCGGCGCGGCCTTCAGAAAATTGGCCTTGCTCTCGATGGTGGTGGTTTGCGCGCCCCGCGGCAGATTGAGGAACGCCCCGGTCGCGCCGACGCTGTCGGCTAGGGCCATGACCGCCCCGCCGTGCAGGATTCTGCCGACGGTGCACAGCGCCTCGGTGACGGTCAGCCGCGCGACCACCCGCTCGGGCGACGCCTCGATCAGCTCGATCCCGAGATGCTTGGCCAGGGGCTGCGGACTGGCCTTCAGGCGTTCGAGGATGTCCATGGTCGCCTCTCCGACGGCGTACCCCGGTGCGGAAATGTCGCCGCGTTGAAGCAGCACAGGCCTACAATATTAAACACCTCTCCCAGAGGGAGAGGGAGGGGCCCATGGCGAAGCCATGGGAGGGTGAGGGGTTGCGGCGCCGGGGGATTTCACTCCATGTTTCAGCGCCTTGGCGCACACCGGCGGCTCAATCGGATAGCGGGTAACCCCTCACCCTCCCACGCCCAAGCGGGCGCGGGCCCCTCCCTCTCCCTTCGGGAGAGGTGTTCCCTGGCCGACCTTCCAAAGCACGCCCACACCAAATGGGAGATGTGTCCATGCCGTCGCGCTTTCGCGGGGAAGAGCGGGAATGGGGGCGTCAACTCGATCTGACTCTGCTCAAAGAAATGGCGTCCTCTCAAGTCACTCAAACCTTGCCGTCAGCGCGCCGCCGCCAGCGCCTCGAGCCCCGCTTCGAGGGTGAACGGCGGCTGGTAGCCCATGTCGCGCCGCGCCTTGGCGTCCACCAGGGTGCAGTCGCGGGACATGATGTTGGCGGTGAACCGCGTCAGGGGCGGGCGGCCCTTCAGCGGCAAGGCGCGCCAGGCCTTCTCGCCCGCATAAGCGATCGCGCGGGCCAGCCAGCCGGGGACCTCGCGATCGGGCAGGGAGAAACCCGCGGCCGACGCCATTCGGGTCACCATGTCTCGGAAGACCACGGGCTCGCCGTCGAGCACGAAATAGGCCTCGCCGCCGCGCCCCCGGGTCAGCGCCAGCTCGATCGCGTGGCAAAGGTTGCCGATATAGGTGGTCGAGGTCAGGGCCCGGCCCCCGTCGATCCAGGCGAACCGCCCCTCCCCCGCCATCGCCCGCACGGTCGGCAGGATCGTCTCGTCGCCGGGGCCCCAGACGAAGCGCGGGCGCACGACGATGGTCTCGAAGCCGACGGCCGGATCATTGGCCGCCCGCACGCGCTGTTCCGCATGGGCCTTGGTGCGCGAATAGGGAAACGGCGAGGAGAGCGCCAGTGGATAGGTCTCGTCCACCTCGCGCAAGGGCTGGCCGTAAAACAGGGCGGCCTCGGTCCCGATATGCACGAAGCGCTTCACCCCGGCCGCCTTGGCCGCCGCGAGCATGCGCGCGGTCCCCTCGACGTTGACCCGCCAATAGTCGCGCCACGGCCCCCATTCCTCGACATAGGCCGCGCAATGCACCACCGCCTCCGCGCCGCCCAGATGCTCGGCGGCCACATCGTCCAGGGAGCAGCGGACCGGCGCCGCGCCGGCCGCGCGGATCTTCGCGTCGGTCGCCTCGGACCGCGACATGGCTGAAAAGGCATGGCGATCCGCGCCGGCGCGCACGAAAGCGCCGCCCACGAAGCCCGATGCGCCGGTGATGAAGATGTTCATGCGATTTCGCCCTTCGGGAAGCCTTCTTAGGCCGGCGAGGCGGCCCTGTCACAGGCCACGGCCGATCCGGCTTGCGTCGGGTGATCGAGCCCACCTATGAAAGGTTAGGATCGCCATATTTGATATGAGCCAGCCCCAAAGACGAACCTCCGCGGCCTCGAGCGCGCCCTGGCTCTTCGGCGTCGCCGCCGCGTTCAATGTCGCCGTCGGGATCGGCCTGCTGTTCCTGCGGCCGTGGCTGGCGCCGCTGCTCGGGCTCGACCCCATCGCCGGGACGAACCTGGTCCTGATCGATCTGGCCGGCGGCCTGATCCTCCTCTTCGGCTATGCCTATGCCCGGGTAGCCATGGATCCGACCCGATACCGGCCCTACATCCCCCTGGGGATTGGCGGCAAGCTGGTGGCCGTGGTCAGCGCCGCGGCGCCGTGGCTGGCGGGCGAGATTTCCTGGCGCCTGCCTTTGCTGGCTGGCGGCGACCTCGTCTTCGCCGCGCTGTTCCTCGCCTATCTGCGGCGGGCGCCGGCGGCCTGAACCGCGCCCCCCTCACATCGCCGATATCCCCCCGTCGAGCTTCATCTCCGCCCCGGTCATGAACTTGCTCTCGTCCGACGCCAAGTAGAGCACGGCGTTGGCGATGTCGGCGGGTTCGCCGATGTGGCCCAGCGGGATCTGGCGGGCGAGCTTGGCGTCGGCCTCCTGTTTGCCGAACATCTGGCGCAGGGGGTCGAGGATCGGGGTGTCGATGAAGGTCGGGTGGATGGAGTTGGAGCGGACGTCCAGGCCCTGTTTGGCGCAGTGCAGGGCGATCCCCTTGGACAGCAGCCAGACCGCCGCCTTGGAGGCGTTGTAGGCCGGCGAATTATGGGCGGCGATCAGGCCGGCGATCGAGGAGAGGTTGATGATCGAGCCGGGCTCGTTGGCGCGCAAATATTTCAGGGCGTGCTTGGTTCCCAGGAACACCGAATCGACATTGACGCTCATCACCAGCTTCCAATCGTCGAGGGAAAGCTGCTCGATGTTGCCCCCGCGCGAGATGCCGGCGTTGTTGACCAGCACCGAGATCCCGCCCATGGCCGCGTCGGCCTCCTCCAGGGCGTAGGTCCACTCGGCTTCCTTGGTGACGTCGAGGGGGAAGGCGAAGGCGGTCCCCTCCCCCCAGGCCGCGTCGATCTCCGCCGCCACGCGCCGCGCGCCGTCGATGTTGATGTCGGCCAGGGCCACCGTCGCGCCTTCCTGCGCCAAGCGCCGGGCGGCCGCCGCGCCCAGGCCCTGGGCCGCCCCGGTGATGAAGGCCTTCTTGCCGGCCACGCGGACGCCTCGGGTGACAGTCATGGGGTCTCCGGGGTTGAAGCGGTCGCCGCCGCGTCCATGATCTTGGCCAGGGTGACGTCCAGGTCGGTCACCCCGTCGGCGTCGTGGGTGGCCAGGGTGACCTCCACGCGGTTGTAGACATTGAACCATTCGGGATGGTGGTCGAGCTTTTCGGCGGCCAGGGCGACGCGGGTCATCCAGCCGAAGGCGGCGTTGAAATCCTTGAAGCGGAAGGTCCGGGTGATGGCGTCCCGCCCCTCGGTCGCCGACCAGGCCGGAAGCCCCCCCAGGGCCGCCGCGGCGCCGATCCTCGCCGGGCGGGTCATGCCGCGGCCGCCGGCGCGCGAGCGAAGGAAAGCCCCGTCGCGCGCTCCAGCTCGGCCAGGGCCTGGCCTTCGCTCACAAGCTTGATCGCCCTCATCCCCAGGGCGGCGGCCGGCTTGCAGTTGATCCCCAGGTCGTCGAGATAGACGCAGGCCCCCGGCTCGACGCCCAGGGCCTCGCACATCATCGCATAGATCGCCGGGTCCGGCTTCCGCACCCCCGCCTTGGAGCTTTCGATGACGGCGTCGAACAGGCCCATGATCTCGCCGGCGCGCGAATCGGCGGCGGGCGTGGAGGCGTTCGCCATATTGTTGGTGATGCAGCCGACCTTGAAGCGCCGCTTGCAGGCCTTCAGCGCCTCGACCATCCGGGGCCGCACCTCGCCGGCCAGCAGCGGCAGGACGTCGGCCCCCCGCACCGGGTGGCCCAGGGCCGCGGATTCCGCCAGGAAGAGCCGGTCGAAGCCGCTCGCGTCGGTGTCGCCCCGCTCGAACCGGGCCCAGGCGTTGGCGTCCGGATTGGCGGCGTTGACCCGCCGGATGAGATCCCTGGGCAGGCCCAGCCGCGCTTCGTAAGCGTTGAACGCTTCGAACGGCGAGGTGGTGAACACCCCCCCGAAATCCCAGATCACCGCTTCGACGGCCGCGCCCATAAACCGCGCCCCGCCTCTAGTCCTCGAACCGTTCGGCCCGGCCGATGAGGTCGCTCATGCGGTGCGCGGCGTGGACAGTCAGGCGGTGGTTGGTGAAGCCCGGCCGCGGCGCGATGTAGTCGGCCATCTTGCGGGCCAGGGCGCGTTGGCTCTCCGAGGCGGTGGCCAAAAGGGCGATGACCAGGTTTTCCAGGGCGATCACCCGGGTGCGCATCTCGGCCCATTCGCTCGCGCTGGGCGGTCCGGCGGGCGACGCCCCCTCGCGCTCCGGGGCCCGCGCCTGGGGCCCGTCGGGCTCGGCCCCGCCCTCGTCGTCCCACCGGGCGAGCGGCTCTTCAGGCAAGGTTTCATCCTTCGGCATGGCCTCACCCTAGCTTCGCGGGCGTGCGTGGCAAGGGGGGAGTGCGCCGTTGGAGCCCCCTTCCCCGGCTTCGCCGGTACTTCCCCCAGGGGGGGAAGAGAGCGTGTTTGCTTGTTTATTCTCTCCTCCCCCCTTGGGGGAGGGGGGACCGCGAAGCGGTGGAGGGGGCCGGGGCCGCCTCCCTACACCCATCGATCCGGCCCGGTGGCGTAGGGCTGCAGGACGACGGCGGTGGGGTCGCCCTTGAGCACCTCGAGGCGCGTGGCCGCGCCGTCGCGGTAGAAGCGCAGGTCGAAGCTCTGGGCGCCCAGCTTCAGGTCCATCAAAGTCAGGTCCGCGAGCCAGTCTGGAAGCTCGGGGTCCAGGTAGAGCTTGCCGGCCGGGGCGTCCGGCGCGAAGCCCAGGATCATCTGCAGGAAGGTGAAGCACGAGCCCGCCGCCCAGGCCTGGGGCGTGTTGGCCCCCAGGTACTGCACCGGGAAATTGGTCCCGTCACGCTGCAGGCCCGAATAGAGTTCGGGCATCTGGTGGAGGGTGAAATAGCCGGCCGCCCCGCTGATGTCGCGGGCGATGCGGGCCGCCTCGGCGGCGAAGCCGTAGCGCCGGAAACCCACGGCGATCAGGCCGTTGTCATGCGGCCAGACCGAGCCGTTCTGGTAGGAGTGGGGATTATAGGCCGGGTGGTCGGAGGAGAGGGTGCGGATGCCCCAGCCGCTCCACATGTCCGGTTCCATCAGCCGGCGGACGACCCTGGCGGCCCGGTCCTTGGGCACGATCCCCGACCACAGGCAGTGGCCGGGGTTGGAGGCCACGCTCAGCACCGGCTTCTTCTCGCCGTCCAGGCAGAAGGCGTAGTAGCCCGACGCCTCGTCCCAGAAAGCGTCGTTGAAGGCGTCGAACAGTTTCTTGGCCTTCCTGCGCAGGGCGCGGGCGCGGGCGCCCTTGCCCAGGGCCTCGTAGATCTGCGCCATGCGCATCCAGGCGTCGTAGACATAGCCTTGGAGCTCGACCAGCGCCTTGGGCCCCTTGACCAGGGAGCCGTCCACATTGACCAGGGCCTCGCCGGAATCCTTCCAGCCCTGGTTCTCGTAGCCGGCGCTGGAACGGGTCTGGTATTCCTGGAAGCCGTCGCCATCCCGGTCGCCATATTTGTCTATCCAGGTGAGGCACTTCTCCGCCGTCGGCATGTACCGCTCCAGGAGGTCGGCGTCGCCGGTGCAGCGCCAGGCGTTGTGCAGCACGATCAGATAGAGGATCGTGGCGTCGGCGGTGCCGTAATAGGGCGTATGCGGAATAAGCTTGAAATGGGCGAGTTCCCCCCGGCGCAGCTCATGCATGATCTTGCCCGGCTCCGCGTCCCGGTAGTCGTCGCGCCTCGCGGCCTGATGCCGGCTCAGCACCTCCAGGGCGCCGCGGGCGAAGTTGGGATAGACCATGGCGTTCTGCAGCGAGACGATCAGGCTGTCGCGGCCGAACAGGGCGACGAACCAGGGCACCCCGCCGGCGGGAACGAACTGCAAATGATCGGTGCCCTCGATCGGCAGGCGCAGAGCGGCCATGTCCTGCAGCGACTGGTGGTAGAAGCGGTAGTATTCCTCGTTGACGGTGCGGATCTTCAACGACGCGGCGCGCCACTCGTCGAGCTTCTGGGCGCTCTCGGCATGGGCCACGTCGTCGGTGCAGGCGCCCGGCGCCTTGTCGATGCTCGTCCCGTCGCCGACCTCGTAGAGCAGGCAGCCGTGCCAGGCGGCGCCCGGCTTGAGCGCGACCTGGAAGCTGATGCGCCCGTTGGCGTAGACCGGCGGCGAATCGCATTCCCGCGCGGTGACGATCACGTCACGGCGGAAATCCTTGTTCTCATAGGCGGTGGTCAGGCGTGAGCGGGCCTGCGACCAGGTGGTGGTGATCCGACCGCGGCGGACAATCGCGCGGCTCTTGACCTCGAAAAGGTCGGCGAAGTCGCTGCGCATGGCCAGCTCGAGATTGAACAGGACCGGCGCCTCGGCATGGTTGGTGATGTCGATGTCCTCGTGGACCCCGCCGCCGATGGATCGGCTGATGGTCAGGCTGAGCGCGCCGGCCGCGACCTCGCCGATCTCGGTGGCGATGGCGCGGTTGGTCAGGTAGATGCGGGCGGCGTGATAGGCGATGTTGCCGCCGTTCAAGAGGTCCCACGGCTGGCCGTCGGCGTAGATCTGCCAACTGGAGATCACCCGGGTGTCGCAGTGGTAGAAGCCCTTGTCGGTGGGCCAGGGGATCTGGCCGTCGGGGTCGGTGATCAGGACGCCATAGCCCTGGTTGATCGCCAGTCTGGGCGGGCCGACGGTGATTTCCAGCGCCATGGGGCTTGCGGTCCTCTTAAGGTGGACGATGATGAGTCGATTATGCCGGTTCGGCCGGCGGCGACCATAGGTTTCAGCCGCCGGCCCGCCATGAAGCCCCTCATCCTCATCCAATATTTGCGCGGCGTCGCCGCCCTGGCGGTGATCGCCTACCACGCCTGCCAATGGCGCGACGGTGGCTTCGAGGTCGGGCGGGCGGGGGTCGACGTCTTCTTCCTGATCAGCGGGGTGATCATCTGGCGGGTGACCGCCGAACGGGACGTCTCGCCCCTCGCCTTCTTGTGGCGGCGCCTGACGCGCGTGGCGCCGCTCTACTGGCTGATGACCCTGGCGGTGGCGGCGGTCGCCGCGGCCTGGCCCGCCTTCCTGCCCAATGTGCGCCTAGGCTGGGCGCATCTGGCCCTGTCGCTCGCCTTCATCCCCCATTTTGACCCCCGGGGCCTGCCGTTCCCGACCCTGCCGCCGGGCTGGACCCTGGTCTACGAGGCGATCTTCTACGCCGTGTTCGCCGCCGCCCTGCTGGCCCCCCGGCGCCGGCGCGCGGCCGTCGCGGTCGGCGCCCTCGCCGCCATCGTCGCGGCCGGCTTCTTCCTTTCCGACCCGGCCTACATCCTGGGCGCCAACCCGATGCTTCTGGAGTTCGCCGCCGGCGTGGCCCTGGGCGTGCTGGCCGGAAAGCGAACCTTCGCCGGGCGGCGCCTGGGTCTCGCCTTGATGGCTGGCGGCCTCGCCGCCTTCGCCGTGCCCGCCGCCTTGAGCCTCTTCAGCGAGCTCTGGCGCCCGCTGATCTGGGGGGCGCCCGCGGCGATGCTGATCGCCGGCGCCCTGGCCTTCGAGGCGGCCGGCGCAGTCCCCCGGTCCCGGGCGCTCACCGCCCTCGGCGACGCCTCCTATTCCATCTACCTCGTCCACCTCCCGGTCACCGCCGCCGTCGCCCACACCCTGGGGACCGCCCATCCCTGGCTCTTCGTCCCCGCCGCCCTCGCCGCCTCCACCGCCGCCGGCCTCGCCTGCCACGCCTGGGTGGAACGCCCCCTGATCCGGCTCGCGCGGGGGGTGGGCGGCGGGCGCCGGCTGCCGCCTTCCCCATCGAACGCCTCTATCCGCTCCATATGATCAATCGATTGGACGCCCTGGGCGCGCGGGCCTATGGATCGCCGCCAGCCCATGCCACCGCCGGAAGGAACCCAGCCATGTCGCTCGCCGACAGCAAGACCCTGCAGAACCTCAAGGAGGCTTTCGCCGGCGAGAGCCAGGCCACCCGGCGCGATCTCTACTTTGCCCAGAAGGCCGACGTGGAAGGCTACAACGATGTCGCCTCGGTGTTCCGCTCCACCGCCGAGGGCGAGACCGGCCACGCCCACGGCCATCTGGAGTTCCTCGAGGCGGTCGGCGATCCGGCCACCGGCCTGCCGATCGGCGGCACAGACCTCAACCTGAAAGCCGCCATCGCCGGCGAGACCCACGAATACACCGACATGTACCCCGGCATGGCCCGCACCGCCCGCGAGGAAGGCCACGACGAGATCGCCGACTGGTTCGAGACCCTGGCCAAGGCCGAAAAATCCCACGCCGGCCGCTTCCAGCGGGCGCTGGAGAGCCTGGACTAGAGAGAACCCCCCTCTCTCCGTCCAGTCGCCATCCGCGCCGCGAGGCGCGGATGGCGTGCTCCAGCGAGGCCGCCCATGACCGACGCCCCCCTACCCTCCGATCCCGCGCGCGAGGGCAGTCTCGACGCGCCCTTTCGCCACGCGATCGCTTGGCGGGATCCAGAGTTCTACGACATGCCGGCGGTCGAGGCGGAGATGGCGCGGGTGTTCGACATCTGTCACGGCTGCCGCCGCTGCTTCAACCTGTGCGACAGCTTCCCGCGGCTCTTCGACCTGATCGACAATGGGCCGACCGGCGAAGTCGACGGCGTCGCCAAGGCCGACTACGCGAAGGTCGCCGAGGCCTGCACGCTCTGCGACATGTGCTTCATGACCAAGTGCCCCTATGTGCCGCCCCACCCCTTCGACGTCGATTTCCCCCATCTGATGCTGCGCCACCGGGCCGCCGAGCGGAAGCGAGACGGCGGTGACTTCGTGCGCGAGCAGCTGGGCGAGACCGACCGCAACGGAAAGCTCGCGAAGCCCGTCGCCGGCCTCGCCAACTGGGCGACCGATTTGAAGAACAAACCCGTGCGGGCGGTGATGGAGACCGTAGCCGGCGTCGACCGGATGGCGATCCTGCCCCGCTACCATTCCAGGACCGCGACCGATCGGCTGAAGACGCCCCTGGCGGCCGACCCGTCCGGCCCGGCGTTCGGCCTGCGCAAAGCCGCCCTCTACGCCACCTGCTTCGTGGACTACAACGCGCCGGCGACGGCCGAGGCGGCCATGGCGGTGCTGGCCAAACAGGGCATCGAGACGCGCCTGGCCTATCCCGAATGCTGCGGCATGCCCCAGCTCGAGGCGGGCGACATCGCCGAGGTGGCCAGCCGGGCCGAGCGGGTGGCGGCGGAGCTTCTGCCGCTGATGGATGCCGGTTTCGACATCGTCACCCTCACCGCCAGCTGCGGCCTGATGATGAAGTTCGAATGGCCGCTGATCCTTCCCGAAAGCGAGCCGGTGAAGCGGCTGGCCACGGCGACCCGGGATATCGGCGAATATGTCCTGGCGATCCACAAGGCCCATGGCCTGGCGCCCGGCCTCGTGGCCCCGGCGGGCGGCGTCACCGTCCACCACGCTTGCCACGCCCGGGCCCAGAACATGGGCGCCGTCTCGGCCCAGATGCTGCGCCTGATCCCCGGCGCCAAGGTTGATCTAGTGGAGCGCTGCTCGGGCCACGGCGGGACCTTCGGGGTGATGAAGGAGACCCACGGCGTGGCGGTGAAAGTCGGCCTGCCCGCGGCGCGCCAGGTCGCCCAGAAGGGGAACGGGACACTCTGCTCCGACTGCCCGCTCGCCTGCAAGCACCTGGGCCAGCTGGTCGGCGCCGATCTGACGGACGGCGCCGCGCCGCCCCGCCAGGCCCACCCGATCGAGATCTTCGCGGAAGCCTACGGCCTCATTTGAAAGACCCTGAACCGATGCCCGCCTCCACCCGCCAGGTCACCCGCGACGACATCATCCCGGACGCGAATTACGCCGCCAAGCGCCGCGAACGCCGCGCGGCCCTGGCGCCGGTCAAGGCCCTGCGCCGGATCGCCCTCGGCCCGTACTGCACCCTTTATTTCGAATCCTTCGAGACCATGCTCTTCCAGATCCAGGAGATGCTGCTCACCGAAAAAGGCGGCGCGGCCCAGGTCGCCGACGAACTGGCCGCCTACAACCCCTTGATTCCCCGGGGCCGCGAACTGGTCGCCACGGTGATGTTCGAGATCGACGAACCGGTGCGCCGCGCCGCCGTCCTGGGGGGCCTGGGCGGGGTGGAGGACCACTTTTTCCTGTGCATCGGCGAGTTTCGCGCGCCCGGGCGCCCCGAGGGCGACGTCGAACGCACCCGAGGCGACGGCAAGGCATCCTCCGTCCATTTCCTGCGCTTCGCCCTCACCGATCGGGACGCCGCCGCCTTCCGCGATCCCGCCGTCCCCGTCCTGATCGGCTGCGACCACCCCCGCTACGGCCACCTCGCCGCCATCGGCGAGGCTAGCCGGGCCGAACTGGCCCGGGATCTGGCCTAATTGGTATGATCGGGCTGTCGATCTCCCGGTTCAGAGTCCACGGCCGGGCTCGAACTTCGATCGCGGCCTAGGCCCCAATGCGCTTGCGCCGGTTCGGAAGCGGTTCACGCGATGTCGCGGTCGTCGGCCAGGGGAGCTGGCATATCGATCAAGGTGATCGCGCCTGCGCGGTCGCGGCGCTACGCCGCGGCATCGAGGGCGGGATGACGCACATCGACACCGCCGAAATGTATGGCGACGCCGAACTTGTCGTCGGTGAAGCGATCGAGGGCCGCCGCGACGCGCTTTTCCTGGTGTCCAAGGTGCAACCGCAAAACGCTTCGCGCGCCGGCGTGGTCATGGCTTGCGAACGCTCGCTCGCGCGCCTCGCAACCGACCGTCTCGATTGTTATCTGCTGCACTGGCGCGGACGACATCCGTTGGAAGAGACTTTCGCCGGATTCGACCAGCTCGTTCGCGACGGCAAGATCCTCTCCTGGGGCGTCAGCAATTTCGACGTGGCCGACCTCGACGAGGCGCTGGTGATCGCGGGGCCGGGCCGGATCGCGTGCAACCAGGTGCTCTATCATCTTGAGGAGCGCGCCATCGAACACGCGGTCGTGCCGTGGTGCGAGAGTAATGGCGTCGCCGTGGTCGCCTACAGCCCGCTCGGTCATGGTTCGTTTCCCCGGGAGGATACGCCAGGTGGTCGGGTGCTCGCCGGAGTCGCCGCCGCGCACGACGCGACTGCGCGCCAGGTCGCTTTGGCCGCGCTGGCAAGGGGTGCGTTCGTCATTCCCAAGGCCTCAACGCCGGAGCATGCCGCCGAAAACGCCGCCGCGGGCGATCTCGAACTCGACGACGATGAAACCGGCCGGATCGATGAAGCGTTTCCCAGGGGCCCGGCGCCCGATAGTCTGCCAATGCTGTGAACAAGGAAGGCCCATGAGCAAATTCGCGCTCTATGTTCCGCTCGAAGCCAAGCCCGGCAAGGAGCAGGGGGTGGCCGATTTCCTGCGGGCGGGCTTGCCCCTGGTCCAAGCCGAACCCGGCACGGTTGCCTGGTTCGGCATCCAGACCGGCCCCTCCTCGTTCGCGATCTTCGACGCCTTCCCCGACGAGGAGGCGCGAAACGCGCACCTGAATGGAAAAGTCGCCGCCTCGCTGATGAAGAAGGCCGACGAGCTGTTCGCCAAGCCGCCCCAGATCCACAAGCTCGACGTGCTCGTTTCCAAGCTGCCAAGATAAGACGCGGTGCCGATCCGTATCCTTCTTCAAACCACCATCGAGCCTGCCGTCGATGACTGGAACATCGAGCGCTTCTCTCTATTGCGCGCGCATCTCGAGGGCCTGCGCGGAGAGAGCCGCGCCGCACTCTACGCGGTGACGGCGCGCGATCGGAGCGCGCCGCCGGGCTCCTCCGACCCGGTGCTCGCAAGCCTCGACGAGAGCGACTTCGATGAACTCTGGCTGTTCGCCGTCGACACCGGCGATGGGCTCAACGCCGAGGAATGTGCGGCGATCGGCCGCTTCCGGGATCGTGGAGGCGGCCTGTTGGTCGCTCGAGACCATATGGACCTCGGGTCATCCGTCTGCGGGCTGGGTGGGGTCGGCCGGGCGCATCACTTCCATACGCGCAATCAAGATCCCGACCCGGCGCGACGCGCGATCGACGATCCGTTCACCACGCAGATCCTCTGGCCCAACTTCCATTCCGGCGCCAACGGCGATTTTCAGGAGATTACGCCGGTCGGGGAAATACACCCGCTCCTCGTCGATCCGGATGCCGCGGCGGGACGCATCAACTACCTTCCAGCCCATCCCCACGAAGGCGATGTGTCGGCGCCGCCCGACGATCCGACCGCGCGCGTCGTCGCGGCCGGACGCAGCAAGGTGACCGGCGCAACGTTCGCGATCGCCGTCGCGTTCGAGCCAAAGACGGACGGAGCGGGCCCGGCGGTGGCTGAATCCACCTTCCATCACTTCGCCGACTATAATTGGGACCCGAGCAGAGGCGCCCCCAGTTTCGTCACCGAGCCGCCGGGAAACGGTCTCGCGGCCTCTCCAGAAGCGCGTCGGTCAACCGAACGGTATGTGACCAATCTCGCTCAATGGCTGGCTGGCGGCGTCCAATCCGAAAGGGGCCGGATGGAACACAGGCTGGACGAAGCGCTTCGGCTCAGCTTTCCGGCGAGCGATCCGATCGCTGTCAGCGCATCACGTTCGCGACATGGCGCCGATATCGACATTCCGGGTCAGGCCACGGCGGGGCAGAGGAAACGGCCGCCCAGGGTCCCGTCGCGCAGATAGATGCGAATCTCCGCCGCCCCGCCAGCGCTCGCGAGCCGGGAGCCCAGTCGCAGCGCCGCGTCCTCGGCCTTCGCGCCGCTGGTGAAGATCTCGGGGTTGTCCACCGCCGCTTGCCGCACCGCCCAGCCGTGGGCGAAGGGTTCGACCGATATGATCTGGACCATGGCGCTCCTTGGCGACGCGAAGGCAAAGGCGGGCGACGTCGACCGAGACGGTATGGCCCTGTTTCGTGACAACCATTTGGCCGCCCGGGACACGAAACGGGCTTGTTCGTGAACATTTGCGTGAGGGCGGTGTAACCTGGGCGATCACGCGGGCGAATGATCGATCATGTCACCCCCCATCCGAGCTCTCGTCGCCTTCGCCGCCGCCGCCTTCGGCCCGGCCGCCGCCCCCGCGTTCGCCGCCGACGCGGCCCACCCGACGGTGGTCGAGCTCTTCCAGAGCCAGGGCTGCTCCTCCTGCCCGCCCGCCAACGCCAATGTCTCGGCCATCAGCAACCGGCCCGACGTCCTGGCCTTGAGCTTCGGCGTCACCTACTGGGACAATCTGGGCTGGAAGGACACCTTCGCCACCCCGCAGTACACCGCGCGGCAGTGGGACTATGCCCACGGCCTCGGCCACGGCAATGTCTTCACCCCGCAAGTGGTGATCAACGGGCGCCGCGACGGCGTCGGCGCCGACCGGCGGGAACTGCAATCCCTGATCGCCGCAGGTGATCGCGGCCCCGGCGGGCCGGCGGTGACGATCCGCGGCGCCTCGGTCCTGGTTTCGGCCGGCCCGGCGCCCGGCAAGGCCGCCGACGTCTGGCTGGTCCGCTACGATCCCCGCATCGTCCAGGTGCCGATCAAGCGCGGCGAGAACGGCGGCCGCACCCTGCCGCACCGCAATATCGTCCGTCAGCTGACACGCCTTGGATTCTGGGCCGGCCGGCCCGAAACTCTTCCGATCCCGCCCGCAGCCGATCCCGCGCTGCGCACGGCGATCCTGGTCCAGAGCCCCGGCGGCGGCCCGATCCTCGCCGCCGCCAAGGCTTGACCGGTCCCGCCCGCCCTCATAAGCCCTAGGCCGAGGAGCCAGCGCCGATGCCCACTGACAGCGCTATCGATCCGGCCATCGCCGCCCCGGTCTCCCGCCCTCCCCTCGACAAGGAGACGATCTATCGCCACACCGTCGTGGTTCGGATCACCCATTGGGTCAATGTGATCGTGGTCAGCCTGCTCCTGATGAGCGGGATGCAGATTTTCAACGCCCACCCGCGCCTCTATTGGGGTGAGTACGGCGCCGACGCCGACAAGCCGTGGCTCGAAATGACGGCGCTGAAACCCGATTCCGATCATCCGACCGGGGTCTTGCGCGTCGCCGGAGCGCAAGTGACCACGACCGGGGTGCTCGGAGTCTCCAAGGGCGCCGACGGACAGCCCGCTCAGCGCGGCTTTCCCAGGTGGGCGACCTTGCCCAGCGTCCAGGATCTCGCCACCGGGCGGCGATGGCACTTCTTCCTGGCGTGGCTCCTCGTCGCCAACGGTCTGATCTACCTGTTGTTCGGCGCCTTCAACGGCCATTTCCGCCGCGACCTGACCCCGACCGGAGACCAGATTCGCCCCCGTAGCATCCTCGCCAGCATCGTCGATCACATCCGCCTCAAGCACCCCGTCGGCGAGGAGGCCAAGCGCTACAACATCCTGCAGAAATTCGCCTATCTGGCGGTGGTGTTCGTGATCCTGCCCGCCATGGTGCTCAGCGGGCTGACCATGTCGCCGGGTTTCGACGCCGTGGCGCCGTGGCTCCTGAGCCTGTTCGGCGGGCGCCAATCGGCCCGGACGATCCACTTCATCACCGCCAACCTGATCGTCCTCTTCGTCATCGTGCATGTGGTGGAGGTGTTCATCGCCGGGGTGGGCAACGAAATCCGCTCGATGATCACCGGGCGCTACGCGATTCGGACGGAGCCCCACCGATGAGGCGCCCCAGCGTCTCCCGCCGCGGCTTGATCGGCGCCGGCGCGGCCGGCATGGGCGGCCTGCTGCTGGCCGGCTGCGACCGGCTTTCCAACTCTCCCTCGTTCCAGACATTCATCGGATCGGGAGAGGATCTGACCTTCGGCGCCCAGCGCCTCCTGCTCGCCGGCCAGCCCCTGGCCCGGGAATATTCGATCTCGCAGCTTTCGCCGACCTTCAAGTCCAATGGCACCAGCATGCCGGGGGGCGACGCCTATCGGGCGCTCCTCGATCGCGCCTTCGCCAACTATCATCTGGCCGTCGAGGGCCTGGTCGCGCGGCCCGCCCGCTTTTCGCTGGCGGATCTCAAGGCCATGCCGGCGCGCACCCAGATCACCCGCCATGACTGCGTCGAGGGCTGGAGCGCCATCGGCCAGTGGACGGGCGTCCCGCTCGGCCACCTGCTGCGCACCGTCGGCGTGGCCCCGGCCGCGCGCTTCGTGGTGCTGCACTGCGCCGACGATCTGGAGAATTCCACCGACGGCTCGGGGCAATACTACGAGAGCATCGACCTCTTCGACGCCTTCCACCCCCAGACCCTTCTGGCCTACGCCATGAACGGCAAGCCCCTTGTCCCCGCCCACGGCGCGCCGCTGCGCCTTCGGGTGGAACGCCAGCTCGGCTACAAACAGGCCAAATACATCATGCGCCTCGAGCTGGTCGACCGGGTCGACAAGATCAAGGGCGGCAAGGGCGGCTATTGGGAAGACCGCGGCTACGAGTGGTACGCGGGGATCTGAAACGGGGATCAAGCGGACGGGTCGGGAGGGGGCGTCTCCACCCTCGAAGGATTTCCCCGCGCGCGCCGCAGGGCGGCCAACTCATTGACAATGGCCTTCTCCCGGCGGTCGCCGCCCGAGGCATAGACCGCGAATCCGTGGGCGGCCAGGCCGATGCCCCATCCGAACAGCGGCCAGACGAACCACAGCGTTCCTGGCGAGGTCAGCAGATTGAGTGCCGCCAGCCCGGCGTTGACCACGACGTAGATCAGGGCGTGGGTGCGAAAGCCTAGCTTGGCGTCGGCCCGGCGCTCGGCCTCGCGGCGCAGGGGATCATCGCTCATCGATGTGGTCACGTCCCTTTCCATGGCGTCGAAGGCCTTCCTCTCCTCCTTCCCCGCGACAGCGGGGATCCAGGTGTTCTATCGTCGAGCGCCGTGGATGTCAGAAAAAGCCTGGATCCCCGCTTTCGCGGGGAACACGGATTGGGGCCGGCGCCGCCCCGCGGGCCGCGCTACGCCGGTCGCCAGTTGCCGTGGAAGCCGAAGGGGACGCGGCGGGGGACCTGGGCGGTGGCGATGGGACCGGCGGGAAGATCCTGGGCGTCGAAGATGAGTAAATCGCTGCGATCCTCAACGCCGCGATAGACCACCGAGATCACCCAGCCGTCACCCTCGGCCGCGCCGGCCGATCGCGGCACGAACACCGGCTCGCCGGTGACGTCGCCGAGGGCCAAGTCGTGGGTCGCCCGCTTGCCGGTCGCCAGATCGATGTGCGCGATGGTGTCGAAGCCGAAGCGGCCAGGACGCTGGGACGTGCCAGCGAACCATCCGTGACGGTAAGCGAGGCCGGCTCGGCGCTCGTCGAAACGCGGGAACTCACCGGCCAGATCGTCCAGGGGGTCGCGCTTGATCTGGTTGGTGTCGCCGGCCAGATCGAAGGTCCAGCGCACCAGGCGCGCGGCGCTGTCCTCTCCGCGGCTTCCGTCGGCGTTGGGGAAGAGTGGGGCGGTGGGGTATTCCATCACGTCGGCGAAGATGCGGCTCCCCTCCTCCCAGGCGTTCATCGGGTGGAAGACATAGCAGGCCTCGGTTTCGAACCAGCGCAGGGTCTCCACGCCGGCGTCCCGGGCCATCACCCCCACGAAGGCGCCCTTGTCGGGCTCCCAGGCATAGGCGGGGCCGCCGGTCATCGCCCGCTCGAGGCTGCCGGTGAGCGGCAGGATCGGGAAGAGGACATGGCCGCTGGTCACCAGGAAATCGTGGACCATGCTCGAATAGGGCGCCTCGAAATCGTCGCGCCGCAGAACCTCGCCGACCGCGCTGGTGACGCCATAGGAGACGGTGGCGTTGAGCGGCGCCTCACCGGTGGAATAGCCGAACCAGGTCATCTCGCCGCTCACCGGGTCGATCTTGGGGTGGGCGGTGACCCTGCCCCGGTACTGATCCAGATAGCCCCGCGACTCCAGGGTGATGGGATCGAGTTCGAACGGCTTGTGCGCCTCTTCCAGCGCCATCAGCCGCCCGCCGTGCCAGAGAATATTGGTGTTGGCGACGCCAGCGTCCTCACCCAGCACCGAGGAATCGGTGGTCAGGGGGTTGCCGAAGGTCCCGAACAGCTGGCGGCCGGCCGCGTTCTCGGAGCGCCATTTGGGCGTTCGGACGTAGCGGTTGCGATAGCGCACCTTGCCGCCGTCCACGAAGAAGCCGTGGATCATCCCGTCGCCGCCGAACCAGTGGTAGTCGGCGCCAAGATGGAACTGGGGATTGGGGCCGTTGCGGTAGAAGGCGCCTTCGAGCCCGGCGGGCATTTCGCCCACCACGGTCAGGTCGAAGTCCTCCTCATCCCGGACCGGGGCGAAATTACCGGCGAGGTAGGGGTTGATCGGTTGCGATCCGTCCACGGGAGTCTCCATGTCTAATTCTTACGTTGTAAATTTATGTCGTAAAGGATAGGACCGCGCAAGCGGTTTTTTGAAAAAGAGGCGGGGGCTTGCCCAGGAATCTGTCGAAGGCCGACGTCGCCCAATTCCAGGATCGCCTTTGCAACGCGGCCGAGCATTTGTTCGCCGAGCGCGGCCCCGAGGCGGTGACGATTCGGCAACTGGCGTCGGCGCTGGGGGTCAGCCCGATGACGCCCTATCGGTATTTCAAGGACAAGGACGCCATCCTGGCGGCGGTGCGGGCGCGGGCCTTCGACCGCCACGCCGAGACGCTGGAACGCGCCTATGGCGAAAACCCGGGCGACCCGATCGCGCGCGCCACCGCCATCGGCGCGGCCTACGTCCGCTTCGCCCTGGAAAACCCCGAGGCCTACAGGCTGATGTTCGACGTCAACCAGGCCAAGGCGGCGGAATACCCCGACCTGGTCCGCGCCGGCGACCGGTCCCGCGCCACCATGACCCGGCACCTTCGCGACCTGGCGGCGGCCGGCCTGTTGGCCGGCGACCCCGACCTCATCGGGCATGTGTACTGGGCCGCCCTGCACGGCCCGCTGATGCTGCAGCTCTCCGGAATGCTCCCCGAGGCCTTCGATGCGCCCACTTTGATCGGCGCCCTGACGCAGGCCCTCGGCAACGCGACGTTCGGGGAAGTGGAGCGGGCTTGACCGCCGCCGCGTCAGGCGCGCAGCGTCGGCGCGTGGGCAACGGACGGGACGATGGCTGATATCACGCCTTTCACGGTGAACTGGGATGAGCGGGAGGTGGGCGCGGTCCTGGACCGGGTGCGCGCCTATCCGTGGCCACCGGCGCCGGACGTCGCGGACGGATGGGCCTATGGCTGCGACGCGCAATACCTCAAGGGCCTCTGCGACCATTGGCTTACCGGCTACGACTGGCGCGCCGCGGTCGCCGATCTCAACCGCTATCCGCAGTTCACCGCCAAGGTCGAGGGCTTCGACCTCCACTTCGTCCACGTCGTCGGCGAGGCGGGCGGCAAGCGGCCGCTTCTGCTGAGCCACGGTTGGCCCGGCAGCCACTTTGAGTTCTGGGACGCGATCGAAAAGCTGGCGTGGCCGTCGCGGCATGGCGGCTCGGCCGCGGACGCCTTCGATTTGGTGATCCCCTCCCTGCCCGGCTTCGGCTTCTCCTCAAAGCCCGCCCGGCCCTTCGGCCAAAGGGCGACGGCGCGCCTGTTCGACACGCTGATGACCGGCGTCTTGGGCTATGGCCGCTACCTCGCCCAGGGCGGCGACTGGGGCGCCCTGGTGACCTCCTGCCTGGGTTTCGACCACGGCGCCCACGTCAGGGCCATCCACCTCAACATGATCGGCTTTCGCCCGGCCGGCGGCCCCACGAGCCCCGAGGAGACCGCCTGGGTCGCCCGGCAGAACGGCATGATGGACCTCCTGGGCGCCTATTTCCGGCTTCAAGCGTCCAAGCCGCAGTCCCTCGCTTGGCTGGGGGCCGGCAATCCGGTGGGCCAGGCGGCGTGGATCGCCGAACGCTTCCACGACTGGTGCGACCGGCGGGATCGGGCCTTCGAGGCGGTGTTCACCCAGGACCAGCTCCTCACCAACATCATGATCTATGTGATGACCGGGAGCTTCACCACCGGCGCCTGGTATTACCGCGCCCTGATCGAGGAGGGCGGGATCGTGCTGAAAGAGGGCGAACGCTGCGAGGTCCCCACCGCGTTCGCCAACTTCCCCGGCGAGATGCTCTACACCGCGCCGCCGCGATCCTGGGCGGAGCGGGCCTATAATATAACGCGCTGGGCCGACGCCCCCCGCGGCGGCCACTTCGCGGCCATGGAAGAGCCGGATCTCTTCGTGGACGATGTGCGGGAATGGGCGCGAACCGCGCCGGATTGAAGGAGACGACACCATGGCCAACGCCGCCGGCGGCTGCCTTTGCGGGGCGGTCCGCTATGAGATCACCGCCGAGCCGATGTTCCACGTAGCCTGCCACTGCCGCGCCTGCCAACTGACGTCCGGCGGATCTCCAACCCTGGCGGTGATCGTTCCCGAGGCCGCCTTGAAGGTCGTCAAGGGCGAGCCGCGCACCTTCTGGTCGAACGGGGAAAGCGGGGCCGCGGTCGGGCGGAGCTTCTGCGAAACCTGTGGGTCGCCGCTGTTTTCCAAACCGGCCGCAAACTCCGGGATCGCCGTGATCAAGGTCGGAAGCCTCGATGATCCCTCGGGGTTCAAGGTGCAGGCCGACATCTGGATGAGCGCCGCCCAGCCTTGGCACACGGGCCATGAAGGCGCGGCGCGGTTCGAGGGCAATCCGCCCGCGGGCGGCGCCTGAGGCGTGGCCGGGCGCTACGACTTCGCGTCCGACAATGTCGCCGGCGCCATGCCCGAAGTCATAGAGGCGCTGGCGCGCTTCAACGGTGGGTTCGCGGCCGGCTATGGGGACGATGCGGTCTGCGCCCGCGCCGCCGATCTGATCCGCGCCCTGCTCGACGTGGACGCGGAGGTGCGGTTCGCGGCCTCCGGCACGGCGGCTAACGCCCTTTGCCTCGCGGCGCTGGCCGCGCCCCACGAAGCGGTGATCGCTCACGAACATTCCCACGTCGCCACCGACGAGACCGGCGCGCCGGGCTTTTTCGGCGGAGGGGTCGGGATCATCGGCTTGCCCGGAAAGGCCGGCCGGATCGAGCCGGCGGCCTTGGCCGAGGCCTTGGATCGGCCCGACGAGCCCCACTGGCAGGCGCCCGCCGCCCTGTCGCTCACCCAAGCCACCGAGTACGGCGCGGTCTATGCGGAGGCGCGGCTCGCCGCCCTGATCGCGCCGGCCAAGGCGCGGGGCCTGAAGATCCATCTGGACGGGGCGCGCCTGGCCAACGCCGTCGCGGGCGGCTTCGATGCCCGGGCCGTCGGCCGGCTGGGCGTCGATGTCCTGATCCTGGGCGGGACCAAGGCCGGGTCGACCCCGAGCGAAGCCATCGTCCTCATGGACAAGAGCCTGGCGCGGCGCTTCGGAGCGCGTCTGAAGCACGCCGGCCAACTGATCTCCAAGGCCCGCTTCCTGGCCGCGCCGTGGATCGGCATGCTCGAGGCCGGCGCCTGGGCCACCCGCGCCGCCCACGCCAACGCCATGGCCGCTCGCCTGGCCGCCCTCATGCCTTTCCCCGTGGTCCACCCCGCGGAGGCCAACGCCGTCTTCGTCGAGATGGACGACCGCGCCTTGACGCGCCTGCGTGAGCGGGGCTGGTTCGCCTATCGCTTCATCGACGGCGCGGTGCGCTTCATGTGTTCCTGGGCGACCGCCCCCGAGGCGGTGGATGAACTGGGAGCGGCGCTTGAGGCGGTGGCTGCGGACAAGATATAAAGAAATCCTTATATCCTCGTTGCGGACCCGCCCTCGCCCGTTTATAGGAGCGGCGCAATTCAAACGAGGAGCCGCAATGGCCGACTATGTCGTCAAGGATATCGCCCTGGCCTCCTGGGGCCGCAAGGAAATCGAGATCGCCGAGACGGAGATGCCCGGCCTGATGGCGGTGCGGGCCGAATTCGGGGCGGACAAGCCGCTGAAGGGCGCCCGCATCGCCGGCTCCCTGCACATGACCATCCAGACCGCCGTGCTGATCGAGACCCTCCAGGCCCTGGGCGCACAGGTCCGCTGGGCCTCATGCAACATCTTTTCGACCCAGGACCACGCCGCCGCCGCCATCGCCGTCGGCGGCACGCCGGTGTTCGCGGTCAAGGGCGAGAGCCTGATCGAATATTGGGAATACGCCCACAGGATCTTCGAATGGGAAGGCGGGGGCCACCCCAATCTGATCCTCGACGACGGCGGCGACGCCACCTTGCTGTGCGTCCTGGGCCCCAAGGCCGAGGCGAACCCCGCCCTCCTCGACAAGCCGGTCAACGAGGAGGAGGAAGCGCTCTTCACAGTGATGAAGCGCTACCTGGCCGACCGGCCCGGCTTCTATTCGGCCATCCGCGACGCGATCAAGGGCGTCTCGGAGGAGACCACCACCGGCGTCCACCGCCTCTACCAGATGGCCGAGCGGGGCGAGCTGCCCTTCCCGGCGATCAACGTCAACGACAGCGTCACCAAGTCCAAATTCGACAACCTCTACGGCTGCCGCGAGAGCCTGGTGGACGCCATTCGCCGCGGCACCGACGTCATGCTGGCGGGCAAGGTGGCCCTGGTCTGCGGCTACGGCGACGTGGGCAAGGGCTCGGCCGCCTCCCTGCGCCAGGGCGGGGCGCGGGTGATCGTCACCGAGGTCGACCCGATCTGCGCCCTGCAGGCGGCCATGGAGGGCTATGAAGTGCGCACCCTGGACGACGCAGTGAAGGAGGTGGACATCTTCGTCACCGCCACGGGCAACAAGGACGTCATCACCGTCGACCACATGCGCGGGATGAAGAACAACGCCATCGTCTGCAACATCGGCCACTTCGATTCGGAGATCCAGATCTCGGCCCTGCGCAATATCAAGTGGGACGAGATCAAGCCCCAGGTGCATCACGTCGAGTTCCCGGACGGCAAGAAGATCATCGTCCTTTCCGAAGGCCGCCTGGTCAATCTCGGCAACGCCACCGGCCACCCGAGCTTCGTGATGAGCGCCAGCTTCACCAACCAGACCCTGGCCCAGATCGAGCTGTGGACCAACCGGGCGGCCTACGGCGTTCGCGTCCACACCCTGCCCAAACACCTCGACGAAAAGGTCGCGCGCCTCCACCTGGGCAAGCTCGGCGTCCAGCTCACCGAGCTCACCCCCGACCAAGCCGACTATATCGGCGTGCCGCCGCAAGGCCCGTTCAAGCCGGACCACTATCGGTATTAGGGCGATGCGAGGGGCCGCCCCCTTCGTCTCGGCGCAAGAGGGCGCCGATCCACTTCCCCCACGGCCGAAGGCCGGGAAGGGGGCCCTTGG
>JBBQGZ010000028.1:0-24365 GCA_038323535.1 Caulobacterales bacterium
GCGATGATCGTGTCCTCGGTCTCGCCGGAGCGGTGGCTCATCACCGCGCCGTAGGCGGCGCCTCTGGCCATGTCGATGGCGTCAAGTGTCTCGGACAAGGTCCCGATCTGATTGACCTTGATCAGGATCGCATTGGCCAGCTGACGCTCGATGCCCATGGCCAGGCGATCCGGGCTGGTGACGAAGAGGTCGTCGCCGACCAGTTGGATCTTGTCGCCCATCACGCGGGTCAGATGGGCCCATCCTTCCAGATCGTCCTCGGCGCAGCCGTCTTCGATGGATGCGATCGGGAAGCGCGCGGCCAAGGCGCCCAGATAGTCGACCATGCCGGCCTGATCGAATTCCTTGCCCTCGCCTTCCAGTCGGTAGCGGCCGCCCTTGAACATTTCGGTGGCGGCGACATCCAGGCCGAGATGAAAGTCCTCGCCGGCGCGATAGCCCGCCGCCTCTCCGGCTTCGACGATGAAGGCCAGAGCCGCTTCGGCGCTGGCGAGATTGGGCGCGAAGCCGCCTTCGTCGCCGACATTGGTGTTGTGGCCGGCGTCCTTGAGCGCTATCTTCAAGGCATGGAAGATTTCGGCGCCCATGCGCAGGGCCTCGGAAAATGAGGCCGCGCCGGTCGGCAGGACCATGAATTCCTGGATGTCGATGGGATTGTCGGCATGGACGCCGCCGTTGATGATATTCATCATCGGCACGGGCAGGACGCGCGCGCCTACGCCCCCGATATACTTATAGAGCGGCAGGCCCGCCGATTGCGCCGCCGCCCTGGCGGTGGCCAGGCTCACCCCCAGGATGGCGTTGGCCCCCAGCCGGCTCTTGTCAGCCGTGCCGTCCAGGTCGATGAGCAGGGTGTCGATACGGCGCTGATCTTCCGCTTCGCACCCGGAGAGGGCGTCGAAGATGTCGCCGTTGACCGCGCCGACCGCGCCCAGGACGCCCTTGCCCCCATAGCGGGTCGCATCGCCGTCGCGCCGTTCCACCGCCTCATGGGCGCCGGTGGAGGCGCCCGAAGGCACGGCCGCGCGCCCGAACGCGCCATCCTCCAGGGTGACGTCAACCTCCACGGTGGGATTGCCCCGGCTGTCCAGGATTTCGCGGGCGACGATATCGACGATCTGGGTCATGCGATGGCGACCTTGCGCCCCCTCCACCCCTTCGGGGTCCCCCTCCCCCGCAAGAGGGCGGGGGAGGATTGATTGTTCTTCATCCTCCCTTGCGAAGCGGGGGAGGTGGCGCGGCGCTCTTTCTCGCGCCGTGACGGAGGGGGCGCAAGGCGGCCCTCCCACCTCAAGAGGCTTTGACCTTCAGTCTTCCTTCTGAGTGAAGATCTGGCGGCCCTTGTACATGCCGGTCTTGAGGTCGACGTGGTGGGGGCGGCGAAGCTCGCCGCTGTCCTTGTCTTCGATATAGCTGTTGGCGGGGAGGGCGTGGTGCGAGCGGCGCATGTTGCGCCGGGACGGCGAGACTTTTCTCTTGGGGACGGCCATGTCGGGTGTCTTCTGGTCTTGAAATTGGGAGGGGCGGTCTATGCAGCAAAACCCTGGTCCCTTCAACCCGGAGGGCGAAGGCGCCTGGGCGCCACACCCGACCAGGCGAGCCGCAGCAGCGATTCGAGCAGCGGTTCGCCCAGGCTATCGTAGGCGACGAAGGTCGCCCCCTTTCGGCCCCAGTAGCCGGGCACGGGTTCGATGATTTCCGGATAGGCTTCGCAAAGGTTGTGCTGATCCTCCCCGCTCAGCTTGACCATTGTGCGCGGCGGATCGCGGCGGAGGGTGCAGAAGATCTTCCCCGCCACCCGAAAGGATGGCAAGCCGTGATGATCCTGTTCGACGGTTTCGGGCAAGGTCAGGGCTAGGCGGCGGACGTCGGCGGCGGTCATACCAGCCGGCTCTGCTCCACGGCCGCGGCGATGAAACTGGCGTAGAGCGGATGAGGCGCGAAGGGGCGGCTCTTCAATTCCGGGTGGAACTGGACGCCGATGAACCAGGGATGGTCCCGCCGCTCGACGGTTTCGGGCAGGAGCCCATCGGGGGAAAGCCCGGTCACGCGAAGGCCGGCCAGGTCCAGGGCTTCGCGATAGCCGATGTTCACTTCATACCGGTGCCGGTGGCGCTCGCTGATCGCCACGGCGCCGTAGATTTCGGCGATCTTCGAATCCTGGGCGAGCAGGGCCTCGTAGGCGCCCAGGCGCATCGTCCCGCCCAGATCGTCGCCCTCGCAGCGCACTTCGCGCCGATTGCCCCGCGTCCATTCGGTCATCAGGCCCACGACCGGCTCGCCGGTGGGGCCGAATTCGGTGGAAGAGGCCCCGGTGATGCCGGCCACATTCCGCAGCGCCTCGATCACCGCCATCTGCATGCCGAAGCAGACGCCGAAAAAGGGCACCCCGTGCTCACGCGCGAACTGGGCGGCGCGGATCTTGCCTTCCGAGCCGCGCTCGCCAAATCCTCCTGGGACCAGGATGCCGTGCACCCCCTCCAGCCGCGTCGCCGCCCCCTCCTCCCCTTCGAAGGCCTCGCTCTCCACCCAATCGAGGTTGACGCGGACCCGGTTGGCGAGACCGCCGTGACTCAAGGCCTCGATCAGGGATTTATAGGCGTCCTTCAACACCGTGTATTTGCCGACGATAGCGATGGTCACCTCTCCATCGGGGTGGACTAGGCGATCGGAGATTTCCGTCCAGCGGGTCAAATCCGGGGGCGGCGCGTCGCGAATCCCGAAGACGTCTAGGACTTCGCCGTCGAGCCCCTGGCGGTGGTACTCCAGAGGCACGGCGTAGAGGTCGCGCGCGTCCATGGCCTGGATCACCGCCGAGGGCCTAACGTTGCAGAACAGGCCGATCTTGCGTTGTTCCTCGGCCGGGATCGGCTGTTCGCAGCGGCACAGGAGCACGTCGGGCTGAACGCCGATCGAGCGCAACTCCTTGACCGAATGCTGGGTCGGCTTGGTTTTCATCTCGCCCGCCGTCTTGATGAACGGCAGGAGGGTCAGATGAACGAAACAGGCATCGCCCCGGGGAAGCTCCTGGCCCAGTTGCCGGATCGCCTCGAAGAACGGCAGGCCCTCGATGTCGCCCACGGTGCCGCCGATCTCGACCAGCACGAAGTCCACCCCGCCCCCCGGATCGGCCAGGATGAAGCGTTTGATCTCGTCGGTGACGTGCGGAATCACCTGCACGGTCGCGCCCAGGTAGTCGCCGCGCCTCTCCTTTTCCAGAATGGTCTTGTAGATCTGGCCGGTGGTGATGTTGTCGGCCCGCGTGGCCGCGACATCGGTGAAGCGCTCGTAGTGGCCGAGATCCAGGTCGGTCTCCGCCCCGTCGTCGGTGACGAACACCTCGCCATGCTGATAGGGGCTCATCGTGCCGGGATCGACGTTGAGGTAGGGGTCGAGCTTGCGCAGGCGGACGCCGTAGCCGCGCGCCTGCAACAGCGCGCCGAGGGCGGCGGAGGCGAGACCTTTTCCCAAGGATGAGACCACGCCGCCGGTGATGAAGATGTACCGGGCCATGGGCGTTCAGACTAACACCGATTCGCCCGCCCGGTCGCGCCCGCGATCGATTCGTTTTTGATTGCGATCAGGGCGTGTTCGGTTTGGCGGGTGTCGCCGCGTCGCCCGGCTTGGCCTGCGGGGGCGGGTTCGCGGGCGTTGCGCTGACGAGCGGCGGCAGAGTCACGACCGGGCCGACGCCTACGGGCGCGGGGACGACAGGGGCCGGAAGGGAGGGCGCGGCGCGCGCGCGGGGGGGCGACGCTCGCGCCGTGGCGGCGGCCTTGGGCGCGGCTGGCCCTCCCGCCGTCGCCAGGGGCGGCAGTTGGACCGGCGGCGGCGTGGCCTGGCCGGGGGACGGGGCGCCCGGCGCGGCCGGCGGCGTCCGCGCCGGCATGGTGTCGGGATTGACCGATTGAAGCTTCAAACGGTTGATGATCGATTGGGAAGAGCGTTCGCGGCCGCCCAGCAGGGTCAGCGCCAGGCTGATGGTCAAGAACAGGGCGAACAGGATCCAGGTGGTGCGGGTCAGAAGATCGCCCGCGCCCCGGGTCGTGATCAGGCCGGTGGGATTGCCGCCGCCGCCCAGGGCGCCGCCTTCGGAACGCTGGAGCAGGACGACGCCGATCAGGGCGAGGCAGATCATGATGTTCAAGGTCAAGAGCAGGCCGAGCAGCATGAAGGGACGGCTTTCCGATCCGTGGGCGAATGTCGGTGAGATGAGAGGCGGTCCCTCTAACATCAAGGGACGCTCCGCGCCAGGGCGCAGCGGTGTTCGCGGAAGCCCTCCGCCGCGATCTCAGATCCCCTCTATAATCCCCGCGAACTCGACGGCTTTCAGCGAGGCGCCGCCGACCAGGGCGCCGCCGACCTCGTAGGCGTTCAGGATATCGGCCGCGTTGGCCGGCTTGACCGAGCCGCCGTAGAGGATCGGAACCGCCTCGCCTTCGCGCCCGAAGAGGCCGGTCAGAACGCGACGGATCGCGCCGTGGACATCCTCGATCTGATCGAGCGTGGGCGTGAGGCCCGAACCGATGGCCCACACCGGCTCGTAGGCGATCACGAACGGGCGACCGTTCAGCGAGGGGGGCAGAGACGCTTCGATCTGGGCGGCCACCACCGTGATCGCCGCGCCCGCGCCCCGCTGCTCGAGGGTCTCGCCGACGCAGACAATCGGCTCCAGGCCGGCGCGCAGGGCCGCCGCCACCTTGGCCGCCACGCCCGCGTCGCTCTCGCCATGGCCCGCCCGCCGCTCGGAGTGCCCGAGAATCACCAGGCGCGCCCCCGCGTCGGCCAGCATTTCGGCGGAAAGATCGCCGGTGAAGGCGCCGGCCGGCTCGGCGCGGCAATCCTGGCCCCCGACGAGGATCGTCGAGCCGGCCAGCAGGCCGGCCATGCGATGGATCAAGGTCGCCGGCGGGCAGATGGCGACACGCGCGGCGGGGGGCCTGACATCGACGAAAGCGGCCAACGCCCGGGCCTCGGCCAAGGACGCCTCCAGGCCGTGCATCTTCCAGTTTCCGGCGATGAGGGGGCGAGGAGCGGTCACGGTGGGGCGTATCCCGGCGGTTGGCGGTCGACGCCGCCCGCCTAAGGCGCCGCAAGGCCGATGTCACCCGTGCTTGCGGCGAGCAAGGCCCCTCCCCTATACCGCCCTTTTTGCGAGCGCCCGGCGCCCGCGTCCCAATGGTTTGCTCATTCATGACTGGTTCCCTGCGCTCCACGGCCAGAAATCCCGTCGCCATCGCCCTGATGGGATTGTTGGTTCTGGTGTTCCTGATCCTGGGGGTTGGCGGCGGGGGCCGGTTTCCCGATGCGTTCCGCGCCAGCCATGCCGACGCCGTGGTGGCCGCCGGCGGCCACACGACCAGCACGCGCGATTTCAAGCGCATCTTCGATAACCAGAAGCAGCAATTCGAGCAGCAATCGGGTCAGCCCGTCCCGGCCGAACTGCTGGTGCGCGACGGCTTAGACCAGCAGCTCTTGAACCAGCTCGCCCTGGACGAAGCGGAGGTGGAAATGATCGCGCGCGCCGGCGTCGTTCCCGCCCCCACCCTGGTGGACGGGGAGATCAGGAAACTGCCCTTTGCCTTCGATCGCGTGACCGGCAAGTTCAGCGAGAGGCAGTTCACCCAGTTTCTCGCCAACCAGGGGCTCACCCCGCGCCAGGCGCAGAGCGAACTTGGCGATGAATTGGCGCTTCGGCATTTCACCGCCGCCGTCGAGGCGGGCTTTCGCGCGCCGCGCCTCTATGCCGCCTTGAACGCCATCGCCGGCCTGGAAAATCGCGACGTCTCCTATTTCGCCCTCGACCCCCACACCGTGCCACAGCCTCCCGCGCCCACCGACGCCGACCTCCTGGCGTTCATGAAGGAACACGCCGCCCAATTGACCTTGCCCGAACGGCGGGTGATCACCGTGGCGCGATTTTCCGCCAAGGCCCTGGAGCCGGGCGTGACGATCGATCCCGCCGCGGTCGCCAAGGAATTCGCGTTTCAGAAGGATACCCTTTCCACGCCGGAGAAACGCACCCTGGTCCAGATTCCGGTCAAGACGCCGGCGCAGGGGGCGCTGGCGCGGGCGGGACTCGCGAGGGGCGAGGATCCGGCGGCGGTCGCCAAGAGCTTGGGCGTGGAGCCGATCCGCTACGCCGACCAGCCGCAATCGGCGGTCGCCGATCGGAAATTGGCGGCGGCGGCCTTCGCCTTGCCCGAAGGCCAGGTCAGCGGGCCGACCCAGGGCGACCTGGGCATGGCGGTGGTCAAGGTGGTCAAGGTCACGCCCGGACGGGCCGCGACCTTTGCCGAAGCCCGTCCGAAGATCGAAGCGGGCTTGCGCGCCAAGAGCGCCCAGAACCAAGCCTATGAACTCAGCCAGAAGTTCGACGATGCGCGGCAAGCCGGCGCCGGGGTCGTCGACGCCGCCCGCAAGACAGGGGTGGCTTCGCTGACGGTGGGCCCGGTGACCGCCCAGGGCCTGGACAGCGACGGCAAGCCCTCCTCCGTGCTGACCGACAAGATCCTCAAGGCCGCCTTCGCCGCGGCCGCCGGGGAAGAGACCGACCTGGCGGATGCCGGCCCGGGCGAATATTTCGCCCTCCGGGTCGAGCGCGTTATCCCTCCGGCCCTGCCGCCGCTGGCGGACAAACGCGCGGAGTTCGCCAAGGCCTACACCACTCAGAAGTATCTGCTCGCCCTCAAGGCGAAGGCCGAAGACCTGATGGGTCAGATCCGCAAGGGCGCGAACATCGATCAGGTCGCCGCCCGGGCGCATGGCAAGGTCATCCGCCAGACCGGCATGCAGCGCATCCAGGCACAGCAGTACAAGGCCCTGGGTCGGGATTTCCTGCAGGGCGTATTCGCCGGAAAGCCGGGGGACGTCTTCGCCGCCGCCGCCCCTTCGGGCGTGTTCATCGCCAAGCTGGAGGCGGTGCGCCCGGGCGACGTGACGGCGATGGCGCGCGTCACCGAAGCCATTCGTGGGCGCCTCTCCGAAGACTATTTGCGCGACCTCCTTACCTCGGTGAAGACCGCGGCCCGTCAGTCGGTCAAGGTCGACGTAAATCTCCCCCTGGCAAGGCAGGCCCTGGGGATCGACCCGGCGCTGCTCGCCAAGTCCGGGGGTAAGGCCGCCGGCAAGGCGAAGTGACCCTCGAGCCGACCTACCAAGCCTTCGAGAGCCAATACGCCGCCGGACGCGCCCAGGTCGTCTGGACACGGCTGATCGACGATCTGGAGACGCCCGTCTCCGCCTTTCTCAAGATCGCCCACGGGCGCCCCTACGCCTTCCTGTTCGAATCGGTGGAGGGCGGCGCGTGGCGGGGGCGGTATTCCATCATCGTCATGGCGCCCGACCTGGTCTGGCGATGCCGCGGGGACATTGCCGAGATCGCCGAAGGCGGCGCGATCACGAGGGGCGAGTTCTCCGCTCAACCGGGCGGGGCGCTCGACTCGCTGCGCGATCTGGTCGCGCGAACGCGCCTGGACCTCCCCACCGGGCTGCCACCCATGGCGGCGGGCCTTTTCGGCGTCCTGGGGTACGACATGGTCCGCCTGGCCGAGCGCCTCCCGAACGTGAACGGCGACCCGTTGGGCCTGCCCGACGCGGTGATGATCCGCCCCGCCATCGTCGCCATCTTCGACGCCATCGCCCAGGAGATCATCCTGGTGACCACCGCGCGGCCGGACGGTGCGACGGCGCGCGCCGCCTACGCTGGTGCGCGCGGACGCCTCGAAGCGGTCATCGCCGGCCTCGGCCGCCCGTTGCCCACCTCGCGCGCCCCCGGGGCACCGAGGGTGAACAACCTAACCTCGCCGACCAGCCGCGCGGCGTACGGGACCATGGTGGAACGCGCCAAGGCCTATATCCGCGCCGGCGACATCTTCCAGGTCGTGCCGAGCCACCGTTTCTCAGGCCCCTTTTCGCTGGATCCCTTCGCCCTCTATCGATCTCTACGGCGAACCAATCCTTCGCCGTTCCTCTACTATCTGAACTTCCCGGACTTTTGCCTAGTCGGCTCGTCACCCGAGATCCTGGTCAGGCTTCGAGACGGCAAGATCACTATTCGGCCGATCGCCGGCACCCGGCCGCGCGGAGCCAGCCCGACGGAAGACGCCGCCCTCGAGGCCGAACTCCTGGCCGACGAGAAGGAACGCGCCGAGCACCTGATGCTGCTGGATCTGGGCCGCAACGACGTCGGTCGCGTCGCCATGCTGCGGGAAGCGGGAAGAAACGATCCCCGGGCCCCGGCCGGCCGCGCAGCGGTCAGGGTCACCGAGAGCTTCGTCGTCGAGCGGTTCAGCCATGTTATGCACATCGTCTCCAATGTCGAGGGCGACGCGCCGAAGGGACTGGACCCGGTGGACGTCCTCATGGCGGCCCTGCCCGCCGGCACCTTGTCGGGGGCGCCCAAAGTGCGCGCCATGCAGATCATCGACGAACTCGAAAACGTCAAACGCGGAATCGCCTACGCCGGGGCGGTCGGCTATTTCGGCGCCGACGGCTCGGTGGATACCTGCATCGTGCTGCGCACCGGCCTGATCAAGGACGGCGTCCTCCATGCCCAGGCTGGCGGCGGCGTCGTCGCCGACAGCGATCCAGACGCTGAATACGAGGAGACCCTCCATAAGGTCGCCGCCCTGCGCCGAGCCGCCGAGGAGGCGTGGCAGTTTGCGTAGAGCGCGCGACCGCTTGGCGCGAACCCACTCCCCGCCTAGAACGCCGGCATGATCCTGGTCATCGATAACTACGACAGTTTCACCTATAACCTCGTCCATCTCGTCAATGAGTTGGGCGCGGGCACGCAGGTCTATCGCAACGACGCCATCGACGTGGCCGGCGCGCTCGCGCTTCGACCCGAGGCGATCCTCCTCTCGCCAGGGCCGTGTACGCCCGACCAGGCCGGCATCTGCCTGGAGTTGATCGCGCGGGCGCCGGACGATCTCGCCATTCTGGGGGTCTGCCTAGGGCATCAGGCTATCGGCCAAGCCTTGGGGGGCAAGGTCATCTCCGCCAAGACCCTGATGCACGGCAAGACCAGCGCTATCCGCCACTGTGGCATGGGCCTTTTCGAGGGCCTGCCGGATGGCTTTGTGGCGACGCGCTATCACAGCCTGAGCATCGAGCGCGCGACCCTCCCCCCCGATCTGGCGATCACGGCCTGGGCGGACGACGGCGAGATCATGGGTTTTTCACACGTTCGACGACCCCTCCACGGGGTGCAGTTCCACCCCGAATCCATCGCCACCGAAGGCGGCCATCAGCTCGTCGGCAATTTTCTCGACCTGGCGGGCGTCAAACGCCTGGCCATGATCTAAGGCCGCGCCGCACATGTCCGACGCCTTCAAGCCTCTGCTGGCCAGACTCGCCGACGGCGCCACCCTGACCGGGGAGGACGCCGACGCCTTCTTCGCCGCCTGCCTGCGCGGGGAGCCGAGCCCGGCCCAGATCGCCGCGGCGGTCACGGCCATGCGGCTTCGGGGCGAAACGGTCGGCGAAATCACCGCCTGCGTACGCGCGCTGCGCCGCGAAGCCTTGGTTCTGGACCATCCCTATGACGTCGTGGACGTGTGCGGCACCGGTGGAGACGGCGCCCACACCCTCAACATCTCGACCGCTGTCGCTTTCGTGGCCGCCGGAGGGGGGCTGAAGGTCGCCAAGCATGGCGCGAGGGCGGTCTCTTCCAAATCGGGATCGTCGGACGTCCTGGAGGCGCTGGGCGTCAACATCGCCGCCAACTCCCGGCAACAACGACGAGGACTCGACGAGGCGGGGATCTGCTTTCTCTTCGCGCCGGCCCACCACGGTGCCATGCGTCACGTCATGCCGATCCGCGAGCAACTGGGTTTTCGCACGATTTTCAACATCCTGGGGCCGCTCGCCAACCCGGCGGGGGCGAAGCGCCAGGTGCTGGGAGTCTTCGACGGGCGCTGGGTGGAGCCTCTGGCGCGGGTCCTGGGCGCTCTTGGAGCGACCCGGGCCTGGGTGGTGCATGGCGAAGGCCTGGACGAGATCACGACCACCGGCGCGACTCAGGTCGCCGAATGGCGCGACGGCGGCGTCCGGCTGTTCAACATCACCCCCGAGGCCGTCGGCCTCACCCGCGCGGCCCTCGCGGATCTGCGCGGCGGCGAGCCGGTGCGGAACGCCGCGGCGCTGCGCGAGGTTCTGAACGGGGCGCCGGGCCCTTACCGCGACGTCGTCCTGCTGAACGCCGCCGCCGCCTTTCTCGTGGCGGAACGGGCCGAGACCCTGCGCGAGGGGGTGGATCTGGCCGCCTTGTCGATCGACAGTGGGGCGGCGTCGCGCGCGCTCGAGCTGCTCGTCGCGGTGACCAACACCCCCGCATGAACGACATCCTCTCGTCCATCCGCGCCTACAAGCGCGACGAGGTCGCCGCGCGCCGGGCCCGGCGCGGCCCGGACGCGATCGAAGCGCTGGCCTCGGCCGCGAGCGCGCCTCGGGGGTTCCGCGCGGCCCTGGAACGCGCCCAGGCCGAGGGGCGCCTGGCCTTGATCGCCGAGATCAAGAAGGCCTCCCCGTCCAAGGGCCTGATCCGCGCCGATTTCGACCCTTCGGCCCTGGCGCGGGCCTACGAACGGGGCGGGGCGACATGCCTCTCCATCCTGACCGACGGGCTCAGCTTCCAGGGCGCCGATACCGACCTCGCCGCCGCGCGCGAAGCCACCGCCCTGCCCTGCCTGCGAAAGGAATTTCTGGTCGACCCTTGGCAGGTCGCCGAATCACGAGCGCTGAGCGCCGACGCGATCCTGGTGATTCTCGCCATGGCCGAGGATTCCCTGGCCGCCGATCTGATGAGCGAGGCCGCGCGCCTGGGGATGGACGCCCTGGTGGAGACCCATGACGAGGGCGAAGTCAGACGCGCGGCTGAACTCGGGGCTCGCCTGATCGGGATCAACAATCGCGATCTTCGGACCTTCGCCACCGACCTTGCAACGACCGAGCGGCTGGCTGAGCATATTCCCGCAAACGCCCTGCTGGTCAGCGAAAGCGGCATCTTCACTCGCCATCACGCCGCTCGCCTTCACCGCGCCGGCGCGGCGGCCATGCTGGTGGGCGAAAGCCTGATGCGGCAGTACGATGTCGAGGAGGCGACCCGGTCGCTTCTCACCAATGCCGAAGGGCCGGCTTGACTTCTGCAAAGAACACTCAGAGAACATCGCTCAACGTTTTTGATTTGTTCCCGGCCCGGCCGGGTCCTCGAGAGGCGGCGATGCTTACGCGCAAACAACATGAACTGCTGATGTTCATCCATGAGCGAATCAAGGAAACCGGAGTCTCGCCGTCCTTCGACGAGATGAAGGAGGCGCTGGATCTGGCGTCCAAATCCGGCATTCACCGGCTGATCACCGCCTTGGAAGAGCGCGGGTTTCTGCGCCGATTGCCGCATCGCGCGCGAGCCCTGGAAGTGACGAAGCTGCCGCAGCAGGCGACCGCCGCCAGCCCGCCGACAGGGCGAGGCGCGTTTCGCCCGCGGGTGGTCGAGGCGGCTTCCTCTCCGCCGATCGCCGCCAATGATGTGCAGGAGCTTCCGGTGCTGGGACGGATCGCAGCCGGCACGCCGATCGAGGCGATCCAGCATGAACGCGACCGCCTTTGGGTGCCGCAGTCAATGCTCGGGGCCGGAGAGCATTATGTTCTGGAGGTGCAGGGCGACTCGATGATCCAGGCGGGCATCCTCGAAGGAGACTTCGTGGTTGTGCGCAAGACGAACACCGCCAATTCCGGAGAGATCGTCGTCGCCCTGGTCATGGGCGAAGAGGCGACTCTCAAGCGCCTTCGGCGCAAGGGGGCGTCCATCGCCCTGGAAGCGGCGAACCCCGCCTACGAGACCCGGATATTCGGCCCTGACCAGATCGAAGTCCAAGGCAAGCTCGTCGGGCTCATCCGCCGTTACCATTGACGGTCCAAGGGCGATCTCCGCGTAGAGGTTGCGACCAGTCGACCCGCCAGCCTCGCTTCGTCGCGAACACCTCGGCGGCGCCGCCTCTTTCGAAAGCCGCGCGATCCAGCACCAGGACGCCGCGGCAGGCCGCCGGCGGCGGCGAGGCCGCCCGAAGGATCAGGATGTCGCTGCGGGCGCAGAGTTCGTTCAAGCGCGCTGTGCTGGGAGCCCGCTTGGTCCACCACGCGCCGATCGCCGGCCGATGATCCCCGATTGGAACGCATCCCTTGCGGTCGCAGTCGAAGACCGCCCGCTGAGCGGCCGCCGCGGCATCGACATCGGCGGTCAGGGTGAAACCGCGATGCTGGGCCCAAAGCTGGGTGGCGTAGAGCCGCTGGCCGGGCTTCATGGGAATTTCCTGGCCGTCGATCACGATCGCCGCGTCGTTGCCGTCGGCGGCGATCCACGCCACCGGCGAAGCGGCTCGCGGCCATACGGCCATCGCCGCGGAGAGGGCGACCCCGATCCAGCGCAGGCGCCCCCGCCAGAGACAGGCGAAAACGATCCCCAGATAAGACATCGCCAGGGCGATCTGGGGGGCGCTGGGCAGGACCATCGAAGCGCCCGGGGCGACGGCGAAGATGTGCCCCAGGTATATGACCCCTCTGGCGGCCCAGCCGGCGACCCAGAACACCGGCGCCGCCACCGCGGGACCCAGGCCGACGGCCTCGGCCAGCAGGCTGAATCCGAGGGTGGGCATGAGCACCGCGCTGGCCAGAAAATCCGCCGTGAGGTTGGCGAACACGCCATAGTTGGCCACGCGGTTGAAGTGCTGAATGGCGAAGGGCCCGGTGGCCGCGCCCGCCACGAAGCTGACCATCAGCATGGCGAGTGTCCAGTCCCGAGCCTTCTGTGCCAGGGCCAGCGGCCATGGGAGGCCAGCCGGTGAGTGCCGATGGCGCCAGAATTCGGCCAGAACAACCAGCGAAGCGGTGGCGCAAAAAGACATCTCGAAACCCGGCGCCAAAACCACCTCCGGCTCGGTCGCCAGGATGATCAGGGCCGCCAGAGCCAAGGAGTGCAGGCTGACCGCCCGTCGATCGACCAGGATGGCGAAGAAGGCGACGCTGGCGGTGATGGCGGCCCGGCGCGCGGGGGGATGGGCGCCGGAGAGCACGAGATAGGCGGCCACCACCACCAGGGCCGCCGCGGCGGCGACCTTCTTGCCTGGAACGCGCAGCGCCAGCCAAGGCCAGGCGGCGATGCCGAACCTGAACGCGAAAAAGGCGAATCCGCTCAAGGCCGCGGTGTGCAATCCAGCGATGGCCAGCATGTGCGCCAAGCCCGAGCCGCGCAGATCGTCGCGGTGTTCGGGCGCCAGCCAATCCTGGTGACTGGTGGTCACCGCCACGGCTAGTCCGGCGGCGCCTCCATCCCGCTCACCCATGACGGCTCGAATGTCCCCCGCCAATTTGCGCGCCACCGACCAGCGCAAGGCATTGACCGCGAGTTCCAGGCGAAGCCCCCAGGGGGGCCGCTCCAACGCGACGATGACGGGCTGGCGCATGGCCAGGCCCACCCCGCCGATCCCCTCGAACCAGGCATCGCGCGCGAAGTCGTAGACCCCGGGCGCCGCTGGCCCCGGCGGCGGATCCAGGAGGGTGGCGACGCGAATCGGCGTGCCGGGCGCTGGTATGCCGTCGGGGCCGTTCGCGGACGGCACGACGATGCGAATACGCCCAGGCGTGTCTTGGGGGGCAAGCCGCGCGATCCGCACCGGCGCGATCAGCAGCCGCTCGCCGCGTTCGCTCGGCGTACCGACGTCCACCACCCAGCCATCGACGCTCACCACGCCCAGATTCCGCGCGGCAATCGGGGCCGCGACGCGGTCGCTGTGCAGCTTGGCCACGAGGAATCCGCAGGCCGCGGTCGCCGCCAAGCCGGTCAGGGCGATCAGCGGCCGGCTCGCCGTGAGATACCGCGCCGCCAGCGCAAGCGCGCAGGCCAGTGCGGCCAGTCCGGCCGCGATCCACCAAGCCGGCTCGGTTTTCAGGCCCAGATAGGCCGCCGCGCCGAGGCCGAAAGCCACCGGAGTCCATAACAACACGCGATCGAGTTGGCCGGCGGCCTCGATCGACAGGGCCCGCCGCATTTCGGCCAGGCTAGGAAGCTTCCGGAAGCGCGTGATAAGACCCGCCGCCCGGCCAGCGGGCGATGCTCCCCCGCCCGGCGCTCCGCCGGCCCCCTCCCTCGGAACCGCGATGCCCGCCCCCACAAGACCCTCCGACAGATCGGTCGTCACCCGTATCGCCCCGTCGCCCACCGGCTCGATGCACATAGGCACCGCGCGGGTGGCGTTGTTCAACTGGCTTTATGCCCGTCATTGCGGCGGCGCGTTCCTGCTGCGTATCGAGGATACCGACCGCGAACGCTCCACCGACGCGGCCGTGAAGGTCATTTTCGATGGGCTGGAATGGCTGGGGCTGACCCCCGACGCGCCGGCGGTCTTCCAGGCGGCCCGCGCAGCGCAGCATCGCCAGGCGGTGGATGCTCTCCTCGACACGGGGCGAGCCTATCGGTGTTACATGACCATCGAGGAGGTCGCCCAGGAGCGGGAGCGCGCCCGGGCCGAAGGCCGCGCCATCCGCTCGCCCTGGCGCGATCGCGAACATCCAAAGGGTGCGGGCCTCCCCTTCGTGGTGCGCTTCAAGGGGCCCCTTGAGGGTGAGACGGTGGTCGACGACCTGGTCAAAGGCGCGGTCACGTTCCGGAACCGGGAGCTCGACGACCTCGTGCTGCTGCGCTCCGACGGCGCGCCAACCTACAACCTGGCGGTGGTGGTCGATGATCATGACATGGCGATCAGCCACGTCATCCGCGGCGACGATCATCTCAATAACGCCGCGCGTCAAATCCTGATCTACCAAGCGCTCGGCTACGACCTCCCGGAGTTCGCCCACCTGCCGATGATCCATGGCGCGGACGGCGCCAAGCTCTCCAAACGCCATGGCGCCCAGGCCGTTGGCGAGTTCGCCGACATGGGCTATCTGCCGGAAGCCATGAACAACTATCTGGCCAGGCTGGGCTGGGGGCATGGCGACGACGAACTGTTCACCCAGGCTCAGGCGATCGAATGGTTCGATGTCAGGGACGTCGTGCGCGCCCCCGCCAGGCTGGACTGGAACAAGCTGTCCCACGTCAACAACCACTACATCCGCGCCGCCGACGACCGCCGGTTGACGGGCCTCGTTCTTCAAACCCTGGAGCGGCAACTGGCCGAGCCCCCGCCGGACGCCGAAGGGCGACTCCTCGACGCCATCCCCATGGTCAAGGAGGGCGCCAAGACCATCGTGCAACTCGCCGATCTGACGTCGTTCGCCCTCAAGCGCCGGCCCCTGACCTTGGACGACAGCGCCCTGGCCCTGCTTGATTGCGAGACGCGTCAACGACTGTCGCGCCTAGCTCCGGCCCTGGCCGCCGAGGCCGAATGGTCGCCGGCGCCGCTTCAGGCCGCGCTTCGCCGCTTCGCCCAAGCTGAAGGCGTGGGGTTGGGCCGTTTCGGCGGCGCCCTGCGGGCGGTGCTGTCGGGCGGAGCGCCCGCGCCCGATCTCGCCGGCGCCCTGGCGGCGCTCGGCCGCGAAGAGAGTCTCGGGCGCATCCAAGACGCCCTTTCGCAGTTGCGGTAAGACGCTATAAGACCGGCTGAAACGTCCGTTTAGATGCAGCCGTCTTGGTAAGAGGGGATAGGGCATGGCCGATCACGCCACGCTGTCGCTCGCCGGCAAGGATTACGACCTTGGCTTGATCAAGGGCTCGGCCGGGCCGGACGTGATCGACGTGCGCCGGCTCTACGCCGACGCCGACGTGTTCGCCTTCGATCCGGGCTTCACCTCCACGGCGAGCTGCGAGAGCAAGATCACCTATGTCGACGGCGACGCGGGCGTCCTGTTGCACCGGGGCTATCCCATCGAGCAGCTGGCCGAACATTCAAGCTTCCTGGAGGTCTGCTACCTCCTGCTCAACGGCGAACTTCCCGACGCCGTCGCGTTCGCCGATTTCGAGCGGACCATCACCTATCACACCATGCTTCACGCCCAGTTCGACCGGTTCTTCGGTGGCTTCCGCTCCGACGCGCACCCCATGGCGATCATGACCGGCGCCGTGGGCGCCCTCTCGGCCTTCTATCATGACAGCATCAACGTCGATGACCCCGAGCAGCGCAAGATCTCCGCCCACCGGCTGATCGCCAAGATGCCGACCATCGCGGCGCGGGCGTTCAAATATTCCGTGGGCCAGCCGTTCGTGACCCCACGCAATGATGTCACCTATGCCGAAAATTTCCTGCGAATGGCCTTTTCCGTTCCAGCCGAGGACTGGCAGCCCAATCCGGTGCTGACCCGGGCCATGGACCGTATTTTCATATTGCACGCCGATCACGAGCAGAACGCTTCGACCTCGACGGTGCGCCTGGCCGGCTCCTCCGGCGCCAACCCGTTCGCCTGCATCGCCGCCGGCATCGCCTGCCTGTGGGGCCCCGCCCACGGGGGGGCCAATGAAGAGGCGCTGATGATGCTGAACGAAATCGGCAGCGTCGACCGGATCGCCGAATACGTTCAGGGGGTGAAGGACCGCAAATACCGGCTGATGGGTTTCGGTCATCGGGTCTACAAGAACTACGATCCCCGCGCGGCGGTGATGCAGAAGACCTGCCATGACGTCCTGGCGGAAGTCGGAGATTTGGACGACCCGTTGCTGAAAGTCGCCATGGAACTGGAGAAAATCGCCCTCAACGATCCCTATTTCGTCGATCGCAAGCTCTATCCGAACATCGATTTCTATTCAGGCATCACCCTCAAGGCCATGGGTTTTCCCACCACCATGTTCACCGTCCTCTTCGCCCTGGCGCGGACGGTGGGGTGGATCAGCCAATGGAAGGAAATGTTCGAGGATCCGCAGCGCAAGCTCGGCCGGCCCCGGCAACTCTACACCGGCCCCCTCAAGCGTGACTACCTGCCGCTCGAAGCCCGAGGGTAGCGCCGGTCAAATCCGGCCGCGTTTTCGCAACTCTTCAATCACCGCCTCGGCGGCCCGGCCGGTCGGGTCGCTGATCCCTCCCCTCATGATGTGCAGGGCCGCGTTCTGAGCCGCGATCTGCCGGCGACGCAGCGTCGGATCATCGAGAAGTCGGCCGGTCTCGCGCGCCAGGGCCGGACCGTTGCAATCGTCCTGGACCAGCTCGGGCGCCACGAAGGCTCGGGCCGCCACATTCAAGAGAGTAATATACGGCGTGCGGATCAAACGTTTGGCGACCGCGTGGGTCAGGGCGCCCAAGCGATAGGCGACGATCATCGGGCATCCCGCCAGGGCGAGTTCCGTGGTTACGGTGCCACTGCAGGCGAGGGCGGCCGTGGCGGCGCGCATGGCGTTCAGGCGCGCGGTCTCGCCTTGCACCACGCAAGCGCGACGAGACCAGCCCGCGACTTGGCGCTCAACCTCCGAGGCAACAGCATCGGCGGCGGCAACGACGATACGCAGGCTGGGACGCTCGGACGCCAGAATCTCCACCGCCCGCCCGAAGAGCGCGAGCATGCGGTCGATCTCGCCATGGCGGCTGCCGGGCAGGACCAGCAGCAGGGGATCCTCCGGCGCCGCCCCGATCGCGGCTCGCAACCGGGCGGGGTCGGCGTTGGAGAAGTCCCGCTCAAGGGCCGGATTGCCGACGAAGGTCACCGGGAGGCCCTCGGCCTGGAAATATGGCGCATCGAATGCGTGGATGGTCAGCAGGCGGTCCACGGCCCGGGCCAGGGTTCTCGCCCGCCCCGGCCGCGTCGCCCACACCTGGGGCGCGACATATTTGATCAAGGCGAGGTGGGGGTCGAGGCGTCGCAGGCGATGGGCGACGCGTAGGGTGAATCCCCAGGCGTCGATAAGGATCGCCGCATCCGGCCGCTCCCGGGCGGCGAGGGCGGCCGTTTCGCGCGCGCGTCGCAGCACCAGTGGCCAGGCGCGCGCGGCCTCGAACACACCCACGATGCCGAGCGGGCGAATGTCGAACGGACTGACCACGCCTTGCACCGCCATCGCCGCGCCGCCGACGCCGACGAAGCGTACGCCTTCCCCCAGCCGTTGGCGCATCGCGACCGCGAGGCCGGCCCCGAGGGCGTCTCCCGATGGCTCGGTCGCCACCAGCATGACGCAGGGCCCGGTCATGGCGCGCCGAGAATGAACAACCCCAGTTCGTCGGCCAATCGGGTCACCGCTGGACGGTCTATCACCAGGACCCGCCCGGCCTCGCCGACGATGCCGATCAGGCCGGCGTCGGCGGCATGGCGCAGGGTGGTGGCGCCGATCGTGGGCAAGTCCACGCGCGCTTCCTGGCCCGGCTTGCTCGCCTTGGCCAGCACCCCGCAGAGGCGGCCCGCGTCGCCCCTAATCGCTTGCGGCAAGCCGGCGACACGTTGCAGCATCGCGTCGGTGCCCTCCTGCGCTTCGACCGCCAGGATGAGCCCGTCACAGCATACGGCGCCTTGGCCGACATCCAGGGCGCCCATCGCTCTGGCGACCTCCAGGGCGCGTTCGATGTCCAGGGCGTGTTCGGCCCGGGGAGCATGGCGGCCGAGCGTCCCCGCCGGCAGGACAAGCTCCGCCATCACCTCGTGGGCGCCCTCGACGGCGAACCCCTCCTTTTCGAACTCCCCAATGAGAAAGGTGAGCAAGGCGTCATCGCCGCGCCGCGCCGCGATCACCGCCCCCGGCAGGGCGGCAAGCCCGCGAAGGTCGGGGACAAGACTCGGAAAATGGGGGCGTGTAACGACGCCGGCGAAAGACACCGCTTCGCAGCCGGACCGTTTGAGGGCGTCAAACCCCTTGCCTAGTTCCGCCAGTCCGACGTCCGCGCCGTCAAAACTGGCGAGTTCGGGCGCGGCGAAACCCTTGAGTCTAATCACGAAGAGCGGGCGACCCGCCGATCGGCAGTGGCCGGCGACGCTGATGGGAAGGCCTCCGGCCCCCGCGATCAGACCGAGCTTGCGCATCGAGGTCGTCAGATCTCCCGTTGCGGCGTGGTGAGGGGCCGGGTGGCGTCGGCGCGAATGAAATCGACGATCTCCATCACCTCTACCGAGCCGGCATAGGCTTCGGCGGTGTCATCCAGCCTCTCCTGAAACGTCCCCTCCTCGGCGAAGAGCATCCGGTAAGCCGCGCGCAAGGTGTTGATCGCTTCGCGGGGAAACCCGCGCCGCTTGAGACCCACCAGGTTCAAGCCCTCCAGGTGAGCGTGGTTGCCCCACACATTGCCGAACGGGATGACGTCGTGATTGACCCCCGCCATCCCCCCCACAAAGGCGTGGCGGCCGATCCGGGTGTTCTGGTGGGCGGCCGACAGCCCGCCCATGATGACGTGGTCGGCAACGATCACGTGACCGCCCAAGGTGGCGTTGTTGGCCATGGTCACCCTGTCGCCGACCCTGCAGTCGTGACCGACATGAACCCCGACCATGAAGAAACCGTCGGAACCCACCGTGGTGGTCCCGCCGCCCGCCGCGGCGCCGCGGTGCATGGTGACATGCTCGCGGATTATGTTCCGCGCCCCGATGACCAGGCGGGTCGCCTCGCCCCGGTGGCCGGAATGCTGGGGCGGCGAACCAAGGGCGGCGAAGGGATGGATGACGCACCCCTCGCCGACCCGGGTATGGCCCTCGATGACCACATGCGAGAGGACCCGAACCCCCGGGGCCAGGGATACCTCGGGCCCAACGACGCAATAGGGGCCAATTTCGACATCCGCCGCGAGCTCCGCCTTCGGATCGATGATCGCGGTCGGGTGAAGCCGTGTCATTTCCGGGTATCGACGAGCATGGCGGCGAAGTCGGCCTCGGCGGCCAGCTTTTCCCCCACCATGCCCCGCCCATGGAACTTCACCACGTCGCCGCGCGCGCGCCGCACCTCGACCTCCATCCGCAGCACGTCGCCGGGACGCACCGGATGACGGAAGCGGCAATTGTCCACCGACATGAAGAGGATGATCTTTCCCTCGGGATCCACGTTCCAGGATTTCGACATCAACAGGCCGCCGGTCTGAGCCAGGGCTTCGACGATCAGCACGCCGGGCATCACCGGGGCGCCGGGAAAATGACCCATGAAGAAGGGCTCGTTCATTGTCACGCACTTGATCCCGACCAGGGATTGGCTCGGCCGGTAGGCTTCGGCGCGATCGACCAGCAGGAAGGGCGGTCGATGGGGAATTCGCCGCATGATTTCCAGGATGTCGATATCTTCGACCCCTTCGGGCGGCGGTTTGGTCATGGCTGGTCCTCGCCTGACGAGCGTCGCCTCGCCGATCGCGCGAGCCACGCCGTCTCCCGCATCCATTTCTTCAAAGGCCGCCCCGGAGAGCCGCCCCAGCTCTCGCCGGGGGGGACGTCCTTCATCACCCCCGCCGCCGCCGCGATGCGCGCGCCGGCGCCGATCGTCACATGATCGGCCACGCCCGCCCGGCCGCCGAAGAGGCAGCCGTCGCCCACCACCACGCTGCCGGAGATGCCGGTGTAGGCGGCGAGCAGGCAGTTGCGACCGATCACCACGTTGTGGGCGATCTGTACGAGGTTGTCGATCTTGGTGTTCTCGCCGATCATCGTATCTTCCCAGGCGCCGCGGTCGATGCACGAACCGGCGCCGATGGTCACCCCATCGGCGATGATCACCCGGCCCAATTGGGGCACGTCCACCACGCCGCAGGGCCCGGGCGCGGCGCCGAACCCCGGTTCGCCGATCACGGCCCCGGCGTGGATGCGGGCCCTGTCGCCGATCAGTGAAAAGCCGACGCAGGCGTTCGCGCCGACGAACCCCTCCCGTCCGATGACGACGCCGGGGCCGATCACCGCTCCGGCCGAGATCCGGGTTCCCCGCCCGATCGTCGCGTCGGGGCCGACCACCACGCCCTGTCCCAGGACGACACCCTCATCCAGACGAGCCGATGGGTGCACCGGCGGGGAGTCCGCGTCGTGAAGGCGCGGGCGATGCAACCGGTCGGCCGCCAGGGCGAAGGCGGCCTGGGGAAACGGGGTGACCAGGGGCGCGCAATGCGCCGGCGCCATGCCGGCGTCGCGGCCGGCCAGGAAACACGCGCCCGCCGATGTTTCCGACAGCTGCCCCGCGTATCGGCGATCGGCGAAGAAGGTGATGCTGTGGGCGTCGGCGCGGGTCAACACCGCCGCCCTGTTGAAGGATCCGCGCGGCGCCCCGCGATCGCTCAGGGTGGCGCCGGCCAGATCCGCGAGTTCCTCGATCGAGGCCGGATCCAGGGTTTCATAGAAACGGGGATCCGGCATGGCGCCCGAAGGCCAGGCGGGCGCTCCGATCAGCGAGCGCGCGGCGCGGCCGCGGCGTCCAGATGTTCGCGGTCAAAGGCGAACTGTTGAATCTTGGCGTTGAGCGCGGCCACCGCCTGAGGGGTCAGGTCCATTTGCGGATTGGCGATCATCACCGACCCCTTGTCGAGCAAGGCGCTGCAGTGGTGATCCTGATAGAGTTGCCGGGCGATCGGGTCGAGTTCCTGGCCGATGCGGTTGACCGCCTTCTTCTCGGTCTCCTCGACCTCTCGCTGACGGATATCCGCCTTCTGGCGCAAGGCGGTGATACGCGTGGACAGGGCGCTCGCGCGACTTTGAAACGTCGCCGCGTCGAGAGTCGGGCGCGCCGTTTCCAACGCCCGGCCATCGGTGCTGATGCCGGTGTCGATGGGGCCGAGTTCCGCCTTCACCTGGGCGACGATCTGGTTCATCCGCCCACTCACGTACTGGCCGACGGTGGAGCCGCTGATGGCCTGGTTGACCGACAGCACACACAATCCGGGAATGGCGGGGCCGTGGGTGACAGCCGTAGCCGGGATTGCGGCCGGGCGGGCCGCGGCCGGCGGCCTTGCCTGGGCCGCGGCGAGAGACGCGACGGCGACCGTCGCGATCGCACTCGCGCCGCCGAGGGCGAGAAACTTTGTCGTCATGGAGTCTAGAACCTTGTTGATGTGGAGAAACGGAACAATTCCGTCCTGTCGTAGAAGTCTTTCTTGATGATCTGACTAAAATCGAACCGCAACGGGCCCAACGGGGATTTCCAGAATATGCTGACCCCGGCCGACGCACGCAGTCCAAGGTCATCCTTGACATTCACCAGTGGCAAGTTTGTGTTCGGATCGACCTTGTTAACGCGATCGAGAATACCCAGGGTGCCGAAGTCGGTAAACAGCGCCGCCTTGATTCCATATTGTTCGGGCAGTTTCGTCGGTATGGTCAGTTCCATCGTGCCGATGGCGAACAGCTTGCCGCCGAGCGAATCGCCGAACTGGATGTCCCTGGGGCCGATGCCGGCAATCTGGAAACCTCGGAAGGTGTCGCCGCCCTCGTAGAAGCGATCGGCGATGCGAATCGAATCCCCGTTCCAACCATCGACATAACCCGCCTGGCCGGTGAAGCTGAAGATGAAGTCCTTGTTGAAGCCGTGGTACCAGCCGCCGCGCAAATCGTTGCGGACATAGTGCACCGAGCCGCCCGCGCCAGCGACGTCTTGTGACAGGTTCACGTAGTAGCCGCGTGTCGGCAGGATCGGATCATTGCGTCGGTCGTAACCGATCGTGTAGCCCACCTGCGAGGTTATGTAGGAGCCTCGTTGCTGGCAAAGCACCACCGACACCAGTTCCGCGCCCGGCACGCACAGGAAGTCCTGGACGATGACGTCGTCGGTCCTCAGGGTGTAGCGCGTCGTCAGAAGGCTGTTCGGAGTCAGGGGAAAGGTGACCCTTACCGTACCTCCGGTCGAGGAGGTGTCGTAGGAGGCCTGATCGGAGAAATTATAGCGATAGGAGTAAAGGTCGAAACCGGCTCGCAGATCCCGATTGAGAAAATGCGGCTCGGTGAAAGAAAAATCGATCTGCTGGCGCAGGAAGCCGAGCGAGAGCCGGGCGCGGACGTCCTGGCCGCGACCGCGGAAGTTGGATTCGCTGACGCCCACGTCGGTCACCAGTTTGTCGATCGAACTGTATCCGGCGCTGAACGACAATTGACCGGTGGGTTGTTCGGTCACCCTGACCAGAAGATTGGTGCGATCGGGCGCCGAGCCGGGGACATTGGTGATCTCGACATCCTTGAAGAAGCCGAGCGCCCGAACATTGGTCTTCGAGCGATCGACCAGGGCGCGATTGTAGGCGTCCCCTTCAGCCACGTTGAGCTGGCGGCGAATCACATAGTCCAGGGTGGTGGTGTTGCCGACGATATCGATGCGATCAATGTAGACCCTGGGCCCCTCCTTGACCTCGAAGACGACATCGACGGTGTGCTTGGCGGGGTTGGGCGTGTAGCGCGGCCGCACGTCGACGAAGGCGAAGCCCGCGGCGCCGGCGGCGAAGGTCAGGGCGTCGGTGGCCTGCTCGATCTTCTGGTCCTGATAGATCTGACCTTCGCGGATGGGGAGAAGTTGACGCAGGATGTCGCCGTTCAGCTTCTTCAGGTCGGTCTGGACGGTGAGCTTGCCGAACCGGTACTTCGCCCCTTCGTCCAGGGCGTAGGTGACCGCGAAGCCGTTGCGATCAGGGGCCAGTTCGGCCACCGATGAAACAATGCGAAAGTCGTAAAACCCGCGATTGCGATAGAACTTACGCAGCTGTTCGCGGTCGTACTCTATACGATCCGGATCATAGTTATCGTTGGAGGCGAAGAATTTATACCACTGACTTTCCTTCGTAACCACGACGTTGCGCAGGTCGTTTCCCGAAAATTCGACGTTCCCCAGAAAATTGATGCGGATGATCCCGCTCTTTGCGCCTTCATTGATCTCGAAGATCAGGTCGACGCGCCGCTGCGGCAATTCGACGATCTTGGGCGTCACCGTCGCCGAGATGCGCCCCGAACGCCGGTACAGTTCGACGATCCGCCCGACGTCCTCCTCCACCCTCGCGCGGGTGAAGACGCCCCTGGGCCGAATCTGGACCTCGTCCTTGAGCTTGTCTTCCTTGATACTGGAATTGCCTTCGAACAACACCTGATTGATGACCGGATTTTCCACCACCTTCACGATCAGGTCGCTCCCCTGAAGCTCGAGCTTCACGTCCGCGAACAGATCGGTGCGGAACAGCGCTTTGAGGGCCACGTCGATCTTGGCCGGATCGACCGTGTCGCCGGCCTGGATGGGAAGGTAGGAAAGGATCGTCTCCGCATCGATCCGCTCGTTGCCCTGCACGACCAGGCGCGCCACCACGCCGCTCTGCTGCGCCTGAGCCAGGGCGAGCGGCGGACAGGCCAGGAGCGCCCCGCCGGCGAGCAGGGCAAGGCTCGAAGCAAGCGCGGCGGCGCGGGCGCGGGAGTGTCTCAACGGGTCAGCCATGCCGGGGACGGTCGCCTTACGAAAACAAGCTGCCGAAGAAATGAAACACGCGCAGGGGATGGAGATCGTTCCAGGTGGCGAACAACATCAAACACAT
>JBBQGZ010000029.1:0-23759 GCA_038323535.1 Caulobacterales bacterium
CTTCCGACCGTGTCCCCGTTCGGTACGGCCCCGCTCTTGCGCAGGCCGCTGCCGTACAGCAAGTCGCCGCTGAGGCGGGTGTCGCCGAACCGGTATGAGGCGCCCGCCGAGGCGGTGTAGGTCTGGTCGTGGTCGAGATAGATGTAGTGGGTGCGGATATAGGCCAGGTCGTCGGGGCTGAAGTTGAACTCGCTGGAGACGATGTCGCGCCCCTGGTTCTTGACGTAGGCGAAGTTGGCGTAGGCTGTCAGGGGCCCTTGATTAAACACGGTATTGAATTCGACGCCGTATTGGCGGCCATCCAGATAGTTGAAGACCGTCAGGATGACCGGCGCGCCGAACTGGCCCTCGTCGATCAGGTGGCTCGCGCGTTTGTAATAACCATCCACGCCGACGGTCAGCCTCGATCCGAGCTTTTGGGAGACCCCGGCGTCGAAATAGTTAGCCCGTTCCGAAAAGGGGGTAGTGTCGGTCTTGATTTCGGAGGCGGCCGTGGTGTTGTCGAACCTGGAAACCGTTTGTGAGCCGACCAGTTCGAAAGGCGGCGGCGAAAAATAGCGGGAATAGCCGGCGTGGACGGTCGTGGAGGGGGTCGCCAGCCAGACCATGTTGATCCGCGGGCTGAGCTGGTTCTCGTTCCTGAAGCCGTCGAACTGATCGAATCGAAGCCCATAGTTCACGGTGAGGTTAGTGAAAAGCTTCCACTCGTCCTGCAGATAGACGCTCACGGTTTTCGCCGTCTTGGCGCCATTGTCGACGACGGTTATCGGCTGGTCCGTGGTCTGGCTGCCCGTCAGGGGATCCAGCGGGATCACCCGGGAACTCGTCCGGCTCACGGCCCGGTCGATCTGGCCGATCACGCCGCCGCGCAGGGTGTGGGCCTCGCTGAGGTGATAGACGCCCTCGGCCTGGACGCCGCCGGCGGCATCCTCCTTGAACGCGTCCTGGGCGATGCCGTTGAAGAGCAGATCGCCCAGGAGATCGGGGACGAACTTCAGGCTGGAATAGCGGGCGAACAGCGAAACCTGGGCGGTGAACCGGTCAGTCGAACGCAGATAGCTCGCCACCCCATAGTGGGTGATCTCCCGCTGGCTCTCGTTCAGCGCCTCGCTGGGAAACGACGTCCGACCATCCACCACCAGGGGTTGATCGCCATCCGGCCCGAACATCAGCGAGGGTGTCTGGCCGGATACGTCGGGAATCTGGAACCGCTGGTTGGAACTCCCCAAGATCAGGGATACGCGACTCGACGGGTCGATAATGTCCTCGATATAGGCGAACCCCTGGAACTGGTCGGTGTGATCGTGCAGGGGCGTCGAGCGCCCGTCGGGGGATTCAATGCCCAGATCGGTGCGCAGATAGCTTCCGGAGACGAAGAAATTCAGGTTGCCCGCGCTGCCGCCATACTGGAAGCTGGGCTCGACTTCGCCGTGGCTTCCCCCGTAGATCGACACCTCGCCGCCGTTCTTGAACACCCCACTCTTGGTGGTGATGTCGATGATCCCCGCCGTGCGCAGCCCGTATTGGGCCGGCAGCGAGCCGGTGATCAGCTGGACCTTGTCGGCCAGCCGGGGGCTGAGCGCTTGGCTGAAGACGCTGAGGCCCTCGGGCAGGATAACGCCGTTGACCCGGAACTGAAGGCCGTTGTGCTCGCCGCGCACGTGGATCTGGCCGAAGGAGTCCTGGACGACGCCCGGCGATTGCAGGACCACTTGGCTAAGCGCGGCGTTGTCGCCTCCCGGCATGGCGGCGATGGCCTGGGAGGTGATGGTGTAGACCGAAGCGCCGATCTGGGGCTGGATCGAGGCGCGGGCCTGATTGAGCCTCTGGGCGGTGACCACGATCTCGGACACCTCGTTGGGGGACGATGGCGGCGGCTCGGCCGCGAAGGCGCAGACCGGGATCGCGCTCGCCAGCGACAAGGCCGTCCACCGGAGGGGCCCGGTCCGTCGAAGTTTCACCAAGCCCACTCCCGCACGACGTCGTCGGCGCCAGGACATAGGCGACAGGCGAGGCCGAAGCCCATGGATCAGGTTCCCGATATTTCCGCGACTTCTTCCCGATGTGCGCCGTCCTGGCGGGCGCGCCCCATAAGGCGTTAAGCATCCGCCCCATGTCGCTTCGCCTGCGCGTCGTCGCCGCCATCGTCCTGGTGCTGCTGTTCGGTTCGGTGGTGGGAACCGCCGTGGCCGGCTGGCAGGCGAAGCTCGCCTTGCGCGAGGAGCTGGCCGCCGCGCTCACCGGAGGGCGTCAGACGGTTCAGAGCGCTTTCGAGGATCTGCCCAGGTCCGACCATCCGGCTCGCGACCTTCGACAACTCATCGCCACCTTCGACGGGAATCGTCACGTCACGGCGGCCCTGGTCGACCCGCCCGGGCGCGTCCGGCTCTCGTCGCGCCCGTCGCCCGCGGCGCCGGCGCCGCGCTGGTTCGCCGACCTGCTGCGCACCCCCGTGGCGAGCCAGCGGATCGAGGTTCCCGTCACCGGCCTGGGACTGATCGTTCTTAGCCCATCATCCGCCGGCGACGTGGGCGCGCTGTGGGCCGAGTTCATCGACCTGGCGGGCGTGCTCACCGCGTCGCTTGCGGTCGGCGCGGCTCTGATGTGGCTCACCGTCGGGCGCGCCTTGCGGCCGCTTGCGGAATTCTCGGCCGCCTTCGTGCGTATCGGGTCGGGGGACTACCGCGCCCAGGTCCGGCAAGCCGGTCCCCTGGAACTGATCCAGCTGGGCCGGGGGATCAACGACATGACGGCGCGCCTGCGCGCCATGCACGCCAGGACCCATGCCCTGGAGGAGCAGCTCCGCACCCTTCAGGACGAGGAGCGCGCGGATCTCGCCCGCGATCTGCACGACGAGATCGGGCCGCATCTCTTCGCGGTCAACGTCGATGCGGCCATGGCCCGGCGCCTGATCGGCGAGGGCGAGAACGCCGAGGCGCTGCGCCGTATGGGCGCGATCGAGGGCGCGGTGACTCATATGCAAAGGCTGGTGCGGGACATCCTCGGCCGCCTGCGCCCGACGGAGCTGATCGAACTGGGCCTGGGCGCCGCCATCGGGGAACTCGTGGCCTTCTGGCGCGCGCGCCATCCCGACATCCGCTTCGATGTCCGCCTGCCCGGCGACGACGAACTGGCGATTCCGGACGCGGCGCGCGAGACCCTCTATCGGGTGGTGCAGGAGGGATTGAACAACGCTGTCCGCCATGGCCGGCCGACCCATATCGAGATCGTAGTCGGGCGGGAGGAGGGAGGCGGCGTGTTCGCGCGGGTCGGCGACGACAGCGCTCCGAGCGGCCGGCCGGAGGGCGTCGGCTTCGGCCTCACCGGCATGCGTGAGCGGGTGGCCGCGTTCCGGGGCGCCCTGACCATCGAGCGGGGCGGCCCGGAGGGAGGCTGGAGCGTGATGGCGCGCCTGCCGGCGACCGCGAGCGACGCCGACCCGGGAGAGGGGCGCGCGGCATGACCATCCTCCTGGTCGACGACCACACCCTGGTCCGCGCCGGCCTCAAGCGCCTGCTGGCCACGCTCGGCGACGGCGACATCCTCGAAGCGGCCAACGGCCGCGACGCCATGGCCCTGCTGCGCGCCGCCAAGCCGGACCTGGTCATCCTGGACCTCAACCTGCCGGGGCTGGGCGGCCTGGAGCTGCTCAGGCGGATGGTCCACGACGGGGCGGAGCGCATCCTGGTGCTGTCGATGCACGCCGAGCCGCTCTACGCCAGGCGCGCCCTGGAGGCCGGCGCGGCCGGCTATGTCACCAAGAACGCGTCGCCCGACGAACTGCTGACAGCCGTGCGCCGGGTCACCGCCGGCGGCCGTTATGTGGAGGCGGAACTTGCCCAGGCCCTGGCCGCGCCGAACTCCGGCGGCAGCCAACCGCTCGACAACCTCACCGCCCGCGAACTGGAGATCATGCGCCTGCTGGCCAAGGGTGGCAGCCTGGCGGAGATCGCGGGCGCGTTGGGCGTCGGCTACAAGACCGTCGCCAACAACGCCAGCCAGATCAAATCCAAGCTCGGCGTCTCGCGGACCGCCGATCTCGTTCGTTTGGCAATCGAAACGGGCGTGAGCTAGGCGGCTGAATTAAGAAGCATACGGGGCATATCCCAGCGCGTCAAAATAGAGCCATTCCCGTTCCTGAACACGGGCGACTATGCTCGGCGGCAAGACCTCAAGGTCGATTCCGGGATTGGTCGAAACGTTCGTTCTGGCATCTTCGGTGAGATAGGCTTCGGCCGCCACAACGTCTTTGAACATTTTTGCAAACTCGCCGGTAACGAGATTCTTCAGGTCGGCCGTCAGCGTCTCCGTTTTCAACAACACGCCATAGAGTCCCTCCATTTTCAGTCGATCTTTTACGTCGTCCGCGCTCCGAATGGTATCGAACACCTCCAACGGGGAGGCAAAGGCCAAGGTCAGGAAACGCAAAGTCTGTAGGCCGACAAAATCCAATATTCTGTGGTTGTCTTTTCCGATCAAATATTTCTGGCTGGCGACCGGGTCCAAAAGCAGTTCCAGCCAGGAGGTGAAACCTTCGTTCGTGCCGTTATAGAAATGCGCCATTCCGGCCTTGTTCATCCGTCGGCGCAGGCCGCCTTTGTTTGAGTTGCCATGAGAATATAGGGATAGGTATTGCTTCAGCGGATCACGACACGAAATAATGTACAGTTTATTGGCGTCGCGTCGCGCCACGGGACTGTGCTTATCGTCGGCGACGACATCGGTTCGGGCGAATTTCCATAGAAAACGCCTGATCGCCGTGGAACCAGTCTTTTGGACGTCGAGGTAGACGAAATCTTCGAACTCGAGCATTTCCCGTGGCCCCGCGTCGCGCCGTGAACTCAAGCTCTTTCGTTCATCCGACGGTATAAAGAGCCCGGCGGTCGTCTAGACGTTGCGCCTGCCGGACGCAACCGGAGCCACCCTCCGCTCTGCCTGGCCTGAGCCGCGGGAGGAGGGATGGTCCCGCGCGACCGCGAGCCCGATCCAATGGGTTCCTTAAAGAGACAGGCTGGACGCTCGGCCGGACTTTCAGGCGGCGAGGTATTCGACGTGATCCATCCCCCAGCGGAACAGCCGCTCGGAGTGACCACGGCTTTGGGCCGAACGCCTTCCTCCGCGGATCAGCGCGTGGAAGATTTGCGTCGCCCGCAACGCGAACAGCACGTCGTCCGCGCGCAAGGCCAGTCCCTTCGACGCAAGGTGCGCAATAGAGATCGACCACCTGCTTCAGCTCCGGCTCCGCCAGACTGGCCATCATGCGCAGGGTGGCCCCTGGGGGGCCGAGGGACGCGCCATCCCAGTCGAAGACCACAGGCTTTGCGCCCCGCTTCAAGAATACATTGTTGACGCAATAGTCATTGTGGGTGAGATAGCCACTGAGTGAATCTAGACGCTCGATTGCGCCGGCTTCGATCCTGGAAAGCTTCAGCGCCGCGTCGGTTAACGATGAAACATCAAGGTTTCGTCGGGAATAGTTTGCAATGGTGTCATCGACCATCTCGGCCGTCGGCCTGACAAACGAAATGGCGGGTCGTAACTTCGGGACCTTGCTTCGGATTTCCTCGGTCACCGACGTCATTCCCGCGGCGGCGAGCACGACGTCCCGGCGGCTTTTCCGCCAATCCTGGCTAGTGAGCGGCGGCTCTTGCGCGACATACTCCTAGACGTGAAGAAGGCTCATCCGTCGCTCCGCGCCGAGTTCGAGCATGCCGAAATAGGAAGGGGTGCGGAATTCCGCCGACGAAAGCCTGGACAAGGCCCGGGCCAGGCCCTTGCGAAAATGGCTAGTGCCTACGCCCGCCTTGGTAAACACCGTGACCGGTTCACAATCACCCTCGACCCGCTGAAACACATGCTTGACGAATCGGCGTTTGCGGTCGGGAGTTTTCTTTTGAGTAATGTCTTCACTGCCGAGATGGTGAAGGGCATATCCCGGCTTGCGCGAGACCAGCTTCTGCACGGCGGCGTGCTCTTCGGCCAAGCTCCACGAAGTGGTGGCCGGTTCGGTCGGATTCCCCTTAGCCATGACGCCGCCGCGAATTGATCCTCCGCGAAGGGACTATCTTGGAAAACCCCAGATCGCAATCCGACCGCTGGCCGCGAACGTGCTCCCGCCCCACGGAAGATCCCATGCGAACACACGGCGCCGGCCGATGACCGAAGACAGGCCCGCTTCCGGCGTCAGCCGCCGCCACATGCTGAAGACCGCGGCCGTGGCGGGTGTCGGCGGCTTGGCGGGGGCCGCGGCCGTCAACGCGCTCGCTCCCGCGGTCTTGCCCGAAGACATGGTGTTCGAGCCCAACCGCGGTCATTGGGCGAAGGCGCTTCCCCCCGCGAACCCCGCGCTCGAGACCGATCTCGACGCGGATGTGGCGGTGATCGGCGGCGGCTTCACGGGCCTGTCCTGCGCCTACTACCTGCGCAAGACCCTCCCCGGCAAACGGGTCGTGCTGCTCGAGGCCCAGGCTTGTGGCGCCGGCGCGTCAGGCCGCAACGGCGCCATGGTGCTGACGATGACGGAGGACCGATATATGCGTTCCAGCGACGATCCGTCCGTCGATCGCCGCCTCTACGACCTCACGGTGGAGAACATCGGCGCGCTTCGGGACCTTTCGCTCGCCGTCGGCATCGACTGCGAACTCGAGCAAAACGGCGCGTTGCAGGTCCTGAATTCGGCCCGAAGCGTGGACGAACGCGAAGCCTACATCCAAAGGGCGCGAAACGAGGGCTTTCCGTTCGAGTTCTGGAGCCAGGAACGGACGGCCGCCGCGATCGGCGCGCGCGTCTATCAAGGCGCGCTTTTCGATCCTAATAGCGGCCAGGTTCATCCGGGCAAGCTCGTCGGCGTGTGGAAGGCGGCGGCCACGGCCGCCGGCGCGGAAATCTACGATGGGACGCCGGTGGTGCATGTCGAGGAGGGGCCGGCGCACACGCTGACGACCGCGAACGGCCACGCCGTGCGCGCGCCCATCCTGGTGCTCGCGGCGAACGCCTATACCTCGAAACTCGGCTATCTGGGCCGCGCCGTGGCGCCGGTTTTCGACTATGTCGGCGTCACGCCGGTTCTCGCCGAGGCTCAACTGGAGGCCGCGGGATGGAAGGTCCGCATACCCTTCAACGACAGCCGCACCGAAGTCTATTACGCCGGGCTTACCCGAGACCGCCGCATCCATATCGGGGGCGGCCCGGTGGACTATTCCTTCAACAATGGCCTGCGAGACCCAAGCAACGCCCCCCGGCGATACGAAAGCCTCCACCGCGAATTCGCCAGGCTGTTCCCGACGCTCGCCAGCGTGCCGTTCGAGACGACCTGGAACGGCTCGGTGGACATGTCGCTCGATGGCGCTCCGGCGGTCGGCCAGATGGGCCGGCGCCGCAATATCTTCTACGGCATCGGCTTCTCGGGCCACGGCGTCAACCTGACGTCCGTGTTCGGCCGCGTCATCGCCGATCTCGCCGCGGGTCGGCGCGAACAGTGGGCGTGGCTGCCGTTCCTCGATCGCCTGCCCCCCTACATACCCAACGAGCCGTTCCGCTGGCTCGGGGTACAGGCCGCGCTCGGGTACTATGGAATGACCGATCGGTGACGGGACCGGGCCGGTGACCGCGCCCTCGGCGACCATATCCACGGTTTCTTCGGGCGGCGGTCATCCTCGCCGCCGGCGGCGGCCCCTTCGCGCGGGGCGGCGCACGCCAAGAGCCATGGAGGCCTGGCCGAGAATCGAACTCGGGTGCGCGGATTTGCAGTAGGTGAGGGTAACATTCTGCCTTCGTCGTTTCTGGCCACTGATCGCGGAAAATCTGGCCTTTTCAGTGGCTTGCGGGATCGCTGGCCTTTCCCCCACATTCCTGAACGGACCGGGAACGTCTGGGCCGGCATTACACAGGAATTGCACGCCTGGTCGGCTCGGCGTTAGCTGGCGATCACCTGCGCGACCTGTAGCAAAGCTGCGACGGAGGCCCATCTCGCCGCCAGAGCACTCAGGCGCGACTGCCTCTTGAGGGAGGCAAGGATTTGATCCTGGCTTCCTCCGACCCCGCCATACCCAACGGTCGCCTGGGTGGGCAGCTCCACGCGGGCGGACAGGAGCCAATATCGAGCGGCAAGCGCGGCGGCGAGGGCGGAGAGAACGTTGAACACCGTGTGCATCAGGTCACGCTACATGGATTCCATCGGGCGTCCGGACTCTCGACTCCGTTGTCGGCAAGCGCGACGATCCGGTCATGCAGTCCGACTTCGATCCCGGCGTCCCGCTTGCCCACTACCGCCAGCATAACGCCCGGGTGCGGCTCTGCTGCCTGGACTGCCAGCATCATCGGGAATTGCCAGTGGAGGCCGTGATCGAGCGTTTGAAGGTGCGCGGCCTGGGTGATGAGAACACCGGCATCCGCGCCGTGGCCGGCTTCGTGGCGGTCCCATGCCCGAGGTGCGCGGGCCTGCGTTTCCAGACCATGCCGTCGTTCCCGACGATCCCGAAGGGACCGGGGTGGATGTCGCCATCGCCGGTTTGACGGAGTGGCGGGGCGGGCCGAAGCGAGGGGAAGCGCACGCTTCGGCCCTAACCCGACCCGTAAATACGCAACGGGCCGAGCTGTCGGGCGAGGTATCGGCCAAGGCTGTCGCCTTTGTGGCTGGACGAAGTCCCTGCGGCGACAGTGGGGAAACGACTCGACCGCCCGTCACCGACGCCATAAGGCTGACGGTTCATCCGCTGGGCGTCGCGCGGGGCCAGCGTCCGGATATCGTTGGAGGTAACATGATTATCGGAACAGGAAATTACGAAGTGGCATTTACGGATGTTGACGGTAGACCCAAGAAGGTCATCCTATATTTGGGGGAGGAGCATATCGACATTCTTCAATCGTCCTCGTTTCGCGTGATTGCTGGATGGGAGAAAAAAATGGGAAACAACGTAACCAAGGTCATCTGCCTTAGTGAAAACCACATGGCCACCTTGGAGCTTACCAACTAGGCGCCAATCGGGGAGCGAGCGCAGCGCATTGAACCGATTTAGCCCTGCCCGCATCCGGACGGCCTCGCCGAGCCCCTAGGGAACGATGCGCGACCGGAGTCGTTGACCGGTGCCAACGCGGCAGCCGCAATGGTGGGCCTGGAGAGCTTGGGATGAGACTTCGACACATCGTTGCCGCGACGGCTATCGGCCTCTTTGCATCGGGCTCGGTTTTGGCGCAGCAAGCCACGACTTCGACCACGAGCACGACGGCTCCGTCTGGAGGCGCACCTGTCCCGAACACGGGCGCAAGCGCGGCGTCGACCCGACCGGGCTCCATGGCCACCCGGACGAATGTCTACCCGAACTCCGCAACCCCCGCGCCTCGCCCGATCGGATCCGCGACGAGCGTGGGAGGGGCCGCGCCAAGCTCGAATGTGGCCGGCGCGAATATCCAGGCGGGCAACCCAAGTCCAGGCGGGACCGTCCCGAACTCCCCCATAAGCGGCCCGAGCGCGCCAGGCATGCCCCCCAATTCGACGCCGAGTTCGGCCTTGGCCAATGCCAATCCCGCAACCACCGCGCCCGGCGCTGTTTCCGGGCCCGTCTCAAGCGCGGGGGTGGAGGCGGCCACTCCCGTAGCCCCCGTCGACACTCACGACCACGGCGGTTTCCCGTGGGGGCTGCTTGGGCTGGTGGGCCTGGTCGGACTGCTTGATCTGCGCCGGCGCGATGATCGCCCCGTCGAATCAACCGGTACGACGCGTCCCAAGGGCTGAAGGCGAGGAGCCCCGGGCGTTCTAGGCTGCCTCCCCCTCTGGATCGATCCTGTCGTTCGGGTCGGCCTTCACGTCCGCGGGGTAGGCCGCGCACGCCTTGTCGAAGATGGCGTCTGAAATGTCCGGCCTCAGCCAATCCAACAGCGCGACACCTTCGGCTTTGGGAAGGTTCGTTTGGGCTGTTTCAGCCGCCAGTGGAGGTTGGGCTGGAAGATCAGGGTAGTCCTCACGTAGCCTGTCGTAGTAGGCGCGTGCTTCCAGAACGTTTTGGTCCGAGAGAAACCGGAACCTGCGACCGTCGAGCGGCTCGGATTTCAGCCCTTGCCCATTTTCGCGGGCCGCTTTGGCCACGGCGCGAACGACTTCTCTGCCGGCCTGAGCGATTTCCAGATGGTAGAGCAGCATGCTGTAGGAATCCGACTTCGTCGGGTTGTAGATCCTGGCTTCGTCGTCCGCGTCCGGAAAGGCTTCCACCGGAACCCCCATGGCCGCCAACGCGCCGGTCACGACCTTGCCCGCCTCGCGGGTGGCGTCAAACGATCGCACGACGATGTTTGCCAATGGCAGCATGCTCCGCATGGTCCGCAAGGCTTCATTGATCTTGGCCCCCTGCGCGAGCGTGTTGCTGGTCCGAGCCCCTTTTTTGGGGGCGCCGGTCGCCCTTGATGGTGTGAGGGGTCGCAAAGGCCTGTCGTAGGTTCGTTCGCCGCGCGGACCGGCTCGCATCCAGACCCTCTGTTTGATGAGAGACTGGAGCCAGTCGTCGGTGTATCTCACAAAACAGACGATGCGCACATCGACGCCCTTGAGGACCCCCTCTAGGTAGTCCACATCCCAGTTGCGCACGCCGAGGGCCATTAACTCGAATGACCAGATCAGGTGCGTCAAATCCGATTGGTGAAATTTCTCGAAGGCCTGCGCGACCACTTCCCGGCAGGCCTCCGGGTCTATGCCAGCCGACGCGGCCCTCGCCTTGCCGGTCATGGCGTTGAACATTGTCGGATGGTTGTGGCTCGCACCCAGCGCCGGGTGTTCCCGCGCGCCTGGATAGAGGAAGCCGAGGGAGCGAAGGGGGTCTTCCTGCTCTCGCAGGAATTTCTGGATGGTCGTCGTGCCCGTCTTCGGAAGGCCCACGTGGAAACAGACACTCTGGCGCATGACCCCTCGATCCCTGACGTGACCGGATGGTCATCCTCAGCAGGCATATAGACACCTTAGGCAAACAAGTGTCGGCTAACGAACCATTCCCACTTGCGGGGGTGTCCGATTCGACCGTTGGCCCGATCCCGCGTTAAGTTTCCCCATGTGCAACCGCTATGGCTACCTGGCACCGATCTCCCGCCTGATCGATGAGTTCAGCCAGATCCGGATCCCGATCGTCTTCAAGGATGGTGCGGTCCCGAACCTCGAGCCGCGCGAGCACATCCGGCCGACCAACATCGCGCGGATCATCCGCCCACTCGACCCGTCGGACCCTTTCGTCGGCGTGGAGTTGGTCGACGCCCGCTGGTGGTTGACCCCCTTCTTCCACAAGAAGGGGGTCAAGGACTGGAAGCCCATGTGCACCAACGCGCGGGCGGAGACCGTGGCGACCACGGCGACGTTCCGCGAGGCTTTCCGCCGCCGCCGGTGCCTTGTGCCGGCCACGCATTTCTTCGAATGGACCGGCGAGCGGGGGGCGAAGACCATGTGGCGGTTCAGCAAGGCCGGCGCCGACATTTTTTGTTTCCCTGGCCTCTGGGACGTGGCCGAGACGACCGACGGCCGGATCGGGAGCTTCACCATCGTCACGACGTCGCCGGGTCCTGATTGCGCGCCCTATCACAATCGCCAGCCGGTGGTCCTGGGGACCCAAGCGGTCAACTACGGAGCCGTTCGACATTTTCGCTCCGTCGGAACTCAGCCGAGGCGAGGTCTTCCACCAGTGTGCAGAGGACCATGGGCGGTTGGACCATGCGCATGACGCGCTGGATGCATTGCTCAAGACCGGCCAAACAGCAAATGCGGAGATTCGGGCCGCCATCTCCGCCCTCAAGCGGCTATCGGAACTTTCCGCGTCGAGCGGTGAGCGGAGAACAAAGGCCGAAGCTCGCGGGATTGCCGTCGCTCGGCTACAGCTCGGCATTCTAGACCTGCTTGAGGATCGGCAATGACCCGTCGCACCGGCGGCCTCGGCCGCGACGCCGTCAAGGCGCTGGCGCCCGGCGCATCAATCAGCGACGGCGGCACCACCGCCGCTCGGCTCCCCGATGGCGACATCCGGTGGACAGTCAATGTCATGATCTCCGGCCGCCGCGTCCACCGCGTGATCGGTCGCGCCAGTGAAGGCGTGGACCGCGCCGCCTGCCTCGCCTTCATCGAGCGCGTCCGCACCGAGGAGCGCGACGAACGGCTCAGCCTGCCGACCGGGCGCAAGACCTGGCTGTCGTTCCAGCAAGTCGCCGATCGCTATCTGGCGCGAATGGACGAGGGGGAGGGCGCAATCTCAAGAGTAAGCGCCAGCACCTGAAACAATGGCTGGCGCCCTACTTCGGGAAGCAGCGCGCCGACACGCTCACCGAGTTCACGGTGAACACCTACAAGCGCAAGCGGCTCGCCCAGGGCGCCGCCGCCGGGACGGTGAACCGCGAGCTGGCCGCGCTGAAACACGCGCTGCGCGACGCGGTGAAGGCGAAGGACCTGAAGGTCGTCCCCTGCACGTTCGACATGCTCGCCGAGCCCAAGGGTCGGACGGTTGTCCTATCCAATGCCGAGGCCGACGCCCTCATGGCCGGCGCGATCGGCGACCAGGACCCCGACACCTGGCTCTTCGTGGCGTTCGGCTTGAACACCGCCATGCGACACCGAGAAATCCTGCGCGCTCGCTTCGACGAGATCGATTGGTCGCGGGGCCGGCTCCACATCGGGAAGGCGAAAGCGGGCGGCCGTGAACAGCCGCTGACGCCTGCCCTGGTCGCTATCCTCACCAAGGAGCGCACCCAGCGCGGCGATCAGGACGGCTTCATCTTCCAGCCGCGCGGGCCGGTGACGCACGTAGAAGGCTACCGGCAGACCATGCAGCGATCATTCCGCCGCGCCGTGGTGCGGGCGGGCCTGGACCCCGCCAGGATTACCCCGCACGTCATGCGCCACACGGCGATCACGCGCCTGGTGGAGGCCGGGATCGATCTGCCGACGATGCAGCGAATCAGTGGCCACAAGACCTTGTCGATGGTGCTTCGCTACGCCCACGTTTCCGGCGCCCTCATCGACGCCGCCATGGCCGCGCTCGACCGTACGATCACGTAAGTGGCGGACCGAAATCAGAACGCGGCCGGAACCCGAGTTACACAGGAATTACACAGAGGGAGTGCGTCACTCCCTCAGGGGACCGGCGAAAAGCTTGCAAATACAATGGAGGCCTGGCCGAGAATCGAACTCGGGTGCGCGGATTTGCAGTCCGCTGCGTAACCACTCCGCCACCAGGCCGTGGGGGCAAGAGTCGAAGCGCTAACAGATGGGTCTGGCGCGGGCAACCGCGAGGGGGCCGCGATTGCCACGGGCTCGAAGCCGGACTTATAAGCGGCGCCGAATCTTGGCCTCTAAGGGACTTGCATGAGCGCCGACTTCTCGGCCGCGCGGACGACCATGGTGGACAGCCAGGTCCGCACCCAGGACGTCACCGATCTGGCCATTCAGGACGCCATGCGCCAGGTTCCGCGCGAGGCCTTCGTCCCGGCCGGCAAGGCCTGGCTCGCCTATGCCGACGCCGAGGTGGAATACGCCCCCGGGCGCTGGCTGCTACGGCCCAGGGATGTGGCCAAGCTGTTGCAGGCGCTGCGCCCGCGGGCCGAGGAGCGCGCCCTGGCCATCGCCGCCCCGTACGCCGGGGCCGTCCTGGAGGCGATAGGGCTGAGCGTAACTCGGCGCGAGGCGGACGACGCCGGGCCGATCGCGCCTGTTTTCGACCTTGTGGTCTGCGAAGGGGCGGTGACGAAGGCGCCGTCGGCGTGGCTGGGCGCCCTGGCCGCGGGCGGCCGGCTGGGGGTGGTGGAGCGGGACGGCCCGGTGGGGCATGCCATGCTTTTTCTGCGGTCGCCCGGCGGTGTGGGCTCGCGCGCGCTGTTCGACTCCACGCCACCGGTGCTGGCCGGATTCGAGGCTCGCCCAGGCTTCACCTTCTAGCCGCCAGGACAGGCGCCGATCACCCGCGAGGTGAAGAAAGCTTAATCGCCGCGAGGCTAGCGGGGGGCGGCGCCGCTGTCCTATAGCGGGCGCCGCGCTTGGGCGGGCCTTTGGGAATGGCGGATGTCGATCAGTCGCACGGCCGCGGTGATGGCCGCCCTGAGCGCCGGCCTGCTCGCCGCCAGCGGGGCCAGGGCCGAGACCCTCGGCGACGCCATCGGCCTGGCCTATCAGAGCAACCCGGCCCTCCAGGCCCAGCGCGCCAGTCAGCGCGCCCTGGACGAGACCTATGTCCAGGCCCGGGCGGGCTATCGGCCCACCGCCAATCTGCAGGCCCTGGTCACCACCGACACCAACAACCAGTCGCCGTTCCAAAACGTTCCGAGCCAGCACTTCGCCGGTCAGACCCAGGTGTCGAGCGCGACCATCACGGTGACCCAGCCGATCTACACCGGAGGGCGCGTCACCAGTCAGGTGAACGCCGCCGAGGCCGAAATCCTGGCCGGGCGCGAGGCCCTTCGCGAGGCGGAGGAAAACGTCCTGCAGAACGTCATCCAGGCCTATGTCGATGTTCGCCGCGACCAGGAGAGCCAGGCAATCTCGGAAGAGAACGTCAACCTGCTCAAACGCCAGCTCGCCGAGTCCCAGGCGCGCTTCGAAGTCGGCGAGATCACCCGCACCGACGTCGCCCAGACTCAGGCGCGCGTCGCCGCCGCCCAGGCCCAGCTCTCGACCGCCCAGGCCTCGCTCGCCAACAGCCGGGCCGGCTATGCCGCGGTGGTGGGCCAGAACCCCGGCAAGCTCGCGCCCGAACCCTCTCTGGCGAAGTTCCTGCCGGCGACGGTCGACATCGCGTTCGACGCGGCGGAGCACAACAATCCGCAGATCCGCCGCTCGGACTATACCGAGCAGAGCAGCGCCGCCCGGGTGGCCGCGGCCAAGGCCCAGACCCGCCCGACCGTCTCACTGCAGGCGAGCTTCGGCTACGGCGGCGGCAATTTCGGCCTCGATACCCCGTTCGCCAACTACAGCCACGACCTCTCGGCCACGGCGGTGGCGAATTTCCCGCTGTTCACCGGCGGCTTGACCTCCTCGCAGATCCGCCAGGCGGCGGAGACCAACAATGTCGATCGCATCACCATCGAGACCACCCGCCGCCAGGTCTTGCTACTGGTCTCCCAGGCCTGGAACCAGCTCCTGGGCGCCCGGGCCAATCTGGTGGCCAACCAGGAGGAGGTGAAGGCCGCCAACATCGCCTTCGAGGGAACGCGGCAGGAAGCCCAGGTGGGCCTGCGCACGACCCTGGACGTGCTGATCACCGAGCAGGATTTGAGCAACGCCCAGCTCGCCCTGGTCAATGCGCGCCACGACGAATACCTCGCCGCCGCCGTCCTGCTTTCGGCGATGGGCTCGCTGTTCGCCAAGACCCTGACCCCGGACGTGCCGGCCTACGATCCTAAGACGAACTTCGATCAGGTCCGGCATTCCTACGGCTGGATCCCGTGGGAGCCGGCGGTCGCCCGCGTCGACCACCTGGCCGCGCCGGCCATCATCGAGCGCCCCGCCACGGTCGCGCCGGAAGGCCGCTAGGCGGGGGCTCGCGTCCCTTCCTTCATGGGGAGGGGAGAAAATTGCGGGATCGCCCGGCGACGGCTATCTAGCGGTGACACGCGCCCGCGCTTCGAACCAAGGTCCGCCGCCATGCCCGAACCGACCGCCCCCGAACCCTCCATGGACGAGATCCTGGCCTCCATCCGCAAGATCATCTCCGACGACGATGCCCCGGCGGCCCAGGCCGGAGCCGACGCCGAGGCGCCGGTATTGACCCAGCGGGCGGCCCCCGAGACGCCCGCGTCGATCGAGCCGGCGCCGGACGAGCCCCTGACCGGCGACCCGGCCGCGACGGCGACGGCTTCGTCGTTCGAGAGGCTGTCGGCCGAGGTCGACGCCTCGGACAAGGCGAAGCGGTCGATGGCCATGCCGGCGCCGGGCCGCAGCCTCGAGGACGTGACCACCGACCTTCTGCGCCCCCTGCTCAAGGCCTGGCTCGACGAGCACCTGCCGGCCATCGTCCAGGACCGGGTGGACGAAGAGGTGGCCCGTATCGCCCGGAGCCGCGCCCGCTAGGCGCCGCCGCCGGCCCTCGCCGAACCCCGGACCCCATGCTCGACAAAGCCTTCGATCCCAAGACCGCCGAACCGCGCCTCTACCGGATGTGGGAGGCCTCCGGCGCCTTCGCGCCCACCGACGACCCGGACGCCCCGGCCTTCTCCATGGCCATCCCGCCGCCCAACATCACCGGCGCCCTGCATATCGGCCACGCTCTGAACGGAACGCTGCAGGATGTGCTGACGCGGTTCGCCAGGATGCGGGGAATGGCCGCCCTGTGGCTGCCGGGGACCGACCATGCCGGCATCGCCACCCAGATGGTCGTCGAGCGCCAACTTGCCGCCGAGGGCAATATCGGCCGCCGCGACCTGGGCCGCGAGGCCTTCGTCGAACGGATCTGGCGATGGAAGGACCGGTCGGGCGGAGTGATCGAAAACCAGCTGCGCCGCCTGGGCGCTTCCTGCGACTGGAGCCGCCAGCGGTTTACCCTGGATGAGGGCCTGTCAGCCGCGGTTCGCAAGGTTTTTGTGTCTCTTTACAAGCAAAAGCTGATCTATCGCGACAAGCGGCTGGTGAACTGGGACCCCCACTTCCAGACCGCCATTTCCGATCTCGAGGTGGAACAGCGCGAGGTCGACGGCCATTTCTGGCATTTCGCCTATCCGCTGGAAGACGGCACGGGGGAGATCGTGGTGGCGACCACCCGGCCGGAGACCATGCTCGGCGACACCGCCGTTGCCGTCCATCCGTCCGATGAGCGGTACAAGGCGCTGATCGGCAAATGCGTGCGCCTGCCCATCGTCGGCCGGCCGATCCCGATCATCGCCGACGACTACGCCGACCCGGAGAAGGGTTCGGGCGCGGTGAAGATCACCCCGGCCCACGATTTCAACGATTTCAAGGTCGGCCAGCGCCACCGGCTGCCGATGATCAACATCTTCGATCCCTTCGCGCGGGTGAACGACGCCGCGCCGCTCGCCTATCGCGGCCTGGATCGTTTCGCGGCGCGCGAGAAGGTGGTGGCGGAATTCGAAAGGCTGGGCCTGCTGCGCGGTGTCGAGCCGACCCGCCATGCCGTTCCTCACGGTGATCGCTCGGGCGTCGCCCTGGAGCCCTATCTCACCGATCAGTGGTACGTCGACGCCAAGACCCTGGCCGGGCCGGCCATCCGCGCGGTGGAGGAGGGCAGGACCGTCTTCGAACCCGCGAACTGGGCGAAGACCTATTTCGAATGGATGCGCAACATCGAGCCCTGGTGCATCTCGCGCCAGCTGTGGTGGGGCCACCGGATTCCCGCCTGGTACGGCCCCGACGGGCATGTCTTCGTGGCGGAGACGGCGGAAGGGGCCGCCGCCCTGGCCCGCGAGCACTATGGCCGCGACGAGCCGTTGCGCCAGGACGAGGACGTGCTGGACACCTGGTTCTCCTCGGCCCTGTGGCCGTTCTCCACCCTGGGTTGGCCAGAGAAGACCGCCGACCTGGAACGCTTCTACCCGACCCACACCCTGGTCACCGGATTCGACATCATCTTCTTCTGGGTGGCCCGGATGATGATGATGGGCCTGCACTTCACCGGCGAGGTTCCGTTCCGCCGGGTGTTCATCAACGCCCTGATCCGCGACGCCGAGGGCGCGAAGATGTCCAAGTCCAAGGGCAATGTCATGGACCCCCTGGACCTGATCGACGACTTCGGCGCCGACGCCCTGCGCTTCGCCCTGACCGCCCAGTCCGGCCAAGCGCGGGACATAAAGCTGTCGCGCCAGCGCATCGAAGGCTACCGCAACTTCGCGACCAAGCTGTGGAATGCGGCGCGCTTCTGTGAGATGAATGGCTGTATCGCGATCGGGGGTTTCGATCCGGCCGGCGCGACCGGGGCGATCAACCGGTGGATCCGCGGCGAGGCGCTGAAAGCGGCGCGGGCCGTCACCCAGGCGCTGGAGACCTGCGCCTTCGACGACGCGGCCGGCGCCCTCTACCGGTTCGTGTGGAACGTCTATTGCGACTGGTACCTGGAATTCGCCAAGCCGGTTCTCGGCGGCGCCGACGAGGCGGCCAAGGGGGAAACCCGCGCGATGGCGGCGTGGGCCCTCGACGTGATCCTCAAGCTCCTGCATCCGGTCATGCCGTTCCTCACCGAGGAACTCTGGCGTCACGCGGGGGCGCGCGGCCAGGCCGAGGACGGGCTGCTGATCACGGCGGCCTGGCCGGACCTTCCGGGCGACTACCTCGACGAGGCGGCGGACGGTGAAATGGGCTGGATGGTGGCGCTGATCACCGAGGTTCGCCAGCTGCGCGCCGAGATGGGCGTGCCGCCGGCCGCCCGCCCTTCGCTGGCCCTCATCGGCGCCGGTCCGGTCACGCGCGAGCGCCTCGCCCGGCATGGCGATCTGATCGCCAGCCTTGGAAGGCTCCAAGGGTTGGCGCTCGCCGACGTCGCGCCGGTCGGATCGGCCCTGTTCGTGATCGGGGAAGCCACCGCCGCCCTGGCTGTCGCCCAGCACGTCGATCTGGCCGCCGAAACCGCGCGGCTGGCCAAGGATATCGCCGGCCACGCGGCCGATATCGAACGCACCGCCCGCAAGCTCGACAACCCTGATTTCCTGGCGCGGGCGCCCGACGAGGTGGTGGAGGAAAATCGCCGGCGCCTGGCGGAGGCGCAAGCCGCCAAGGCGACGCTGGAAGCGGCGCGCACGCGGCTGGAGACGCTGGCCTAGCCGCTTTACAGTGGTCCCTGGCCCGTGCTTGGTCGTGGCCGACATCCCTTCGGAAACGCGCTTGAAGCTTTCAAGGAAACTCGTCCCATGACCGACGCCGCGACAGCGCCCGGGCCCGCGTGGCCGGTCATGTCGATCGCCCAGGCCCACGCTCTTCTGACGGGGCCCGGATCGCCTCTGGAGATGGAAGAGCTGGTGATCCGCGGGGTGAAGACGCGGGTGTGGAAGAACGCGCCCCCGTCCCTGCGCGCGGTGGTGGAGGCGGGCCGCGCCCATGGCGAGAGGGTGTTCCTCGTCCACGAGGACGAGCGGGTCACCTTCGATGCGTTCCACCGGGCCGTCGCCGCCCTCGCCCACGAGCTTCGCGCCCAGGGCGTCGTCAAGGGTGACCGCGTCGCCATCGTCATGCGCAATTTGCCCGAATGGCCCGTCGCCTTCTACGCCGCCGCGTCCCTGGGGGCGATCGTCACGCCGCTCAACGCCTGGTGGACCGGGGCGGAGCTGGAATACGGGCTGGTCGATTCGGGCGCCAAGGTCGCCATTCTCGACTCCGAGCGGCTGGAGCGCCTAGCCGAGCACCTGCCCCAGTGCCCGGCCATCCAGAGGGTCTATGTCAGCCGGGAGCTGGACGAGATTTCCAACCCTCTTCAGGCGACGCTCGAGTCTGTGATCGGAGCGCCGGACGACTATGCCGCCCTGCCCGACCGGGACCTGCCCGACGCGGAGATGGGGCCGGAGGACGACGCGACGATCTTCTATACCTCCGGCACCACCGGCAAGCCCAAGGGCGCCATCGCCACCCAGCGGAACATCAACTCCAACATCCTTTCGGGCGCCTGCTCGGCGGCCCGCTCCTTCCTGCGCCGGGGCGAGGCGCCGCCGCTCCCCGATCCGACCGGCCCCCAGCGCGCGAGCCTACTCTCGGTGCCGTTCTTCCACGCCACCGGCTGCTTCGCGGTCCTCAACCCCAGCCTCTTCGCCGGCGCCAAGCTGGTGATGATGCGCAAATGGGATCCCATCCGCGCCTTCGAACTGATCGAACGGGAGCGGATCACCATGGCCGGCGGCGTGCCGACCATCGCCTGGCAACTGATCGAGCATCCCGCGCGCGCGAACTACGACCTCTCCTCCCTGGAAAGCGTGGCCTATGGCGGCGCGCCGTCCGCCCCCGAACTGGTCCGTAAGATCAGCACGACCTTCCGCGGCTCGGCCCCCGGCAACGGCTGGGGGATGACCGAGACCTCCGCCACCGCCACCACCCACGGCGCGGAGGACTATGAGCATCGCCCGGACTCCTGCGGCCCGGCGGTGCCGGTCACCGACCTGAAGATAATGACCCTCGAGGGCGACCGGGAACTGCCGGTCGGCGAGGTCGGGGAGCTGTGGTGCAAGGGCCCGCAGGTGGTGAAGGGCTATTGGAACAACCCCGAGGCGACGGCCCAGACCTTCGTCGACGGCTGGGTCAAGACCGGCGATCTGGCCCGGCTGGACGAGGAGGGCTTCTGCTTCATTGTCGACCGGGCCAAGGACATGCTGATCCGGGGCGGTGAGAACATCTATTGCATCGAGGTGGAGAACGCCCTCTACGACCATCCGGCGGTGATGGACGCCGCCGTGGTCGGGATCCCTCACAAGACCCTGGGCGAGGAGCCGGGCGCCGTGGTGACCCTCAAGCCCGGCGCGGCGGCCACCGAGGATGATCTGCGCGCCTTCGTCGCCGAGCGCTTGGCGGCCTTCAAGGTCCCGGTCAAAATCCTGTTCTGGACCGAGACCCTGCCCCGCAACGCCAACGGCAAGATCGTCAAGGCGGATTTGCGCAAGCTGTTGATCGACGAGGCGGGCGGCTGAGGACAAGCGACAAGCCGGCGGTCCTGACGATCGAGGCCATGGGCGCCCAAGGCGACGGCGTGACCGCCGCGGGCGTTTTCGCTCCCCTGACGCTTCCCGGCGAGCGGGTGCTGGCACACCTCGATGGCGACCGCGCCGATGTCGTCGAGATCCTGGCGGCGAGCGCCGAGCGGGTCGCGGCCCCGTGCCCGCATTTCGGCCGATGTGGCGGCTGCGCCCTGCAACATTGGGCGCCGGTGCCGTATCTCGCGTGGAAGGCGGAACAGGTTCGCCATGCTCTGGGCCGCGTGCGGATCGAGACGGAGATCCTCGCCCCCTTCGCCGCGGCCCCCGGTTCGCGCCGGCGCCTGGCGCTGCATGCGCGCCGGCAGGGCGCCGCCGCCGCTCTGGGCTTCAAGGCGCGCCGGTCGTGGCGCCTGACGCCCATCGAGACGTGCGTGATCGCCGATCCGCGCTTGGTCTCGGCGCTGCCGGCCTTGCGGGCCGTCGCCGAACCGTTCCTCGAGCATCCGGCGTCCGCGCCCACCCTTCACGTCACCCTGACCGACACCGGCCTGGACATCGATGTCACCGGCGTCGAACGCCGAGGCGGCGGGCTTTCGGCCGACGCCCGCGCGCGCGCGGCCCAGGCGTCGGCGCGGGCGGACATGGCGCGCCTCACCCTGGCCGGCGAGACGGTCTATCAGGCCCGCGCGCCGATCGTCCGGCTGGGCCAGGCCACGGTCGCCCTCCCGCCGGGAGCGTTCTTGCAGGCGGTCCCCGCGGCGGAGCGGGCGATGGCCGAATTCATCCTGAGCGCCGCGGCCGGCGCGCGGCGCATCGCCGACCTCTATTGCGGGGTCGGCGCCTTCACCTTCCCCCTGGCCAGCCTCGCGCCGGTTCTGGCCGCCGACGTCTCCGGCGCCGCGACCCGGGCCCTGGCCGCGGGGGCCGCCACGGCCCCAGGCCTCAAGCCCATCGCCGCCCAGGCGCGCGATCTGGACCGGCGGCCGGTGCTCGCCGACGAGCTGAGGAAGATCGACGTGGTGGTTTTCGATCCGCCTCGCGCCGGGGCCGCCGCCCAATGCGCTCAGATCGCATGCTCCCAGGCCGCCCGCGTGATCGGCGTCTCGTGCAATCCCGCCACCTTCGCCCGCGACGCCCGCACCCTGGTCGACGCCGGTTTCGTCCTTGACCGGGTGGCCCCGGTGGATCAGTTCCTGTGGTCCTCCCATATCGAGCTCGTGGGTGTGTTTTCGCGAGGCAAGCCTTGACCAGACCGGAGCCGGCGCCGGCGGCCTTCCTTACCGATCGTTCCACCCACGTCGCCCGCGCCGCGCTGAAGGCGGCATGGTGGAGCGCCGCGGGTCTGGCGGCCCGGATCGTCGCGCGCCCCGTCGCCGCCGCGCCGGCGGCGCCCGTCGCGACCGCCACACCGGCGCCGAAGGGTTTCGTCCGCCGGTCCTGGCTGGAGGCGTTCGAAAAGGACGCCCGGGACGTAGCCCTTGGCGTCTATCCGGCCATGGGGGACGGCCCTGCCGATCCGTCCGGCGCCCTGCGCGGCGTGGCGGATCTGATCGCGGACGCCAAGGCGGTGGCGGCCCGGCGGCGGCGCGGCGGGGCCACCGAAGCGCGCGCGGATGCGCCGGACGTCGGCGGCTATCCCGCCTACTACCGCCAGAACTTCCACTTCCAGAGCGGCGGCTGGTTCACGCCGGAGAGCGCCCGCCGCTATGAGGGCCAGGTGGAGGCGCTGTTCGGCGGGGCGGCGGGGGCCATGCGCCGCCGGGCCCTGTCTCTCCTCGCCGGCGCCTGGCGCGCGCGCGACCATCGCGGGCTGGTCTTGGTCGACCTGGCCAGCGGTTCGGGCGGTTTCCTTCGCGACCTCGCCGCCGCCTTTCCCCGCGCCCGGCTGACCGGCGTGGATCTTTCGGCCGCCTATCTGGCCGAGGGGCGGCGACGGTCCGGCGTGCACGCCCTGGTCCAGGCCAAGGCCGAATCCCTTCCGTTCGCCGACGCCAGCGTAGATGCGATCACCTGTATCTACCTCTTCCACGAACTGCCGCCCAAGGTTCGCACCGTCGTGGCCGGCGAGATCGCCCGGGTCCTGAAGCCGGGCGGGGTCCTGGCCTTCGCGGACTCCATCCAGCCGGTCGACGAACCCCGCCTGGAGCGCCTGCTGGAGGTTTTCCCCGCCTATTTTCACGAACCCTATTACGGCACCTATCGCGAGACGGACCTAGCCGCGCTTTTCGGCGCCGCGGGCCTGGCGCCCCGCGGGCAGGACCGCGCCTTTCTCACCAAGGCGATGCTGTTCGAGCGCGCCTGATCCTTTAATCGAAGAGGCTCATCTAGTCGCCCGGCTTGGCGGGAACGCGAAACTGGCCAAGATCCAGCGGCGGCAAGGGCCGATCCAACCCGAACCGGCGCCGGGCGATCTTGAAGCGCTGGCCGATGAGATCGGCGATCGGGCCCTCGCCCTTCATCCGCTTGCCCCATTGGGGGTCGTAGTCGCGCTCGCCGCGCATCTGCCGCACCAGCGACATCACCCGCTCGGCCCGGTCGGGCCGGTTCGCCGCCAGCCATTCGCGGAACAGATCCTTGATCTCCAGGGGCAGGCGCAGAGCGACATAGCCGGCGTTCGCCGCCCCGGACCGCGCCGCGCGTTGGAGAACCGCCTCCAGTTCGTGGTCGTTGAGGCCCGGGATCACCGGGGCGAACATCACCGCGGTGGGCACACCCGCGGCGCTCAGGGCCGCGATCGCGTCCAGCCGGCGCTCCGGCGTCGCCGCCCGGGGCTCCATGGCGCGAGCAAGCTTGCGATCCACGGTCGTCACCGACACCGCCGCCCGCGCCAGCCCCGCCGCCCCCATGGGGCCCAGGATGTCCAGGTCGCGGCCGATGAGCGCCGATTTGGTGATGATCGAAAACGGGTGCCGGAACCTGGCCAGGACCTCGAGGACCTGGCGGGTGACCCGAAGCCTCCGCTCCTGCGGCTGGTAGGGGTCGGTATTGCCGCCGATGTGGATCACGCCGGGCGCGTAGGAGGGTTTGGAGAGTTCCGCCTCCAACAGGCGCCCGGCGCCGGGCTTGAAAAACAGCTTGCTCTCGAAATCCAGCCCGGGCGAGAGGCCCATATAGGCGTGGGCGGGCCGGGCATAGCAATAGATGCAGCCGTGCTCGCAGCCGCGATAGGGATTGATCGAGCGGTC
>JBBQGZ010000030.1:0-23703 GCA_038323535.1 Caulobacterales bacterium
CGAGGCGCTCGGGAAAGGTCGGCGAAAGAATCACCGCCGACCAGTCCGTCGCCAGCAGCTTACCGCCCGCTCCCACGGCATAGCCGGCCGGCGCCTGCATCCAGCTGTTGGCCGAGATGATCCAGAATGCCGAGACGAGGGTGCCGACCGCCACCAGGCAGGTGGCGGTGAAATGCAGGCCGGGGCCCACCCGCTTCCAGCCCATCAGCATGACGCCCAGGAAGCTCGATTCCAAAAAGAAGGCGGTGAGCACCTCGAAGGCCAGCATCGGGCCGATTACCGGCGCGGCGGCGCGCGAGAACATGCTCCAGTTGGTCCCGAATTCATAGCTCATGACCACGCCGGTCACGACGCCCATGCCGAATGAGATGGCGAAGACCTTCAGCCAGAAGAGATAGAGGGTCTTGAACGCCTCGCGCTTGGTGACCAGCCACAGGCCCTCGAGCACGGCCAGGAAACTCGCCAGCCCGATGGTGAAGCTGGGGAAGATGATGTGGAAAGCGATGGTGAAGGCGAACTGCAGGCGCGACAGCAAAATCGCATCGAAGGTCATGGCGGCCAGCCTACACCCGAGGACGCGCCCCGCGCAGCCGGAACTTCCCGGCCCGGCGCGCCGTTCTTCATTTCCGCCTTGGGCTAAGTGGAGGCCGCGATGCACGCCAGATACCGCCAGGTCGACGACGGCCGCGCCGCCGGTCGGGGCCCGGCCGCCCGCCAGGTGGCCGCCGGCCTGGCCCTCACCGCCGCCGCGGTGCTGGCTTCAGCGCTGATCGCCGGCCTCGGGCCGCCGGCGCCGGTGATCCGGACGAGAACGCGGCGCGCCCCGCCTTTGCCCCTCCCAAGGCGATCTTCGGGGTGGTTTGGCCGCCGCTGTTCATCGCCCTGACCCTGTCGGGTCTGCGGCTGTGGAACGCCCCGGCCAGCGCGGCGCGCACCCGGGCGCTCAGCCTGTGGACCGCCATCCAGGGGCTGAACGCCCTATGGATGGCTCTGGGCCCCCGCCGGCTGGGCGGCCGGCTGACCGCGTCCGTCGCCGCCGTCGGGACCGCCGCCGCCTATGCCGTCGAGGCGCGCAAGGTCGCCACTCCCGCCGGCAGCCTCGCCGGCCCCTACATCGGCTGGATCGGCCTGGCCAACATCCTCACCGACCACCTCTGGCGCGGGAACGCGTCGCGCGCGAAGTCTTAACGGGCTGTCTCATCAGGGCCGGTTCTGCTCGCGCCGCCCTACGCGCTCAGCGCCGCCGCCACCAGCCGGGCCACGGCCGGGTTGGTGACGTCCATATGGTCCTTGACGCAGGCGTCGGCGTTGAAGTTGTGAACCTTGCCGGGCGTGAAGGCGAAGGCTCCAGCCGCGGTCATGGGCGGGACCGCTTGCACCCGCGCGGCCGCGAGGTTGATCGCCCCGTTCGCCCCGATCGCGCCGAACTCGTCGGAGGCGTCGCCGATCGCCTCCGAATTGCTGCGCACGAGGCGCGAGGCCAGGGCGTAGGCGATGGTGCAGGCGGAATCGTTGTGGGTGTGGGTGGTCGAGATCGGGCCGGCCACCTTGCCGATCACCTTGGGATAGGCGCCAACCTGCCCCCCGCCGAAGCTGGCGCAGAGGGCGTTGTGCGAGAAGGCCGCCTGCAGCAGGGTCAGGCTCTGCAGGGGAAGATTTGCGGCCGCGCCGACCGACGCGGCGGCGCTGGTGACCAGGCGGCCCCCGAAACTGTGGCCGATCAGGTGCAGCCGGACCGGCCTCGCAGGCTGGAGCGAGCCCAGCACCCGGGCGCCCAGCGCCTCGCCCACCTTGCCGGCGCGCGCCTTCATCTCATAGTAGGTGAACTGGTTGAGGGCGCGGGCGATCGCGGCTCTGGGGCCGGCGAACACGGCGCCGATCGCCTCCCCAAGCCCCATGGCCGCGCCGACGCTGGGGGCGAGGGTCATGGCGGGCGGCCCCATCAGGTCGAGGAAGAGGCCCTGGGGATCGCCCGGGTCCAGCGGGCCGCGATTGGCCTCCAGTTCGGCATCCGGGCTCGCCGAGCCGGTCGGGATCGCCGCCTGGATCGCCTTCAACAGAGCCCCGGCCTGATCGGATCCGATGCCGCCGGAGGCGGCCCGCGCGGCGGTCCGCACCGCCACGCCGCCCGGGCCGACGAGACCCACGAAGTCGTCCAGAAGGGTCTCGAAGGCCGCGAGGCTCAGATCGCCGTCGCCGCCCGTCATCGCGCCCAGCCCGGCTATGCCCCCCGAAGGCGGCGCGGGATCGTCAAAGTCGGTGCGGAAGGTCTTCGAGGGCCATTGGACACCGGCCACGGCGTAGCCTCGCCAGGCGCGGCCCGCCCCCTCCGGCCACGCGTCCCGCACATGGGCCCACAAAGGCTCATAGAGCGCCCAGGCGCCCGCTTGGTCGGTCTTCCAGCCGTGGGACATCACCACCAGGTCGGTGATCTCCTGGCTGAGAAGCGCCGCGAGCCGGCCTTGCGCCCCGGCGTCGGTCAGCCCCCCTTCGGCGTCGAACGACAGCCATTCGAAGGGCGACCCGGCGATGTCGGCCATGGCCGAACCTTTCCTTTTCAGACAGATTGCAGGGCGCGCATCAGGTCGATGAGCCCGGCGCCCTGGAACTCGGGGCGGCGCTTCAAGTCCGTCGCGGCGGCCAGGAAGATCGTCTTCAGATCCTCGGGCCGGCCCTTGTATTCCTGACGCACCGAGAGGAAGCCGGCGATCGCCCCCGACACATGGGGCGCGGCCATGCTGGTGCCGCTGTCTTCCTTGAACGCGGCGACGGTCGGAGCGCCGGCGTCGTTGGCGGCGCAGGAGACGATCCTTTCTCCGGGCGCGACGATGTCCGGCTTCATACGCCCATCGGCGGTCGGGCCCTTGGCCGAAAAATAGGAGATCCCATAGACGTGGGGCATGTCGCGATGGGTGGAGCCGACGGTGATGGCCAGATCCGCGTTGCCCGGATCGGCGATGGTGGAAAGCAGGGCGGCGGTCTCGGAGGTCCCTTGCTGAGTGGTCACCCGGCCATAACCGGCGTTGCCGGCGGCGACCACCACCACCACGCCGCAGCGCACCAGCCGGTTGACTTCGACGCACAGCGGACTCTGGCCGGCGGCGAACCACTGGGCCTCGAACGGATACCCCAGGCTGAGGTTGACGCCGTCGATCTTGACCGCGCGGCCATAGCCGTTGGCCTGCTGAATATAGCCGATGGCCGCGATCAGGTCGCTGGCCAAGCCGGACTTGCCGGCGAGCACCTTGAGGCTGAGGAGTTTGCATTTGGGCGCCAGGCCGCAGATCCGGTCCTGGGATTCGACCACCGGCGCGGTCGCGCCGGGGCCGGTGCGGACGGTCTTGTTGACCGTGATCCGGGTGATCATCGGGGCCCCTGGCCCATCGCCGAGCGCATCGCCCACGATGGTCTCCCCGGCGATGATCCCGGCGACATGGGTCCCGTGGCCGTCGGCGTCGTCGAGCGCGGCCTTCTCGGCCGCGTCGTCGTCGGGGTGCGGGGCGGTGAGGTCGAAGTGCCTGAGGCCCGTGGGCAGCTCGAGGTTGCGGTGCTTGAGAAAGTGGGGATGGGCGGCGTCGATGCCGGTGTCGGCCACGGCCCACACCACCCCCTCGCCAGCGGTGGCGAAGGCGATGCGGGCGGCGTCGCACTTGATGGTGCGAGCCGAGTCGTAGACGAAGGGCCGAACCTCGTGATCGCGCCAGATCTTGTGGATCGGGTGCGGCGTGCGCGCGTCCTCGGGGGGATCCCCCTGCAGCCGCTCGATCGTCTCCGCCGCCAGGCTCGCGAAGAGATAGGTTTCGGTGAACAGGGATTTACGCATGTGGATTGCGTCGGCGGGATCGAAGGCGAGCCCGGGCCAAAGATCGCCGCCCGCCGCCGGAAGGACGGGCCGGTGCGGTCCTGGAAGGGTCCGCGCCTCGCCTTCGTGATTGCGGAAATAGGCCGCCAGCAGGGCCGCCCGCGCCGCCTCGGCCCCGCCTGGAAACTCGGTGTTGACCTCGATGATCACCGCCACGCCGGTCTCGGGCGCGGCTCGCCGCTCGCCGTCGCCGCGCCGCTCCAGCAGCAGCGCCAGCAGGTCGGGAGCGATCCGCGTCTTGACGAGGTTGTCGCGCATGCCCCCGGGCGGCGGGGCCGGAGGCGGCCCGCCCGATCCTGAATTACCGTCCTGGTCTCTCTCCATCACGCCCCCGGCGCAGGCGCCCCGCCGCGCCCTATTCCGCCGCCTGCAGCGCCACCCCGAACCTTGGCGAGAGCTCCCCCGCCTCATAGCGACCGGCCATGGCGGCCATGGTCACCGGCTTGATCTTGTCGGCCTGGCCGGCGGCGCCGAATTCCTCGAAGCGCTGGCGGCAGACGGCGGTCATCGCCGTCATCGCCGGGCCCAGGTATTTGCGCGGGTCGAACTCGCCGGGGTGTTCGGCGAACACCTTGCGGATGGCGCCGGTCATGGCCATGCGGTTGTCGGTGTCGATGTTGATCTTGCGCACCCCGTGGCGGATGCCGCGCTGGATCTCCTCCACCGGCACCCCCCAGGTCTGGGGCATCTCACCGCCATAGCGGTTGATCACCTCCTGCAGGTCCTGCGGCACCGAGGAAGAGCCGTGCATCACCAGATGGGTGTTGGGCAGGCGCCGGTGGATCTCCTCGATCACCCCCATGGCCAGCACCGCGCCGTCCGGCTTGCGGGTGAACTTATAGGCCCCGTGGCTGGTGCCCATGGCGATGGCCAGGGCGTCAACCTCCGTGGCCCGGACGAAAGCCACCGCCTGGTCGGGATCGGTGAGCAGCTGGTCGTGCCCGAGCTTGCCCTCGAAGCCGTGGCCGTCCTCCTTCTCGCCCATGCCGGTTTCCAGGCTGCCCAGCACCCCCAGCTCCCCTTCGACCGAGGCGCCCACCCAATGGGCCATTTGGGCCACCCTTTGGGTCACCCCGACATTGTAGTCGTAGTCCGAGGGCGTCTTGCCGTCGCCCATCAGTGAGCCGTCCATCATCACGCTGGTGAAGCCGTGCTGGAGGGCGGTGGCGCAGGTGGCTTCGTTGTTGCCGTGGTCCTGGTGCATCACCACCGGGATGTCCGGATGAAGCGCCACCAGGGCGTCGATCAGGCCCGCCAGGACGATGTCGCTGGCGTATTGCCGCGCGCCGCGGCTGGCCTGGATGATCACCGGCGCGCCGGAGGCCTGGGCGGCCTCCATAATCGCCAGCCCCTGTTCCATATTGTTGATGTTGAACGCCGGCACGCCGTAGCCGTGCTCGGCGGCGTGATCCAAAAGCTGCCGAAGCGTGATCCGCGCCATGCTCTCTAATACCCTGCCCGTCCGTTCCAGCCTTAAGGTTTACCCTCGCCGGCCCGGTCTTGCAAAGCCGCCACCCCCGGCAGGGTCTTGCCCTCCATCCATTCCAGGAAAGCGCCGCCGGCCGTGGAGACGAAGGTGAAGTCGTCCAGGGCGCCCGCGTGGCGCAGGGCCGCCACCGTATCGCCGCCCCCGGCCACGGCGATCAGCTTGCCGGACTTGGCCAGGTGGGCGGCGTGGCGCGCGGCGGCGCTCGTGGCGGCGTCGAACGGCGGCGTCTCGAACACGCCCAGAGGCCCGTTCCACACCAGCGTCGCCGCCGCGTCCATGGCGCGGTTCAACGCCTCCACGGTCGCCGGCCCGGCGTCCAGAATGCGTTCGTCGCCGCCCACCTCGCCCGGGCCCCGCACCCGCGCCCCGTCTCCGGATCCCGCTCGCCCGGCCACGACGACGTCGATCGGCAGCAGGAGTTCGCATCGGTGCTCGGCGGCGAACGCCATCACCCCGCGCGCCTCGCCGGCCAGATCCTTTTCGCAAAAGGACGCGCCGACCTCCCGGCCCTGGGCGAAGAGGAAGGTGTTGGCCATGCCGCCGCCGATCGCCAGCGCATCCAGTTTCAGGATCAGGTTGCGTAGCAGCTCGAGCTTGGTGGAGACCTTGGCCCCCCCGACGACGCCCAGCACCGGCCGCCCTGGGCTTCCCAGGGCGGCGTCCAGCGCCTCCAGCTCCCGGCGCATCGCCTCGCCGGCGTAGCTCGGCAGAAGGCGGGTGATGGCCTCGGTGGAGGCGTGGGCGCGATGAGCCGCCGAAAAGGCGTCGTCGACATAGAGGTCGCCGTTGCGCGCCAGGGCGCCGGCGAAGGCTGCATCGTTCGCCTCCTCGCCGGGGTGGAAGCGCAAATTCTCCAGCAGGAGCACGTCGGCGTCCTTCATCGCCGCCACCGCGGCCTCCGCCGCCTCGCCGACGCAGTCCTCGGCGAACGCGACCGGGGCCCCGACCAGCGCGGAGAGCGGGGCGACCACGGGCGCCAGGCTCATGGCGGCGACCCGCTTGCCCCCCGGCCGGTCGAAATGGGCGATCAGGATCACCTTGGCGCCCGCCGCCCGCAGCCGCTGGATCGTGGGCAGGGCGGCGCGCAGGCGGGTGTCGTCGGCCACCGCGCCCCCCGACATCGGCACATTGAAATCCACTCTCACCAGGGCCCGCCTGCCCCGCACATCGACCCCGTCGAGGGTGCGCAGGGTCATTGTCGCTCCTCGCCCAAAGGCCGAGGGCGGGGCTTGGCGCCCCCCCCACCCCTTCGGGGTCCCCCTCCCCCGTAAGAGGACGGGGGAGGATTGAATCGACGGGCGCCATCCCTTTCTTGATCCTCCCCCGCGAAGCGGGGGAGGGGGACCGCGAAGCGGTGGAGGGGGCGGGGCCGTGCGCGGGCTAGGCCCATCACCTACCCCACCGCGGCCATGGCCAGGGCCACGTCGGCCATGCGGGTGGAGAAGGCCCACTCGTTGTCGTACCAGGCCAGGATCCGGGCGAGCCTGGCGCCGACCACCTGGGTCTGGGGCAGGGCGACGGTGGCCGAGGCGCCGATGTGGTTCATGTCGACGGAAACCACCGGATCGTCGGTCACCGCCAGGATCCCGCGCAACGGCCCTTTGGCCGCCGCCTCGCTCATCGCCTGGTTGATCTCCTCGCGGGTGATGTCGCGCCCGGGCACGACCTTGAGATCGATGACCGAGACGTTGGGCGTCGGTACGCGGATCGACGAGCCGTCGAGCTTGCCGGTGAGTTCGGGAAGCACCAGCCCCAGGGCCTTGGCCGCGCCGGTCGAGGTGGGGATCATCGACATCGCCGCGGCCCGGGCGCGGTAGAGGTCGTGGTGCAGGGTGTCCAGAGTGGGCTGGTCGCCGGTGTAGGAATGAATGGTGGTCATGTAGCCGCGCTCGATCCCGCAAAGATCCAGCAGCACCTTGGCCACCGTGGCCAGGCAATTGGTGGTGCACGAGCCGTTGGAGACCACCAGGTCCCCGACCGCCAGGCTTTCGTGGTTGACGCCGAAGACGATGGTCTTGTCCGCCCAGTCGCAGGGGGCGGAGACCAGCACCTTGCGCGCCCCGGCCGCCAGATGCGCCGCGGCCTCGTCCGTCTTGGTGAACAGGCCCGTGCATTCCAGGGCGATGTCGACGCCCAGATCCTTGTGCGGCAGCTGCGCCGGGTCGCGGATCGCCGTCACCGCGATGCGGCCCAGGCCCACGTCCAGGCTGTCGCCGTCCACCGACACCATCCCCGGAAAGCGCCCGTGCACCGAATCGTAGCGCAGCAGATGCGCGTTGGTCTCCACCGGCCCCAGGTCGTTGATCGCCACCACCTCGATGTCGCGCCGGGCGTGCTCGACGATCGAGCGCAGGACCAGCCGTCCGATGCGGCCAAAGCCGTTGATGGCGACGCGGACAGGCATTGGCGGCATTCCCCTTGGCGATGGCGTGGCCGGCGGTTTTGCGGGCGGGAGGCGGGAAGTCAAGCCGCCGGCGCCGGCGCGCTCAGGACCCGTCAGGGAATATGTGAATCGTCGCCGACCTGGCGCTGGCGATGATGTTCGCTCGAACGTATGAACCGCCAAGAAGCCAAGACGCCAAGAGGCTGGTGAAAATCAACGCCTTCGCGCGAAGCGCCGCTCCCTCTTCTTGGCTCCTTGGCGACTTGGCGATTCAAAGGGCGGTTCCGACACAAAGCCATTTGCGATCATTGATTCCCCAACGGATCCTTAGTCGTTGAGGCTGATCTTCCAGGTGTCCAGGGTGGTTCCCAGCTGCTGGTCGAGCGTGGTCAGGGCGTTGGCGTAGCCGATCGACGCGGTGAGTTCCTGGTTGGCGGCGGCGCGTAGATTGGTCTCGAAGCTCGTCACTTCGAAATTGGAGGTGCGCCCGGCTTTCAGCTTCTCCCGCTCCAGCTCCAGGGTCAGGGCGGCCAGGCCGCGCGCCTGCCGGGCGGCCTCGACCTGGCGCCAGGTGAGCTCGACCCCCTGGACCGCGTCGCGCACCTGGGCCTCGATCTGTTGGCCGAGATCCGCCAACTGGACCTCCTGGGATTTGAGGGAGGTGCGGGCCTGGACCTCCCCCTGCTTGAGCGAATAGTCGCCCAGCGGTATGCGCAGCTCCAGGCCCACGCTGCCGCTGTTGGCCGGCAGGGCCGACCCGGTCACCGGTTGGCCGGTCTCCGGATCGATGACGATCGCCCCGCCGTGCTCGGTCTGGTGGGTGACGTTGCCGATCACCGAGAGGTCCCACAGCCGGTTGTTCCTGGCCACCAGCAACGCCAGGCGCGACTGCTCCAGCGCCCGGCGCTGGGAAAGGTAGTCGGTCCGGTTGTCCAGCGCGATGGCGATCGCCCGCTCCAGGTCGATGGCCACATGATCGACCTTGAGCGGGTCGGCGGCCACCACATTGGTGTGCAGGTCCATGGCCAGCAGGCTGAGCAGGGCCAGTTGGGCGCTGTTTCGCTGCTGCTCGCCCTGCAGCTGGGCGACCTCCTGATTGGCGATGTCGGCCCGGGTCTGCACGATCTCGGCCGCCGCCATGCGCCCGGCCTCGATCAGGGCCTGGTTGGTCTGGAGCTGGGCCCGGGAGCGTTCCAGCGATTGCCCGGCGATGACCAGTTCCTCCTGCGCCTGGACCAGGGCGCGGTACGCCAGGACGATGTTGTCCACGACGCTGGAGACGGTCGCCTTGAGGTTGAGGCGATTGATCTTCTCCTGCAGCTCGGCGGTCCGGACCGGGGCCTTGTTGACCGCGATCCCGGCCCCGCGCAGCAGGGGCTGGCTGACGCTCAGGGTCGCGGTGTCGGAGCCGATGCTCACCCCTCCGGCGCGAGTGTCGAACCGGGTCCATGAAAACTGGAACTGGGCGCCGGTGGGGACCAGCCAGGAGGCTGTCGGCGACAGGACGATGGTGGAGCCGCTTTCGCTTCCCTGCCGGGTGGCGTCGGCGCTGGCGGCCAGGATGGCGGTGGGGCTGAAGCGCTTCTTGGCCACATAGAGGTCGAACTTCTGGGCGACCCGGTCGATATAGGCGGATTTCACCGTCCGGTTGTCCCTCAGGCCGATGAACACCGCGTCGGCCAGGCTGATCGCCAGGCGCGGCCCGACGGCGGCGGTCACCGGCGGCGGGGGCGGCGAGGGGACAGGCGGGCGCGGCGCCGGCGTTTGGGCCTTCACGCCGGTCGCTGTCAGGGCCACTATCGCCGCAAGCGCCGATCCCGCGGCGTCGCGCAGGAGGCGCCCATGTGCAAGGCGTTCACGCCCGTATGTCTGGCCTGGTGCCTCGCCCTCGCCGGCTGCGCCACGCCCGGCGTTCTCAAGCGACCGCTTGCCGGCCCGACCATGGCCCCGCCCGCCGAGCCGAACCCGATCCCCGCCTATGCGACGCGCGACCCTAGCCCGCACCCGGCGCCCCAAGGCGAGCCGTCGGCGCCGCCGTGACGGCGCGGCGAAGTTCCAAGCCATTGTCCGCGCGCATTGCTAAGGCTCCAACCCGGCCGCCCCCGCGATCCACGTCCCGGCGCGGCGCCCCGGGCTTCGATTGAACCCAAGCGACTATCATATATCCTTCCAATGCGTGATGGGCGAAAACGCGCCCATGCTGCAGGTGTCCGACCTCGAGAAGACCTATGGTTCGCCCACCCGGCCGACGCCCGTGCTGCGGGGGGTCTCGTTTTCGCTCGAGGCGGGGGCGTTCTGCGCCGTCCTTGGGCCGTCCGGGTCGGGCAAGAGCACCCTGATGAACATCGTCGGCCTGCTGGACCAGCCCACCGCCGGCGCCGTGCGCCTGAACGGCGCGGCGGTCGACTATGGCGCCGCCGAGGAGACGGCGCGGGTCCGCAACGGCGACCTCGGCTTCGTCTTCCAGGCGTTCAACCTCCTGCCGCGCCTGACCGCGTGGGAGAACGTCGCCCTGCCGCTGCTCTATGCACGGACCGCGCGGGCGGACCGCAAACCCCTGGCGCTCGCCATGCTCGAGCAGGTGGGGCTCGCCGATCGCGCCGATCATCGGCCCGCGGAGCTGTCGGGGGGTGAGCAGCAGCGGGTCGCGGTGGCCCGGGCCTTGATCCGCCGCCCCAAGCTGATCCTCGCCGACGAGCCCACCGGCAGCCTCGACAGCGTCACGGCCGGCGAGGTCATGGCCCTGTTGCGCGACCTCCATCGGCGCCTCGGTGTCACCATCCTGATGGTGACCCACGATCGGGACCTGGCCGGCCGGTGCGATCGGCGGATCGAGATGCTGGACGGCCGGATCGTCCACGACTCGGCCCTCGCATGACCGCCGTCTGGGCCGCCGCCCCGCGCCTGGCGCTGGGCGAGACCGTGGCCGAGGCCCTCGCCAACCTCTATGCCCAGCGCCAGCGCTCGGCCCTCGCCCTGCTGGGCATCCTGATCGGCACCGCCTCGATCGTCGCCATGCTGACGATCGGCCACATGGCCCAGCTCGAGACGCTCAAGCTGTTTCGGCACCTGGGCGTCGACATGCTGCAGATCCACGCCATGCCGGCGGGCAACTATCCCGTCGGAGAGCTGGATCGCCACGCCATCGAGCGCCTGCCGGTGAGCGACCCGGACGTGATCGCCGCCACGCCCCTGACGGTGGACCATGACACGATCCTTGCCGGTGAGCGCCAGGCCGATTTGGGGATCGCCGCGGTGACCCCCGATCTGCCGCGCCTGATGGGCCTGACGGTTGCCCGCGGGCGGTTCATCGCTCCCATCGACGACGGCAATCTGGTGGCGGTGGTCGGCGACCAGGCGGCGCGGAAGCTCTCCGCCCCCGGCGCGCCCCTGACGCTCGGTTCGGCGGTCCGCGTCAAGGGCTATGTCTTCCAGGTCGTGGGCGTTCTGGGGCCGCTGCCCTTCACCGCCCTCGATCCGACCGACGTCAACAACGCGGTGATGATCCCCCTGGCCGACGCCGGCCGCGTCATGGATTCGGCCAAGCCGACGACCGCCCTGATCAATCTTAAGCCCACCGCCGAGGCCAAGACGGCAGGCGCGCGCATCTCCGCGCGCCTCGCCAATCCCACCGCCGTCCTCCAGGTGATCAGCGCCCGTGACCTGATTCGCGGCCTGAACGCCCAGAAGGCCATCCACAGCCAGCTTCTGACCGCCGTGGGGGCCATCTCCCTGCTGGTCGGCGGGATCGGGGTGATGAACGTCATGCTGATGGGGGTGATGGAGCGACGCCGCGAGATCGGGCTTCGGGCCGCCATCGGCGCCACCCCGCGCGACATCCAGCTGATGTTCCTCATCGAAGCCGCGACCCTGGCCTTCGTCGGTGGCGTGGTCGGCCTGGCGGCCGGGCTGATAGCCGCCTTCGTGACCGCCCGGGCCTCGGGCTGGACCTTCAGCCTCGCCCTGTGGGTCCTGCCGCTCGGCCCCGGCCTCGCCGCCCTGGTCGGGGTCGCCTTCGGCCTCTACCCCGCGATCAAAGCCTCCCGCCTCAACCCCATCGAGGCGTTGAGGGCGGATTAAGGGGCGGCCGCGCTTTCTTGCTCCCACTCGGCGTCGCGCGCTTTGAAAGGTCGGCCACGGAACACCTCTCCCGTAGGGAGAGGGAGGGGCCCGCGCCCTCTTTGGGCGTGGGAGGGTGAGGGGTTACCCGCTATCCGATTTGTCCTCCAGTCTGCGTCAAGGCGCTGAAACATGACGTGAAATCTCCCGGCGCCGCAACCCCTCACCCTCCCATGGCTGCGCCATGGGCCCCTCCCTCTCCCTCTGGGAGAGGTGTTTAAGAGGCGCGCCTGAACGACGTTGCGTGCGTGCCGTAGCCCCGAGGGGGAGGAGAGAAGAAACGGTACCGCTCTCTTCCCGTTGGCGTGAGGGATGTACCGGCGAAGCCGGGGAAGGGGGCTCCAGCTAGGCGCGGGCCGTCATACGCTCTAAAGGCGTTGCCATGCCCTCCGACCCGAAATCCCCGACCTCCTGGAGAACGCCGCGCGTCGCGTTTTTCTGGGCCATCGTCGTGCTGGTTCTGGCCCTGGTGGCGATCCTGGCGCTGAAGCCCGGCGCGGCCGGGGGCGCCAAGGCGGGGGGCGCCGAACAGAGCGCGGTCATCCAGCCTCGGCCGTTCGCCGCCACCATCAGCGTGGTCGGGGCGGTGACGCCCGGAGACGTGGTCGGGGTGAGCGCCCCGTTCGACGGCGTCGTCCGGTCCCTGGGTTTCACCTATGGCGATCCCGTCGCCCAGGGCCAGGTGCTGGCGGTGCTCGACACCACCGAGATCGACCACCGGCGAAACGAGGCCCAGGCGGAGTTCCTAAAGGCCTCCCAGACGGCGTCGGACATGGCCGGCTGGGCGACCGGGCCGGAGGTCTCCCAGGCCAGGCGGGCCGAGGCCCAGGCCGCCGCCGACCTGAAGGACACCGAGCGCAAGACGGCGGAGACCAAGGGCCTGCTGGACCGGGGCCTGGTGGCTCGGGACGAATATGAGGGCGTGCTCCAGCAGGGCCGCAGCCAGCGCATGGGGCTGGCGGCGGCGAGGCAGGATCTGGCGTCGGCGCTCAAGCGGGGCCAAGGGTCCAACCGGCGGGTGACGGCCCTCGAGCTGAGCAACGCCCAGGGCCGCCTGGCCGAGGTCGAGGCGCAGCGCGCCGGCGCGCTCGTGCGCGCCCCGGCGGCCGGCGTCATGGTCCATCCGCCCTCGGACAAGGGCGACGCGCCGGGGCCGGGGCCGCATGCCGGCGGGCCGGTGACCAAGGGCCAGCTCATCGGCGCCGTCGCCCGGCCGGGCGGCCTGGCCGTTACGTTCCAGCTCAGCGAGGCCGACGCCAATCGCGTCCGCCCCGGCCAGAGGGTCCACGTCACCGGCGCCGGATTCGAGGGCCTCGACGTCCAGGGCGTCGTGGCGTCGGTGGCCAGGGAGGCGTCCCCGCAGTCGGCGAGCGCCGCGGCCGGCGCGAGCTTCGCCGCCGTGGCCCGCCTGGACGACCTGACCGCGGCCCAGGCGGCGGTGATCCGCATCGGCATGACCGCCAATGTGGTGATCGACCTCTATCGCAATGCCTCCGCCCTGGTGGCGCCGGCGGCGGCGATCCAGGGCTCGGCCCCCGCCGCCTTCGTCATGGTCAAGGATCCCCGCTCCGGCCGCTCGCGCCGGGTCGCCGTCGCCATCGGCCGCGTCGCCCCCGACGGGGTAGAGGTACTGTCCGGCCTCAAGGCCGGCGACGTGGTCGTCTGGTCGGCCCAGGCTTCGGCCGGCAAGGACGACGACGAATAGGGCGAGGAACTCTTTAGGCAGGCGCAAAATCGAAGAAGGAACACGCGATGGAACACAAAGGACAATGCTTCTGCGGCGCGGTCCAGCTGGAGGCGACCGGAGAGCCCGAGGCGATGGGCTACTGTCATTGCGGATCCTGCCGGTCCTGGTCCGGCGGGCCGGTGAATGCGTTCAGCCTGTGGAAGCCCGAGGCGGTGCGGGTGACCTCGGGCGCCGGGCACGTCGCCAGCTTCCAGAAGACGGCGCTGAGCGTGCGGCAATACTGCGCCAAATGCGGCGGCCATCTGATGACCGGGCATCCGCCGCTCGGGCTGATCGACGTCTTCGCCGCGACCCTGCCGACGCTCCCGTTCGTGCCCGGCGTGCATGTGAACTATGCCGAGACCGTGCTTCCCATGCGCGACGGCCTCCCCAAGCTGAAGGATTTCCCCACCGAGTTCGGCGGCTCGGGCGAGGCGATGGCGGAGTAGCCGTCGTCGAACCGCGACCCGAGCCGGCGCCGCCGTGAGCCTGTTCGACATCATCGCGGCGTTCCTTTGCCTGGTGGCTTTGGTCGGGTGGCTGAACAGCCGGTTCCTGCAACTGCCCAGCGGCGTCGCCATGGTTCTGGCCGGAGCGTGCGGCGCCGGCGTCCTGTTGGCGCTGCAGGGTCTGGGCGACCTTTCGGCTGCCGCCGGCGTGGCCCTGACCACCCTGCGCCGCCTGGACTTTCCCAAGACGGTTCTAGGCTATCTGCTGGCCTTCCTGCTCTTCGCCGGCGCCATGCAGGTGGACCTGGGGGAGTTGCGCCGTCGCCGCCTCTCGGTCTGGTCCCTCGCCACCCTGGGGGTCCTGGCGTCCACCTTTATGGTCGGGGGCGGCCTCTGGCTGGCGGCGCGATGGCTGGGCCTGGAGCTCCCCCTGGCCTGGGCCTTCGTGTTCGGCGCCCTGATCAGCCCCACCGATCCCATCGCCGTGCTGGCGGTCGTCCGCCAGGGCCGCCTCTCGAAGCTCCTGCAGTCGGTGCTGCAGGGCGAGGCGCTGTTCAACGACGGCGTGGGTATCGTCGTCTTCTTCGCCGCCGTCGCCGTGGCGTCGGGAGGCCAGGACCCGCAACCCGTTCACGCCATCGTCAGGGTGTTCGTCGAAGCGGGCGGCGGCCTGGCCCTGGGCCTCGTGTCGGGGATCGTCGCCGTCCGGGCGATGCGCGCCATCGACGACTACGCCGTGGAGGTCAGCATCACCCTGGGCTTGGCGATGGGGGCCTACGCCGCGGCGCAGGCGCTCCACATCAGCGGCCCGATCGCCGCGGTGGCCGCCGGCCTGATCGTCGGCGACGGCGGCACAGCCTCGGCGATGAGCGAGACGACGCGCCGGTATCTTCAGGGCTTCTGGACCCTGATCGACGAAATCCTCAATGCGCTTCTCTTCCTGATGCTGGGCCTGGAGCTGGTCGTCGTCGGCCTCAACCTGCGTAACGCCGGATTTTGGCTGGCCGCGATCGGCCTCGTGCTCGCGGCGCGACTGGTGGTCGTCCTGCCGTGGGGGGCTTTCTTCCGGCGGCGCCACGACGAGCGAGGCGCCATCGCCATCCTGGCGTGGGGCGGCCTGCATGGCGCGCTTTCGCTGGCCCTGGCGCTCAGCCTGCCGGCGACGGGATCCCGCGACCTGATCCTGTCCACCACTTATGTCGTCGTCCTCTTCTCGGTGGCCGTCCAGGGCCTGACCTTCCCCTGGCTGGCGGGCCGCGCGACCGCGAAGCCGGCCGCCCCTTGAAATCAATCCAGCCGCCCGCGGGCCAAGATGCGGACGGTCGGCGCCTGGTCTCTTGTCATGGTCTCCAGCCCATGGAGCCACGGGCCGCCTCGAAGGCGGACACGATCTGGTCGATCCGCGCGCTCCGCTCGATCTCTGGAACAGCGTCGGATGAGATCTCCGTCAGGAGGCGGCCCAATTGCTCCATCGTGTAGAGCCCCTCGTTGACGGGGGCCTCGGCGTAGCGGCTGAAGTCGGTGTTGAAGAAGAGCGGAGGCCCGCCCGGGTCGACGGTGTCGTGAAGCCATTGGTTGATCTCGCCGAACGATTCGAAGGCCTCCACGGCCACGTCGCGGGGAAACTCGACCCGGGTTCCACCCAAGGTCGCCGAGCAAAGCGAGAGAAAGCGACGGCGTGACTGGATCTGGCGCTTGTACGGCAGCGCGCCGATCGCCTCGTTGAGCGCGTCCACCAGCTCCAGCTGTTCCTGCAGGACGGCCGAGTTGTGCCAGATCTCGGTCATATCCAGGCTCGAGGGGTCCGCCCCGATCGCGTCGCAAAAATCCTGAAGCAGGCTGGCGTTCAGCAGAAACTCCTGATCGAACCGCCTGATGTGGCAGCGGTCGCTTTCCGAATGCCAGGTGCGAACATTGGCCGCGAAACCGTCCGGCGCCCCCGCGCTCATCCTGACGCCATCCCGGGCGCCGGCCTTGCGATTTTGGAGGGCGCGCGACCCCAGCCAGCGATCCTGGCGCCGCAGGTACATCAGGCTCTCGAGGCGAGGGGCGTAGCGTCCGAGCGCTTCACGATAGGCGCGGGCCTCGGCCTTTTCGGATCGGAAGATGGCCTCGCTCATGAACATCAGAGTGTGACAGCGCGGCGCGGCGCTCAGTTCACGATCAAGCTCGGCGAAGAGTTTTTCCCGCCGCCCGTCGCCGGCGCCCTCGTCGATGTCGGCCTGTTTGTTCAAGCGTTTCTTGCGCGCCGCCGGGGCGTTCTTCGCCAGGACGGCCGGCAGTTCGATGTGTTGGCCGCCGGCGCGCCCGCTCTTGGGAACATAGAAGCCCTGGGCCATCAGGGCGGCGCGATTCTTCCAGACGAAGGACTGGATGGACGTCGTCCCGGTTTTCGGCGGGCCGACATAGAGCAGAATACGGTCGAACATCCGCCCAAACTAGTGAAGCGGGTTCATGACCGCCAGCCTGCTCCGTTGGGCCTCGTCGACGCGGGCGGGACGGGGCGGCCCGCCTCTTAAGGATTGGTGATGGTCAGGGTCGGGTTGAGGGTGATGCTGCCGGAAACCTTGCAGCCGCCGGGGTTCAGGGTCTGCCCGAAGCTCAGGGTGTTTCCCGAAAGGGTGACGGTCACCGGGCCCGGCCCACACGGGCCGACCGGGCCGGAGAAGGCCATTGGGATGTCCGCCGTGGTCGTGCTGGTGGCGTTCAGGAACCACGGCAGGCCGTTGGCCGTGAGCGTCGTGCAGCCCGCGCCGACGAAGAAGGCGGCCTTGGTGATCTTGGCGTTCATCGCGTTGTTGCTGGTCTTGAGCTTGTAGCGGCCCATGCAGCTCACGGCGTTACCGAAGGAGTCGGAAACCGTGATCGGCCCGCCGCCGACGAAGGTCGTGCCTTGCGGGTGGTAGGTGAAGGCGTCGGCGGGGCCGGTCATGGCCATGGCCACGGCCGGGACGCCGGCGAGGAGGGCGAGGTGATTCATGTGGTTGTCTCCTTCAAGCGATGCGAGACGCGATCAGGGCTGGATGGTGAGCGGCCCCGTGGGGTTGGTGTTCAGGCCGGGGCCGACGGTGGCGAAGGTGCAGTTCTGCGGCGGTCCGAAGGTGTTGTTGAAGGTGATGAAGCCGCCGACGAGCGTGAAGCCCTGGAATCCGCCGCACGGCCCATTGGCCACGGTCGAGACGGTGATCACGTGGAAGGCGTGGCTGGCGGTGTCGGGCTTGCCGATCCAGGGGAGTGATTGGGGCATGATGGTGGCGCAGGCGCTCGAGCCGGTGAAGGTGGCGTTGATGATCTTCGCCTTCCCGTTCGGCCTCACCCGGAACTTCCACTGCGTGTTGCAGGTGGTCGGCATGCTGGCCTGGGTGAGGGTGATCTGGCCGACGGCGAAGACGTCGGTGACGGCCGAGACGAACGGCGGGGCGCCGACCGAGTAGTGGAAGGCGGCGGCCGGCGTGGCCAGGCCGAGCGATGTCAAGGCGGCGCCGAGCGCCGTGATGTTTTTCATCGGGATTGCCCTCCGGCGACGAGCCGGCGGATGCCCCCGGGGCCGTCGTCTTCGGTCAGGGAACGCGCGCGATAGGCGGCTGTCAAGCGGTTTCGGGTGCCGTTTCTTGGCACACAACGTTGTTCGGGCGCACCTCTTGAAACACCTCTCCCGGAGGGAGAGGGAGGGGCCCATGGCGAAGCCATGGGAGGGTGAGGGTTACCATGCCCAGTGGTTTCACTCCATGTTTCAACGCCTTGACGCAAGCCGGAAGAACCCTCTCCCCGCTCTTCGCGGGGAGAGGGCAGGGTGAGGGGTGCTTCCGCCAGGCGCGATGGTCCGGCGGACGTCTCCGCGAGCGGCGCCACCCCCTCACCCCACCCTCTCCCCCGTGAAGAACGGGGGAGAGGGCTCAAGACGGAGCGGGGCGTTGTGACGCAGTAAGACTAGGGGACGATGGAGATGGTCGGGGAGGTGGCCAGGGAGGCGTTGATCATGCAGCCGCCGGGGTTGATGGTGGTGTTGATGCCGATCGTCCCGCCGCTCAAGGTGGCGTGGATCTTGTCCGGGCCGCAGGACGGGACGCTGGCGGCGATATGGTTGATCGTGATCGCGCTGGCCCCGGTTGGCTTCATCGTCCACGGGAGGTCGGCGGGGATGACCTGGGCGCACGATCCGGTGGCGTCGGTGAAGCTCGCCCCGGTGATCTTGGCCATGGCCCCGGTCATGGCGACCCTGCCGGTGAAGGTGGCGGTGCAGTTGAGGGTGACGCCGTTCAGGCTCAGGGCCGCCGGGCCGGAGGCCGTGAAGTTCTTCTTCACCGGGCTGAAGGTGAAGGCGGCGGCGGAGGTCGCCAGGGCGAAGGTGGTGGCGGTCGCGATGCCGAGGGTGGCGAGCCTGTTCATGGGAATCTTCCTTCTGGGGTGAAAGCGACAGGGCGCCAGACGGACACGGCGAGCCCCCCGCTCCTAATCGAGGTGGAGAGCCTATAGCGAACCTATCGGCCCGTGAAGTCCCTTCGGAACCCGCGCCCGAGAGACGGCAAAAAAGAGAAAGCCCCGGCGGCGTCTCCGCCGTCGGGGCTTCCAGGGATCGCGAACTTGCGAAAAAGCTTACGGGACGATGGTGACCGGCGGGGTCGTCTGCACCGTGCCGCTGACCATGCAGTTGCCCGGGTTGAGGGTGGCGTTGAAGGTGATGGCGCCGGAGCCGTTGTCCGTGGCGGTCACGCTGCCCGGGCCGCAGTTGATGCCGAGGCCGGGGATGCCGACCTGGACGCCGGTGAACTTGGCGGTGGTGGCGCTGATCGCCTTGGCCTTCCACGGGAAGTTGCTGCCGACGACGCTGGTGCACCCGAGGCCGCCGGAGGCGGAGAAGCCGGTGACCTTGCCCTTGCCCCTGGCGTTGGTCGAACCGGTGAAGGTCGAGGTGCAGGCCAGGGTGATGCCGTTGGCCGTCAGGCTGGTCGGGCCCGAGGCGGTGAAGCTGGTGCTGGGCGGGCTGAACTTGAAGGCGCTGGCCTCGGTGGCGAGGCCGAAGGTGGCCACGCTCAGGGCCGCGATGGCGATGATGGATTTCATGGGTCTTTCTTCCTCTTCGTGGTTTGGGCGACGCCGGCGGCGGCGCGGGTGGGCGCTCGAACGAAAAGGCCCCGGGGGCGCGTGAACGCCGCCGGGGCCAAATCGATCAAACGATGGAGAAGCTTACGGGACGATGGTGATCGCCGGGACGGATTGAACCGTGCCGCTGACCTGGCAGTTGCCCGGGTTCAGGGTGGCGTTGAAGGTGACGGCGCCGGTGTTGTTATCCTGGGCGACCACGGTGCCTGGGCCGCAGTTGATGCCGAAGCCGGGGATGCCGACCTGCACGCCGGTGAACTTGATGTCGGTGGCGCTGATCGCCTTGGCCTTCCAGGGGAAGTTGCTGCCGACGATCGAGGTGCACCCGGCCTGGCCGGTGGCGGAGAAGCCGGTGACCTTGCCCGTGCCCGTGGACGTGGTCTTGCCCGTGAAGGTCGAGGTGCAGGCCAGGGTGACGCCGTTGGCGGTCAGGCTGGTGGGGCCGGAGGCGGTGAACTTGGTGCTGGTCGGGCTGAGCGAGAAGGCGCTGGCCTGGCCGGCGAGGCCGAGGGCGGCGATCGCGGCGATGGCGATGATGGATTTCATGATGACGTTTCTTCCTGTCTGTTGCTGAGGCGACGCCGACGGCGTCGATGGTGGGGCGGCTATCGTCCCCCAACCTTTTAAGGCCGCTCCCATTGTGACGGCTGGGGGTGTGGCGGTCAAGGCAATTCGCCTTTTCCGAGGCTTTGGACGCCGCGGCTAAGGGTCACGCCTAGAACCTCTTGGTGAGGATGCCCCCGATGATGCGGGGGTCGAGGGTGAAGACGTTGGTGGTGAGCGCGGTGTTGTCGCTGTTGATGAAGGCGCCGGTGATCGGGGAGCTGTTCAGCAGGTTCTTGACATAGACCTCCACCTGCAGGCCGGACGCCGGCCGGGCGACGACCAGGCTGAGGTTGATGTTGGTCCAGGCGTTCAGCTTGTCGATGGGATCCTGATAGACCCGGGCCCAGGACGAGGCCTGGTGATAGATGTCGCCGTGCAGGGTGGCGTTCCAGCCCGCCGGAAGGTCGAGGGTGTAGTCGGCCCCGAAGGAGATGGTGGTGTGAGGCTGGTTGGGCAGTTCGTGGCCCGACAGGTCGGCGAAGAAGCCGACCCCGCCGTTGGGGAAGACCTGGGCGGGATCGAACGGGGCCGGGGGGGTGATGCTGAGGAACGTCCCCGGGCAGATCGACGGGAACCGCGCCTGGTCACCCTGCCCGGACGCGCGCGCCTGCTCGATCTGATAGGCGACATAGGCCGCGGAGACCACGCAGTTGTTGGGCGCCAGGGGATTGGGCTTGAACACGATATAGTCGGGATTGCCCTGGGTGCGGTTCATCACGTCGATCGACTTGGAGCCGCCGGCGAGCCGGCTACCCTGGTAGCCGAAGGCGGCGTTGAAGCGCAGGTGGCGGGTGGCGTTGAACACCGATTCCAGTTCCGCGCCCCAGATATGGGCGTTGAAGTTCTCGTTGATCGCGGTGTTGGATTCGATCTGGGAGACCTGATAGCCCTTGTAGTCATAGAAGAAGCCGTCGCCGTTGAGGACCAGCCGGCCGCCCAGCAAGGTGTTCTTGGCCCCCACTTCGAAGGCGTTGACATATTCGGGCTCGAAGGTCGGCGGAAAGGCCGTGGGGATGATCAGGGGCGGGCCGCCGCCGGGGCCTTCGGTCGCATAGCCGATGCCGGGGGGGTTTTGGCCGCCGCCCTTGTAGCCGCGATTGTAGAAGGCGTAGATCAGGGTCTGGCTGGTGAACGACAGGTCGGGCGTCCAGTCGACGCCGAAGCGCCCGGTCACCGCCCCCCAGTGTAGCTTGAGGTCGGGCTGAACCGGGAAGCCGCCGTCCGTCGTGCCGCCGGTGAAGGAGGAGAGCAGGACCTGGGTCGGGATGGGGGTGAGGGTCTTGTTGTCGTCGGTGTAGCGGAAGCCGGCGGTGAATTTCACCTTCGGCGTCAGCTTGTAGTAGACTTCACCGAATCCGGCGGTGGAGCTGACCTTATAGGGGTTGATATTTACGTAGTAGTTATGGCCGAGGGTATTGATCTTGTCGAGCGGGTTCGGGTCGATATAGATGCAGCCGAAATTGCTGGTCGGGGTCACGGTGACCAGTTGCCCGGTGAGAGGCGAATTGCACTGGGTCAGGTCGGCGGAATAGTTGCCGATGCCGCGGGCCTGGGCGAGGGCGGTGAGCACATTGAAGAAGACGTAGTAGTTTTCGAGAGTTTTATAGTAGAGATAGTTGCCGCCCACGCTGAAGTTGAGCGGGCCGTCGAACGACGACGACAGGCGGAATTCCTGCGACCACTGCCGGCTGTTGGCGCTCGATTGGTCCAGGCCGACGATCGAGCTCGAACATCCCAGCTGAGGGTCGCAATAGACCCCGCCGGGGGTGATGTTCGGCGCCGCTCCGCCACCGACGATGCTCTTTAGGCCCTCACTGTCGTTGAATATGCCCGGAACGGTGTTGAACCGGTTGTAGTCTTCCTGGGAGAAATAATGGTCCTGGTTGAAGGCGGTCTGCGACGAAAGGGTCAGATGGTCGGCGACCTGCCAGTCGGCGTTGAACTCCAGGACGTCGGAGTGGGCCCGATAGACCGGATCGAACTGCGAGGCGATCTCCCGCAGGCTTGGCGACTGCATCAGGTTCCCATAGGGGTCGATCGGGTTGATCAGGGTGACCAGGGGCCCATGGCGGCCGGGCGCGAAGCCCAATTGCCCGGCCAGGGAACCGCCGAGCAGGAACGGGATGGAGAGGCCGTTGGGCGTGCCGTAGGCATCGGGCGAATAGAGGCTGGCGTCCTGGCATCCCTGGCTGGTGAAGGCCCTGGCCACCGGGTCGGTGATTGTAATCCCGCCGATGCTGGTCAGGCCCGGATCGTGGGTGCACAGCTGCTTGGTGCTGCGGGTGCGGTTGTCGTCCTCGGCGAAGTGTTCCCAGACGAAATAGGCCTTGATCTTGTCGTTGGGCTTGAAGCCGACGGTGGTGCGGAAGGAAAAGAGGTCGCGCCCGTCGATGTCGTCGCCGGTGATGGAGTTGAACGAGAAGCCGTCGCGCCGGGTCCATGCGCCGGCGATGCGCACGGCGAGCTTGTCCTCGTCGAACGGCACATTGAGGAACCCGCTCACCCGGCGGTCCCCATAGGTGCCGAACTCGCCCTTGAATTCGCCCTCGAAGACGCCGGTGGGCTTGGCGGAGATGACGTTGACCGCCCCGGCGGTGGCGTTGCGGCCGTAGAGGGTGCCCTGCGGCCCGCGCAACACCTCCACCCGCTCGACGTCGAAGAATTCCTGCTCGAACAGGCGGTTGCGGATCAGGGCGGTGCCGTTGAAATTGACCGAGACGCCGGGGTCGGTGGCGGCGGAAATCGCCTGGGTGCCGATGCCGCGGATGGTGAGGTTGTAGCCGCTGAAATTGGTCTTGGTGAAGCTGACGTTGGGAATGGCCTTGAGGAGATCCGGGCCGCCGTCGATCTTCTGCGCCTGCAGCGACTTGGCCGAAAACGCCGAGATGGCGATCGGCACGGTCTGGGCCGCCTCGCGCTTGCGCTGGGCGGTGACCACCACCTCCTCGACCGCGGTGGCGCTGGAGGTGTCGGCGGCGCTGGCCGCCGCCGCGCCCACCGCTGCGGTCTGCTGCGCCTGAAGGGCGGTGGCGGGCAGCATCAGGGCGGCGAGCGAAGCCCCGGCCATGAGGCTCATACGGATTTTCCGCGCCATTTGTTTCCCCTGCCGTCGAACCCTGCCTAAGAGGAGGGACCGAATTCTTCTTGACCGCTAAAACCGATGGAGAGAACGCCGGCGGCGGCGGCCCCCCGCTGGCAAATTGCCGGTATTCACGGGTCTGTCAATAGCTTGGGAAACGCACGTTCGGCGACCCGCCGGACCGAGTCCCGGTCGCGCCCCAGCATGTCGCGCAGGGGTCCCCCGATTATGGCGTCGCCGAACGCGCACAGGGTGATGAAGAGCAGGGCCGAGGGGATATGCCGGGGCGGCGGGTCGGCCGCCGCGCGGACCTTGTCGTCGAGCGCCGCGACCAGGCCTGTCACGGCCTCGCGCACCGGCTCGAGGTGTTCATAGCGGTTGGAAAGCGCGATCCAGGCCGCCAGCTGGCCGGCGCCGCCCTCGTCGAAGGCGTCGAAGACGATGTCGACCACGCTTCGCGTCGCGCTCTCGTCGGATCGGATCCGCTGGACGGCGGTTCCCAGGGCCTCGGCCAGATCCTTGACCAGGGCGCCCATCAGCGCCGACTGCAGCCGCGCGGCCGAGCCGAAGTGGTGGATCAGGGCCCCGTGGGTCACCCCGATCTCCGTGGCGATGGCGTGCAGGGTAACGCTCTTGGGCCCGCGCTCGATCAGCAGCCGCCGGGCGCACTCCAGCGCCTGGGCCTTGGCCTCCGGCGGCGTGCGGCGCCGTCGCGTCGGAGCGCGCTCCCCCCGCGCCTCATCCTCCAGCGCCATCCTCCCCCCGCTATTGATCATTGCGTCAATAGGAGTGTGGCGCGGTTGGCGAGGCGATGCAATTCCGTCGCGGCCGAAGCGGAGTCTCAATCCTCCCCCGCCGTCTTGCGGGGGAGGGGGACCGCGAAGCGG
>JBBQGZ010000031.1:0-23327 GCA_038323535.1 Caulobacterales bacterium
GCGCCCCCGATCGCCTGTCCGAACCACGCATCCGCCTCTCCCGAACACCTCAGGAGAGGAGTGAATCATGCCGAGTCCCGTCGCGCCACCGACTTCTTCAACAGCCTGCTAGGTCCGTTGGCCGATTTTCGATAGTGGACACAATGCGCGACCCGGCCGAATGCTAAACAGCAACCCAAGCCACTTGAAATAGCGTTTGCCGCCAGCCCCGTGCCGCGACACTGATTATGGAAAGAGGCGCTCCTCGCGAGCACACTCTGTTTGCGAGCCAGACGCGCGGGGGCGGAATTGCGAAGAATCCTGTGTGTCGCCATGACGATCGCGGCGGGGGCCCTCCAGAACCGAGCTTTCGCAGAGCCGCCGGGCTCGCCGGAGGAAGTCCGCTCATTTCAAATTCCCGGCGGGCCGGTTCTGGCCCTGGTCGATGTCAACGTCGTGGATGGTACGGGCGCCCCAGCGAGGCCGCATCAGACCGTGATCATCAAGGACGGCCGTATCGCCGCGGTCGGGCCGATGAATTCTGTGCACGTTCCCCCAGGAGCCGACCAGCATCGGCTCGTGGGCCGCACGGTCCTGCCCGGGCTTGTCATGCTCCACTAGCACATGATGTATTTTTCCGGGTTTCGTATCTGGCACTCGCAGGCGGTGAGTTTTCCTCGGCTATATCTGGCCGCCGGGGTAACGACCGTGCGCACGGTCGGCTCCGACGTGCCCCAGACCGACCTCAATCTTAAACTCGCCATCGACGAAGGCCGGATCGCCGGCCCGCGAATGTTCGTCACGGGCCCGTTCTTCAATGGCTACAGCGACCATTTCCTGGGCGATGATATCGTTCGCACCGAAGCCGAGGGGCGGCGAGAGGTACAATACTGGGCAGCCCACGGGGCGACATCCTTCAAGATCTATGCGGATCTGACGCCCGACTCCGCCAAGGGCGTCATCGAAGCGGCGCACGCCCTTCACCTGAGGGTGACGGGACACCTCGGGCGGATCGGATGCCGAGAAGCGGCGGAGCTGGGGATCGACAATATCGAACATTCGTTTGGGATGTGCCTAGCGGAACTCGGCGGCGGCTCCGAAGTGGACGGCAAGCCGCCGAATGCGCCCGACCCGGAAAAGGCCAAAACGCTTATCCAGCTGTTTGTGAAACGGGGCGTCGTCCTGACAAGCACCCCGGCGTTCGCACTTAGGCCGCCGCTGTCAGCGGAGGAACGTTCCTTCTTCAACCCGACGGCGCTCGCGAACTATGACGCTTGGTTAGCCCGTCCCCATCCGGAACTGGGCGTCCCGCAAGACTACATTCGCGCGCTGGAACACCAGTTTCTCGCCGCAGGCGGGCGAATGGTGATCGGCTCCGACGCCCAGGACGGCGGTCTGATTGCCGGCTTCGCGGATGACCGCGCGCTCGAGGCGCTGGTGGCGGCAGGACATCGCCCTGTGGACGTCCTCCGCATGTCGACGCTCGAAGGCGCGCGCTTCCTGGGGATTGACCGCGATGTGGGAAGCATAGAACCAGGCAAACAGGCCGACCTCTTTGTGGTTGCCGGCGACCCCTCTCGCAATATCGCCGACATCGAGGTCGTGGAGTTGGTTTTCAAGGATGGCGTCGCCTACGATCCCAAGAAGCTTCGTGATTCCGTCCGGGGCATCGTAGGCTGGCAGTGATTGGAGGCGTCTACACTTCCCTGAGTTTCGATAGCTTCCTTTGCCGGTTTCCGTGACGACGACCAACCATTCCTGGCCGAGGTCAGCGAACACGCCACACTCCTAGACTGCTCCGTCCCGGCCAACAACTGAGCCGAGCGGTTCCATTTCGAGAGCGAGCGCAGTCACGAACAGAGCCCGCCGAAGCCCCCTCCCATCAGTCTCCGCTAAAATGTCCTCGGCGTTGGGGTAAGTCGTGATCTGAGATCGCCCCCTTTGTGTAGATGTATCATCGGTTGAGCTAGTTAAGCTTCCGTCGTCGGTCGTTGCCGGGCGTCGGTTGCTCAAATCATGCCCATCGAAAATCGGCCCACCCTCCAGGTCAGGCAAGCGGACCTTCCCAACGTCGGGGATGAGTCGAGGCTGTGTACAAACTCAGGTTTTCGCGCTTGCCACGAAAGATTCTTGCGGAGAACCTTCCTTAGATTGGAAAATTAGGTAAACATCAAGTGTAGAGCGATTTTCATTGGTAAAATCTTGCGTCAGATTGTGGCGCGATTGTGTTTTTACACAGCCTCAGTCAAGAGCAGCCAGCCCCAGCCGTCGACCGGGAGGGCCGACGCCGCGCCGCCCATGAACGGTTACCGGTCATTGTAGCCGCCCATGCGGGACGCTTTTCCATGTTGCCTGCCGACTCGACCGCGTTAGGAGGACGGCGGTGGTGCGCAGGGCCGCCACATTCCACAAGTTCCGCCCCACGCCCCCCACCCCCCGCCGCTCTCGCGCCACATTTGCGCGCGACTTAAGCGCCCCGTGGGACGTTCGGCGCGGGCGGTGGCGGGCCGGTCGCGATCTGGAAGATCGCCTTGGAGGTGAGGGATGAATCCCACCGAGCGCCGGATGCTGGAGGTCGTGCGGCGGGGGCGCGAGGAGTTCGCCTTTGATGGCCTCAAGGCCGAATTCGAGGCCGAGGGAACCCGCACCGACGAGCTCCTGCGCCTGCTGGAGATCGCTCGGCGCGGCGGGGTCAAGGTGGCGTTGAAGATCGGTGGTTGCGAGGCGGTGCGCGACCTTTGGGAATGCAAGCAGTTCGGCGTCGATTACATCATCGCGCCGATGATCGAGACGCCCTACGCCCTGGCCAAATACATCGACGCCAAGAACAAGGTCTATACAGGCGACGAACGCCGCGATGTCGAGTTCCTGTTCAACATCGAGACGATCTCGACCTATGAGCACCTGGACGCCATCATCGAGATCGCGGCGGCGGAGCATGGGGTGGACGGCGCGGTGTTCGGCCGGGTGGATTTCTCTGGCTCCCTGGGCCTGCCCCGCGCCAGCATCGACAGCGACCAGATCACCGCTTACGTCCGCACGGTCGCCGAGCGCGTCGCGGGCGCCGGTTTGGGGTTCGTGACCGGCGGCGGGATCACCCTGGACGCCCTGGGCGCCCTGCGGCGGATACGCGAGGTCAAACTCGACCGTTTCGAGACCCGCAAGGTAATCTTCGACGCCTCGGTGCTCGACGGCGGCGAGGTGGACCGCGCCCTTCTCCTGGCGATCGAATTCGAGTTGCTGTGGCTGACCAACAAGCGGGACTATTATCGCGAGATATCCCTGGAGGATCAGCAGCGCATCGGCATGCTCGAGAGCCGGTTCGCCTTCGACGGCCCGGCCGCCCCGATCCGGATGGGCGCCCGCCCGTGAGCCTCACGCGGGTGGCGGACGTCATCGTCCAGATCCTCAGCGAGCACGGGATCGCCGATGTCTTCATGCTGACCGGCGGCGGGGCGATGCACCTCAACGACGCCTTCGGGCGCGAGCCGGCGATCCGGAAGATCTTCAACCACCACGAACAGGCCTGCGCCATCGCCGCGGAGAGCTATGGCCGGGTGTCCGGCCGCCTCGCCGCGCTCAACGTCACCACTGGCCCCGGTGGGGTCAATGCCCTGAACGGGGTCTACGGCGCCTATGTGGATTCGATCGGCATGGTCGTCGTTTCCGGCCAGGTGAAGCGCGAGACCTACGCGCCCAATTTTCCGATGCCCCTGCGCCAGCTGGGCGAACAGGAGATCGACATCGTCTCCATGGTGCGCGGGATCACCAAATACGCCGTCACCCTGCAGGAACCGGCCGACGTCCGCAGGGTCATGGAGCGGGCGATCTGGCTGGCGCGCCGCGGCCGGCCCGGCCCGGTGTGGGTGGACGTGCCGATGGACGTCCAGGGATCGCTGGTCGAGACCGATGATCTGGAAGCCTTCGACCCCGCCGCCTTCGAGCCCGGCGAGGGCGTCGCGCCCAATACCCTCCAGGAGGAAAACCCGCTCGCCGGCGCCGCCCTCGCCGCGGCGGTGGACGCGGTGCTGGGCGAGCTGGCCTCGGCCCGGCGCCCGGTGGTGATGGTCGGGACGGGGGTGCGCGGCGCTGGCGCCCACGACGCCTTCCTGGACTTCATCGATCGGCTGGGCGTCCCGGTGGTGACCGGCTGGAACGCCCACGACGTCCTGGCCGACGATCACCCCCTTTATGCCGGACGGCCCGGGACGATCGGCAACCGAGGCGGAAACTTCGTGGTCCAGACCGCGAACTATGTCCTGGTGCTGGGCTGCCGCCTGAGCCTGCGTCAGATCAGCTACAACTGGGCCTCCTTCGCCCGTAACGCCCGCCTCGCGATGGTCGACATCGACCGCGCGGAGATGGCCAAGCCGACCCTCAGCCCGCACCGGACCGTGCACGCGGACCTGGGTGATTTCCTCGCGTGCGCGAACGAGAAGCTGGAGCGCCGGCCCCGCCGGGCGCCCAACGCCGCCTATCTGGCCGACTGCAAGGCTTTGTTGGCCCGTTACCCGGTCGTCCTTCCCTCCTACTGGGCCAAGGCCGCGCCGGTGAATCCCTATTGCTTCAGCCAGGCCCTGTTCGACGCCCTGGAGGAGGGAGAGATCGTAGTCTGCGGCGACGGGACCGCGTGCGTCACCATCTTCCAGAGCGCCCGGATCAAGCCCGGCCAGCGGCTCTACACCAACGCCGGCTGCGCCTCGATGGGCTATGATCTCCCCGCCGCGATCGGCGCCTGGTTCGCCACCGGGGCCCGGCGGATCGTCTGCATCGCCGGAGACGGCAGTATAATGATGAATTTGCAGGAACTCCAGACCATCGCCGGCCGTACCCTGCCGATAAAAGTCTTTGTACTGAACAACGACGGCTACCATTCGATGCGCCAGACGCAGGAGAACTATTTTCCCGACAACATCGTCGGCTGCGGCCCCGAGAGCGGCCTGACCTTCCCCGATTTCGCGCGCCTCGCGGCCGGGTTCGGCATACCCGCCTCGCGCATCGACGATCACGCCGGCCTCGCGGGGGGAATCGCCGCCGCTCTGGCCGGGGAGGGGCCGCATCTCTGCGAAATCATGATCGACAAGGCCCAGGGCTTCGCGCCCAAGCTGCTGTCGCGAAAGCTCACCGACGGGACCATGGTCTCGCCGGTCCTGGAGGACATGGCGCCCTTCCTGCCCCGGGAGGAGCTGGCGGCGAGCATGGGCGCGCGGGAACTCGTCGAATGAGTTTCCTGGCGGTCTTTGACCTCGACGGCACCCTGGTGGACAGTGCCCCGCTTACCGTCGCCATCCTCTGCCGCATGCTGGCCGACCGGGGCGCCGCGGCGCGCGTCACCCTGGCCCGGGCGCGCCGGCACATCAGCGTCGGAGGCGAGGCGATGATCCTGGCCCTGGTGGGCGAGGCCTGCGGCCCGCCGGCCGAGGCGGTCGTCGAATTCCGCGCCCGGCTCGCCGCGACGCCCACCCCGCCGTCCAGCCTCTATCGCGGGGTGAGGGCGGGGCTGGGGCGCCTCTTCTCGCGCGGCGTCGGCCTGGCGGTCCACTCCAACAAGCCCCAGGCGCTGTGCGAAAAGGTCCTGGGCGAGCTTGGCCTTTCGCATCTGTTCGACGCTGTCGTCGGCGGGGGCGCCGGCTCGGCCCCCAAGCCCGATCCGCTGGGGTTCGACAAGGCTCTCGCCCTGACCGGCGCCTCTCGCGCCGCCAGCTGCTACATCGGCGACAGCGAGCTGGACCATGGGGTCGCCCAGCGGGCCGGCGTGCCCTTCGTCCTGGCGCGCTACGGCTACGGTGAGGAGAACGCCCGGTTCCCCGGCGCCTTCGTCGCCGGCCGCTTCGCCGAGGTTCCGCCGATCGTCGAGCGCCTGCTGGCCGCGCCGCGCGAGCGCGCCGCTTGAGCCGGGAAACCGCGGCCCGGCCCACTCTCACCGGGGCGGGCGTGGGCCGACTCGTGGACGGTCCCTGGCGCGTCGTGGTCACGGGCGCCGGCGGGTGGATGGGCCAGGCGAGCCTCGAACTGCTGCGCGGCGTGCTCGGCGACGCCTTCGAGAGCCGGGTCGTCGCCTTCGGGTCGTCGCGCCGCCCCCTCGCCGAGCTGGGCGGCTTGGCCCCCGAACCCACTTTGGTTCTGCACCTGGCGTTTCTCACCCAGGAGAAGCTGGCCGGCATGCCCAGGGAGGACTACATCGGGGCCAATCGCGTCATCTCCGACACCGTGTTTACGGCCTTGGACGCCGTCGGGGCCGAGGCGATCTTCATCCCCTCGTCCGGCGCCGCCCGGGTGGCGGACGATCCCCAAAAGACGCTCTACGGCGACCTGAAACGCGGCGACGAGGATCGCGCGCGCGCCTGGGCCGAAAGCGGCGGCAAGCGGGCGGTCATCGCCCGGATCTTCGGGCTCTCGGGGCCCTACATCAACAAGCCCGGCGCCTACGCCCTGGCCTGCTTCATCGCCGACGCCCTGGCGGGCCGACCCATCCGCGTCGAGGCGGCCCGGCCGGTGTTCCGCTCGCCGGTCGCGGTGAGTGAACTGATGAGCATCGTCCTCGGCCTGATGACCGACGGGGAGGCCGGCTCGACCCTCTTCGACACCGCCGGCGAGCGCGAATACGAAATGGGCGACATGGCCGCGGCCGTCGCCGCGGCGCTCGGCCACCGCGCCGGCGTCACCCGCCCGCCCCTGCAAACCACGACCCCCGAACGCTACGTCGGCGACCCCACTGCCTACCGGGCCCACCGCGCCCGCCTCGCCGTCACCCCCGTCCCCTTCCCCGACCAGGTGCGGGCGACGGCGAGGTTCATGACGGAGTGCCGCAACAGGGCACGCGTAAAGACACCTCTCCCAAAGGGAGAGGGAGGGGCCCATGGCGAAGCCATGGGAGGGTGAGGGGTTACGACGTTGGACTTTTATGAGCTATTTCATTAACTTCCGAATTATCGCCGAGATCGGACAGCGCGTAACGCCTCACCCTCCCACGCCCTTCGGGCGCGGGCCCCTCCCTCTCCTTACAGGAGAGGTGTTTTGTGGAGACCCGAGGCGGAATGGCATAACAAGCGACGGATGACGGCGAAACGGATGAACGCGGCGATCCAGGCGGCCTTGCGCGGCGCGCTGTTGGCGGCGCTCGTCGCCGGCGGCGCCCCCGTGCTCGCCCAGACCCTCCCCTACGATCCCGGGCAAACCGGGCAGGGGGGCGTGTCGGCGGCCCAGCCGGGCGGCGCCTCCGAATACTTGCCGCCCCAGGGGCCGGCGCCGGGCGCCGAGCCGGCCAAGGACTATACGCCGGCGGTCATCCAGAACTCCGCCAACCCGGCGAGGTCGGACTTGGCGACCACCCCGGTGACGCGGCCGGCCGAGACCCCCCCGGCCCGGCCCCTCTATGCGCGGCCCGGCGCCACGCCGGGGCAATTCGAGCTCTTCACCCGCCCCCCGCCGGCGCCGGGCCAGTTCGAGGCTTTCGTCGAGCGGGCGCTGGGCAGGCCCCTGCCGCGCTTCGGCGCCTCCCTGATCCTGGAGGGGGGCAAGGGCTTCGCCTTGGGCCCCACGACCACCGTGCCGCCGGACTATCGGCTCAATCCCGGCGACGAACTTTTGATCGGGGTGACCGGGTCGGTCGAAGCGGATCTGAGGCTGGTGATCGATGCCGAGGGGCGCATCTTCGTGCCCCGCATCGGGCCGATCAATGTGGCCGGCGTGCGCTACGGCGACCTTTCGGACGCCCTCTCGCGCCGTTTCGCCGAACAGTTCAAGAAGGCCCGGGTCTCGGTCGTCATCGGGCGCCTCCACGGCCTGACCGTCTATGTCACCGGCTATGCGGTCAGTCCCGGGGCCTATACCGTGAGCAGCCTCTCGACCCTGGTGGACGCGGTGCTGGTGGCGGGCGGCCCCTCGGCGGCCGGCAGCTTCCGCTCGATCCAGCTGCGCCGCGGCGGCCAGCGCGTCACCGAGCTCGACCTCTATGACCTCCTGCTTCGGGGCGACAAGACCCGTGACGCGGTGCTGCAGAACGAGGACGTCCTCTATATCGGCCCGGCGGGCGCGGAACTGGCGATCAGCGGGGCGGTCAATTCCGAGGCGATCTATGAAGCCAAAAGCGGCGAGACCCTGGGCGACGTGATCGGCTTCGCCGGCGGGTTCAACACCCTGGCCGACGACACCCGCGTCATCGTCTCGCGCCTCGCGGACCTGGATTCCACCGGCTCGCAACAGCTCAGCTTCGCCAAGGCCATGAGGTTCCCGGCCGAACGCGGCGATATCGTCCGGGTTCTTTCCCTGGCCGGCGTCGCCCGGCCGCTGGAGCGTCAGGCCATACTGGCCACCATCGAGGGGGAGGTCGACCACGCCGGCCGCTACTATCTCGCGCCCGGCTCCACCATGGCGGATTTGCTGGCCCGGGCGGGGGGCATGACCTCCGGGGCCTATGTCTTCGGCACCGAACTGGATCGGGTGACGGTCAAGGAGCAGCAGCAAATCAGCTTCGACAAGGCGATCGGCGACCTCGAACTGGCCGCCGCCGCCTTGCCCCTGTCGTCTCCGGGGGGCACGGCGGAGAAGGCCGCGTCCGCCAGCGCCCGTTCCCAGGCCGCCCTGGCGGTGATCGACCGGCTCAAACAACACAAGCCGGACGGCCGCCTGGTCCTCAGCCTGGGGCCCGAGGCCCGCGCCCTGCCCGGGAGCCTCGCCCTGGAAGACCATGACCGGATCATCATTCCGCCCCGGCCCAAGACGGTGGGGGTGTTCGGCGCGGTCTATCAGCCCGGCTCCTTCCTGTTCACCCCGGTGACGCGCCTGGGGGCCTATCTGGCGCTCGCTGGCGGGCCGCAAAAGATCGCCGACAAGGGCGACGTCTTCGTGGTGCGCGCCAACGGGGCGGTGCTGTCGAGCCAGCAGGACCGCGGCTTGCGAAGCCGCCCGGCCCTCCCCGGCGACGTGATCTTCGTTCCGGTCCGCACCTCGCGCAGCGCGTTCGAAAAGCTCCTGGACGTGGCGACCCTGGTCTATCAGTTCGGCATCGGCGCCCTGGCCATCAAGGCGATCGGCGGTTGAGGCCGCCGCCGACGATCATGGGGACCGCCCTGGATACGGCGTGGCTGCGCCGCCCCCTTCGGCGGCGCCTGACGTTCGCCCTTCTCGCCGCCATTCTGGCCGTCCTCTGCGTGTGGCCCCGGCACTATGTAGCCCGAGCCGATCTGCTTCCCCAGGAGTCCGCCAGCGGCCTGAGCGGCCTGCTGAGTCCTCAGGGCGGAGGCGGCGGCCTCGCCGGCCTGGGCGCGCTCCTCGGCCAGCGCCCGTCGATCGAGACCGATCTGGCGGTCGGCCGCAGCAACGCCGTGGTGCGCGACGTCGTCGCCCGCCTGCGCCTCCTCGGTCGGCCCGGATTCGAGGACCTCGCCCGCGCCGAGGTCAGGCTGCGCCGCAAGGTCGACGTCGCCGCGGCGCGCGGCAGCATCCTGCAGATCAAGGCCAAGGACGCCGACCCGGCGTTCGCCCGGAGCCTGGCTGGCGCCTTCGCCGCCGCCATCCGGGACCGCCTGGCCGGCCTCACCCTGGGCCAATCGGTGGAGAAGCGAGCGGTGGCGGACAGCCGGATGAGCGAGGCGACCCTGCGCCTGGCCAAGGCCCAGGCGGCGCTCAACCAGTTTCGGGAGGCGAACCGGCTCGCCGCGCCCCCGGCGCAGCTGGGCGCGGCGGTCACCCAGTTGGCGGCCCTGCAGGGCCGGCTTCAGGCCAAGCGGGTGGAGCTCGGCACGCTCAGCGAATTCGCCACCGGCCAGAACATCCAGATGCGGGCCCTTCGGGCCGAGATCGCCGGCCTGCAAAGCCAGATCGCCCAGGCCCAGACCGCCTCGGGCGCCAACCTCGCCGGCATGGCGGCGAAGAACTCCCAATACTTCAATCTCTTCCGCGACGAGCAATTCGCCCAGATCCTCTACGGGATCTACACCCGGTATCTCGAGACGGTGACCATCGAGGAGCTGTCCGCCCGCAACAACATGGAGGTGATCGATCCGGCCTATGTCGATCCCGCCCGGCAATACAATTCCTGGGCCGTGGGGCTTCTCCTGGCCGTGATCGCCGCCGCCCTGGCCGGCGAAGTTTATCTCGCCAGGCCGTGACCCAGTCCATCGACGTCTCGGTCGTCATTCCCTGCCTGAACGAGGAAGACAATGTCGGACCGATCACGGCGGCGGTCGGCCTCGAACTAGCCAAGGCGGGCGTCTCCCACGAGATCATCCTGATCGACAACGGCTCGACCGACGCCACCGTGGAGCGGGCCAAGGCGCTCTGCGCGTCCGACCCCAGGATTCGCCTGATCGTCAACAACCGCGATTACGGCCAGATGCGCTCGCCGACCCACGGCATCTACCAGGCCTGCGGCCGGGCGGTGATCGGCATGTGCGCCGACTTCCAGGACCCTCCGGCCCTGATCGGCGAGTTCATCGCCCGCTGGCGCGCGGGGGCCAGGATCGTCCTGGGCGTGCGCCGGTCCGAAGACATGTCGGCGCTCCAGCGGTTGCTGCGCGCCGTCGGCTACGGTTTCTTCCAGCGGTTCGGCGACTATCGGGTGATCCCGGGCGCCACGGGCTTTGGGCTCTACGACCGCGAAGTCGTGGACTGCCTCGCGCGCTGGCGCGAGCCGGAGCCGTTCTTCCGCGGCATGCTGGTGGAGAGTGGCTACAGGCTCGAGACCATCCTCTACAACCGGCCCCCCCGCGCCGGCGGAACCACCAAGAACAATCTCGCCACCCTCACCAGTTTCGCAATCTCGGCCTTGGGCGGGTCGTCCAGAAAGCTTCTGAGGGCGCCGCTCTATCTGGCGGCCGTCACCGCCGCCGCCGCCGGCGCGACGGGGCTGGGGGCGATCTTCGCCGCCGCCATCGGATCGAGGCCCTGGCCCTGGCTCTGGCTCACCGCCCTGGAGTTCAATTTCGCCTGGGTCTTCTTCTTCCTGGGGGTGCTGGGCGAACAGGTCCGCCTGATCTCCGAACGCACCCGCGAGGTTCCCCTGGTGATCGAAAAGGAACGCGTCAATTTCCCCGCCGCCTAGACCTGGAACGCCGTGCCCACCGCCTTGCGCCCCCTCCGTCACGGCGCAAGCGGGCGCCGCGCCACCTCCCCCGCTTCGCTGCGCTCGCATGGGAGGATTGAAAAAATCCTCCCCCGCCGCCTTGCGGGGGAGGGGGACCCCGAAGGGGTGGAGGGGGCGGGGCTGTCCACGGGCCCGGCGAGCCGAGACAATCCGTTGGGCGCTCAACGAATCTCCGCCTAGGCCTGGAACCCGGCGCCGGCCGCCTTGCGCCCTCACCTCCAACACCGTCATCCCGGCCAGAGCGCGTAGCGCGGCGAGCCGGGACCCAGGGGACCGGGCTCGCGGTCCAGGTTGGCGATGCTCGCCGCCGTCGGCCACGCCCGCGCTCCGGCCCCCCTGGTTCCCGGCTCTCCGGTCCGCTGCGCTCCCCTTCGGCCGGGATGACGGTGTAAAGGACAGGCCGGATGAGAGGACGTTGCGCAGGCGGTGGGTGGAGGGCCGGGCGGCCCGCGGAGCCGGGCCTTGACGCCCGCCGCGACCACCGGGCGGCCCGGGGCCGGCCTCCTGATCGAGGCCGGGTTCCTGGCCGCGATCCTCGTCGGCATAGGCGTCTGCGCCCTGTCCCTGAAGGCGAACGGCTTCCTGCCGCCGCCGTTCGTCTACGACGCCTTCGACACTTTCATGGATTGGTACAACACCGCCTACTGGGCCAACAATCCCGGCGCCTACGACCTGTGGGGCTCGATCTATCCGCCCCTGTCGTTCGTCTTCCTGAGGGTCTTCAGCCTCCATGCCTGCTATGGCCTCGATCCGTTCGTCGCGCGGGACTGCGACGGGCTGGGACGGCTGACCCTGCTGGCGCTCTTCGCCGCCAATGTGGTGATCGTCTTCCAATCCTATCGCCTCAGCGACCCGCGCACCGCCCCGATCCGCGCCGCGGCGGTCTGCCTGGGCCTGCCCATGCTCTACGCCCTGGACCGGGGCAATCTGATCATCCCCTGCTTCACCGCCTTCGCGCTGGGTCACGGCCGGCTTCTCCGCTCGGCCCGGCTCAAGTGGCTGGCGATCGCCCTGGCGGCGAACTTCAAGCCCTATCTCCTGGCGGCGCTCGTCTCTCCCTTGCTCAAGCGCCGCTGGCGTTGGTTCGAAGGCTGCGCCGTCGCCTGCGCCCTCATCTATCTCCTAAGCTACGCGGCCTTCGGCGCGGGGACTCCCGGCGAGTTGTTGCGCAACATCGGCGCCTATCAGCTGAGCGGCGGCAATGATCTCTTCGGCGCCCTGTTCTACGGCGCCTCCTATTCCTCGATCCTGAATTTCCTTCAGCGCGGCTTGCCGCTGATGTCGTTCGTCGGGTCCCGCCCCCTGGAGACGATGAGCCTCGTCCTGCCCATCGCCATGCGCGTCGGCCAGGCCGGCCTTCTCGCCGCCTTCCTGGCCGCCGCCCTGCGCCCCCAAGCGGTCAGCGCCCACCGCCTGGCGGCGCTCGGCGTCGTCGGCGCCCTGACGACGGTCGAGGTGGGCGGCTACGCCGAGGTGTTCCTGCTCTTCCTGGTGTTCCTCGAGCCTTGGCGAGGGGCGAGCCGGATCGTCGCGCTCGTGGCCGCCTATTTGCTGTGCATCCCGGCCGATTTCGCGCTCGCCACGGTCGCCCACGAGATCCGGACCAGCTACCTCACCCATCGGGTCGTGGAGCTCGATCTGAGCGTAAGCCTGGGGATGATCGTACGCCCCGGCCTGGTGCTCGTCATCCAATACGCCCTGTGCTTCGCCACCTTGGTCGCGGCGGCCAAGGCCGGACCCCCCAACGCCGTTCGGGCCGCCAGGCCCGCCCCGCCCTCGACCGCGCTCCAGCGGGCCTGACGGGTGACCCCGCGGTCATGGCTCGGCGATCGACGGTCCTTGTGGGCCGAAGGCTTCTTCGCCTGCGCCGTCCTCGGCGCCGGCGCCTGGGCCGGCTGGCGCTTTTTCACGTCCGGCTACCTGCCCCAGCCGTTTCTCTACGATCTGAACTATCCCCTGATGGGCCTCTACGACACCGCCTATTGGGCCAACCACGCCGGCGCCTATGGCCCGGGCCGGTCGATCTATCCGCCGCTCTCCTTCGTCTTCCTGAGGCTCGTGACCCGCGGCGCCTGCTACGCGCTCGGCCCCGCGGCGGGGCGCCGCTGCGACGGGTCGGCGGCCTGGGCGATGCTCGGGGTCTATTTCCTCAACATCCTCCTGGTCTACCGGGCGTTCCGCCCGCAGGGCCGGGCCGCCGCCCTGTGTCGCACGACGGCGGTGTGCCTGGGCTTGCCGATGCTCTACGGCCTCGAATGCGCCAATCTGATCATCGTGAGCTTCACCGTCTTCGTGCTCGCTTTTGGCGCGGTGGTGCGCTGGGCGCCCCCGCGCTGGCTGGCCCTGGGCCTAGCGATCAACTTCAAGCCCTATCTGATGGTCGTGTGGCTGCCCTCGATTCTTGGCCGGCGCTGGCGCTGGCTGGCCGGAACCGTGGTGGCCACCGGCCTCGTCTATCTGCTGACCTGGGCCCTGCAGGGCAGCGGCTCTCCGGGCAATTTGGGCGGAGACCTGCTGCTCTATGCGATCGTCATCAGCCACAACGCTTGGAGCGACGTCTACTACGCCACCTCCTACTGGCCGCTGATCCACCTGATGACCGGGCCGTCGCGCCTCTTCGGCCTGGTCACGGCCGGCCAGGCCGGCGCCTGGGTGTCGCTCCTCACCCTCCTGATCCGGGGGGCCCAGATCGGCGTCGCGGCCTGCCTCGTGGCCGGCGCTCGCCGGCCGGCGGCGATCGACACCCGGCGGTTCTGCGCCATGATCCTGGCCCTGGTCCTGACCACCCTGGCCCCCGGCCAGAGCGGCTATGTGCAGATCTTCGTCTTCTTCCTGGTCTTCCTCGAGCCGTGGCGAAGGCCGCTTCAAATCGCGGTCCTTCTGGCGACCTATCTGCTCTGCATTCCGGCCGATCATATCCTGCTGCGCCTCATCCACGGCCCCGCCTGGAGCTATCTGGGCGGCCGCGAAGTGACGGCCGATTTTGGCCTCTCCGTCGGCCAGCTCATTCGGCCGGGCCTGCTCCTGATCGTCCAATACGGGCTCATCGCGCTCAACCTGAGGGACGTCGTCGGCCCCCCGCCTCGCGCGGCGCCGGAGCCGGCGTGATGGCCCCTTTTCGCGCGGCGGCGCGCTCGCACGAGACGAAGATACGGTTCCTGCTGTCCGGCGCGGTCAACACCCTTCTGGGCCTCGCCATCTTTCCCGCCCTGATGCTCACCCTCGGCCGGCGGGGCGTGCACTACATGGCGATCCTGGCCATCAGCCAGGCGACGATGGTGACGGTCGCCTATCTGAGCGCCAAGTTCCTGGTCTTCCGCACCCGGGGCGCCTATTTTCGCGAATTCGCGCGCTTCTCGACCTTCTATGCCGCCTCCTTCGCCCTCAACCTCGCCGCACTGCCTCTCCTGGTCGAGGTCTTCCACGTGAGGCCGATCATCGCCCAGTCGGGGTTCGCCGTCGCGATCATCCTCACCAGCTATCTCTGGCACAGCCGGGTCACCTTCAGGCCGGGAGATCTGGACCGTTGAACCCGCGCCCGCCCTTCCTCGTCCGCGACTGCCCAGGCTGCGGCGCCGCGCCGCCGCCGGCCGCTGCGGTGGCCAGCAAGCCGCCGGCCGAATTCATGGCCTTCGAGGACCTGGTTTCCCATTGGAACGGCTTCTTCAAGGACCGGGCGTTCTTCTCCTATTCCCGATGCCGCTCGTGCGGGCTCCTGTTCGCCCCGGTCTTCTTCGACGCTGGCCAGCTCGCCGCGCTCTACGCCCAGATGCCGCCCAACATGGACCTGATCCCGGAGGAGGCGCTGCGCCACACCCAGCGGGGCTATTTCGACGTGTTGAAAGCCCACGCCAAGCTCGAGGGAGGCTATCTCGAGGTCGGCCCGGATGTCGGGCTGTTCACGCAAAACTGCGTCCGCGAGGGCCATTTCGACGCCTGGTGGCTGTACGAACCCAACCGCGACGTGATCGGCGCCTTGAGCGCCGCCGTGGCCGGCAGGGCCCACGCGATCATCCACGACATGGATGGGTTCGATTCCGCGCCGCCGGCGTCGGTCGGCGCGGCGGTGATGATCCATGTGCTCGATCATCTGCTCGATCCGGCGGCGGCGCTGCGCGATCTGCGGGGCAAGCTCGCCCCGGACGGCAGGCTCCTCGTCGTCGTCCACGACGAATCGTCGGCCCTGAGCCGGCTGCTCGGCCGACGCTGGCCGGCGTTCTGCCTGCAGCATCCAGAAGTCTACAATCGGCGCTCGCTGCGCGCCTTGCTCGAGCGGGCCGGCTACCGGCTGGTCACCGTCGAGCGGACCGTCAACTATTTTCCCGTTCAGTTCCTGCTCAAGCACCTGCTGTGGGCGTGCGGGCTGAAGGCGGAGCGGGTTCCGGCGTTCGGCGGGCTCACCGTCGGCCTCGAACTCGGCAATCTGATCGCCGTCGCCGCGCCGGCTGGCAGGCGACGAGCGCGTCGATATCCCGCTCGACGACATAGTCCAGATCCTCGAAGAACCGCTTGACGGCGGCAAAGTCGATGACCCCGGCCGGGTTGCGGTGGAGTTCCATCACGACCTTGGGCCGGAACCGCTCGAAAAACCCGCGGCTGGACGCCAGCACCGCGTACTCCGCGCCTTCGATGTCCATCTTGACGTGGTCCACCCGGCGAAGATCCAGGCGCTCGCACAGGTCGTCGAGGGTCAGGGCCGCGACCTCGACCGTGCCCGCCTCGCGCGGCCCCACCGAGGCGGCGGCCGAGCCCAGCGCCCCTTCGGCGGCGAAACGGAGCGTTCCGGACGCGCTCCACACCGCGGCGTGCACCGGCTCGATGTTGGCGAGCCCCAGCCGCTCCACGTTGGCGGCCAGGGCGCGATGGTTCAAGGGATCGGCCTCGACCGCGACCACCCGCCCTTCCTGCCCCACCGCCCTGGAAAAGGCGCACGCCGTCGCCCCGCAATAGGCGCCGATGTCGAGGACGACATCGCCCGCCCTCGGGGCCAGGCGCCGCAGATAGGCCTCGACGTCCGCCTCCTCCTCGCCCAGGGAATTGTAGAGTAGGTCCACGCCCAGCCAGGGGACGTGATGGACTTTCGGGGTCGAGAAATCGGCCACCTCGGCGTCGCCGATTCTTTCGGGGCGCACGGCGCCGAAGCAGCGGTCGAAGCGGCCGGCGGTCTCGAAGACATAGACCCCGTGGCGCAAGGCCAGATGGATCTCCCGGCGCCCCTTTTTCACCACGTAGCGGTCGGCGCGCCGAAAGACCGCGCACCCCCGCGTCGCGGCGTGGACCGCCGCCAGCCAGGTCAGCGCCCACGGGCGCGCGACCACCGCCGCCTTCATCGCCCGGATCAACCCATGCATGAGCCGATCCTATACGCCTCTCGACGCGGAACGATCCCGAACATCCACCAAAACCGGGCGCCGCCCGCGCCGATCCGACACAAGAACCGCCTCAGATTCGCGCGCGCGCCGCGCGTTGCAGTGGAGGGCTCCAACCGATAGGTTCCCGGCCTTTCCTCGAGCGCGAGCTTTTAAGTGCGGAGTCCTTTGTGGCCGATTTCATCGAAGAGGTCGAAGACCAGCTTCGCTCCGAGCGCTACCGGTCCTTGGCGCAAAGGGCGCTTCCCTGGTTCCTGGCCGCCCTGGCGGCGACGATCGTCGGCTGGCTGGGCGTGTGGGGCTACAACACCTGGCAGGATCGCAACATCGGCAAGGCCTCGGTCACCTACGACAAGGCCTTGACCGAACTGGCCCAGGGTGACGAGACCGGCGCCTACGCCGGCTTCGAGGGGCTGGGGAAGGCCGGTCCCCGCGGCTACCGGTCCCTGGCGATGATCCAGCAGGGCAATATTCGCCTGGCGGCGGGCAAGGCGCCCGACGCCGTCGCGCTCTATGACGCGGCCGCCAGGATCGCGCCCAATCCCATATTCGGCGATCTGGCGCGCCTCAAGGCCGCCCTCGCGCTCCTCGACACCACGCCCTACGCCCAACTGCAGGTCCGGCTGGGCGCCCTGATCGGCGCCAAGAAGCCCTTCGACCTGCAGGCCCGGGAGGCGCTGGCGACCGCCAAGCTCGGGGCCGGCTTGACCGCCCAGGCGCGCGACGACTTCAACGCCCTGACCCTGACCCTGGGGGCGACCCAGGCGATGCGCGAGCGCGCCCAGATCGCCATCGAGCTGATCGATTCGGGTCAGGTCAAAATCCCGGGGGAGGTGGTCCGGGCCGCCGCCACATTGCCGCCTTCGAGACAGCCCAGTTTCCCGGGCGCCGGCGCAGAGGGAGCGCCGCCCGCGGATCAGGCCGGTCCCCAAGGCGCCCCCCCCAACGCCTCCGAAAGCGCTCCTGGGACCGCCCAATGACGACCACACCGACGTTGCGCGTTCTCGCCGCCGTGGCCGCCCTCGCCCTGGCTGGCTGCGGGACCCTTTCCAAGGTCGGAAGCCTGAACCCGTTTCACGGCAAGAAGCCGGCGAGCACGGCCTCCAAGGGCGTGCGCATCCCGATCATCGCTTTCAATGATCAGCTCGCGGTCGCCGACGCTCTGAAGGGCCAGGACTTCTTCCTGCCTCCGCCCGCGCCGCTGGCCGACTGGCCGCTGGCGGGCGGCACGCCGGAACAGTCGATCGAGAACGTCGATGCGGCGCCGGCCTTCGCGGTGGCCTGGAAGCGCGGCTTCGGCGCGCCGTCCTCGCGTCGGCGCCATGTCACCGCGCCGCCGATCGCCGCGGGCGGGCGAATCTTCCTGATCGACGGCGCCGCGACGGTTTCGGCCCGCGACGCGGCGGGGGGTGGCCAGATCTGGCGCCTCAACATCACCCCCAAATCGAAACGCGACCACGAGGCCTGGGGCGGCGGACTGGCCTTCGCCGACGGCAAGATCTACGCCTCGTCGGGCTATCGCGAGGTGGTCCAGATCGACGCCGCCACCGGCGCCCTTGGATGGCGAACCCGCACCGAGGCGCCTGTGCACGCCGCGCCGACGGTCTTCGGCGGTCGCGTCTTCGTGGTCGACGTCAACGACCAGCTTCTTTCCTTCGACGCGGCGACGGGGGCCCAGGCCTGGGCCTACCAGGCCCTGACCGAACCGGCCCGCATCCTGGCCGCCTCCAGCCCGGCGGTGCAGAACGACACCGTGGTGGCGTCCTTCGCCTCAGGCGAACTGGTCGCCGTGCGTGCGTCGAACGGCAATGAATTGTGGAACGCCAGCCTGTCGCGGGCCAACCGCACCAACGCGCTTTCGGAAATCCGGGACATCGCGGGACGCCCGGTGATCTACAAGACCGACGTCTTCGCGGTCAGCCACTCCGATGTGTTCGCGGCGGTAGACCTGCGCACCGGCACGCCGCGCTGGACCTTGCCGGTCTCGGCCGTCACCTCTCCTTGGCCGGCCGGCGACGCGGTGTTCGTCGTCGATCGCAGCGGGCAGGTGATCTGCGCGGCCCGGGAGAGCGGCCAAGTCTATTGGATCAAGGACCTGAACGCCGGTCGCAAGAAGAAGCAACGCGCCGTCTGGTCCAGCCCCCTGCTGGCCTCCAGCCGCGTGATCGTCGTCTCCAGCAAGGGCGAGGCGGTCGCCCTCAACGCCAAGACCGGCGCCATCGTGCGCACGCTTCGAATCGGCAGCGACGCCCTGATCGGCCCGATCGCCGTGAACGGAACGATCTACGTGGTCACCCAGGCGGCCCAGCTGGTCGCGATCCGCTAGGGTCATGCCCTTCGCCGGCCCATGTTGACGCTCGCCATCGTTGGGCGGCCGAATGTGGGCAAGTCGACCTTGTTCAACCGGCTGGCGGGCCGCCGGCTCGCCATCGTGGACGACCGGCCCGGAGTCACCCGGGACCGGCGATTCGCCGCCGGGCGCCTGGGCGACCTGGACCTGCGCCTGATCGACACCGCGGGTTTCGAGGATCTGACCGGCGAAAGCCTGGAAGCGCGGATGCGTCGCCAGACCGAACTGGCCGTAGCCCAGGCGGAGGTGGTGCTGTTCGTCGTGGACGCGCGCGAGGGCGTGGTCGCCGCCGACGAGCTGTTCGCCAAAGTTCTGCGGCGAAGCGGCAAGCGCATCGTCGTCGTCGCCAACAAGACCGAGGGGCGGGCGGGCGACGCGGGCGCCCTGGAAGCCCACGGCTTGGGCCTTGGCGAGCCCATCTCCATTTCCGCCGAGCATGGAGAGGGGTTGGGCGACCTCTACGCCGCGCTTCTGGCCGCCGGGACGGACGACGCCCAGGCCGAGGATGAACTCGCCGAGCCGGGCGACAAGCCCATCCGGCTGGCCATCGTCGGCCGGCCCAACGCCGGCAAGTCCACCCTGGTCAACCGCCTGATCGGGGAGGAGCGCCTGCTCACCGGGCCGGAAGCCGGGATCACCCGGGACGCGATCCCGGTGGATTGGGACTGGCGAGGCCGGCGGGTGCGCCTGGTCGATACGGCCGGCCTGCGCCGCAAGGCGCGGATCGAGGAAAAACTGGAGAAGCTGTCCACCCAGGACACCCTGCGCGCCATCACCTTCGCCGAGGTGGTGGTGCTGGTGATGGACGCCACCCACCCCTTCGAAACCCAGGATCTCACCATCGCCGATCTGGTGGAACGCGAGGGGCGGTGCCTAGTGTTCGTCCTGGCTAAATGGGATCTGGTGGAGGATCCGGGGCCGCGGCTCAAGGGCTTCGTCGAACACGCCGAGCGCATGCTGCCCCAATTGCGCGGCGCGCCGGTGGTGGCCCTGTCGGCGGAGACAGGGCGAGGGTTGGATCGCCTGATGCCGGCGGTGGTAAAGGCCCACGGCGACTGGTCGACGAAGCTGAAGACCCGCGACCTCAACGACTGGCTCAAGCTGGCGGTGGAGAGGCATCCTCCGCCGGCCGTGAACGGCCGCCGCGTGAAGCCCAAATACATGGCCCAGACCAAGGCGCGCCCGCCGACCTTCGTGCTGTTCGCAAGCCGCGCGGACAAGCTGCCCGACAGCTACCGCCGCTATCTGGTCAACTCCCTGCGGTTAAGCTTCGAGCTTCCCGGGACGCCGATCCGGATCAGCGTCAAATCTGGCAAGAACCCCTATGCCGAAGAGGCCGCGGACCCGGTCAAGGCCTTCCAGGCGCGGCGGCGGAACGCTCGGAACGCCAGTCGCTGAATCGGAGGGCGCCGACCGGCGGCCCAAGGTCTCGCGCCTGGACCAGTTCGACGATCATCGGCCCGATCTCCGCCGGGTCCGCGAGAAGATCCTTGTCCTCCCCGGGATAAGCCTCCGCGCGCATTCGGGTGCGCATCGCGCCCGGATCCAGCAGAACGGCGCGGATCGGTGCGGTTTCCACCTCGTCGGCCCAGCAGCGGACGAGGACCTCGAGCGCCGCCTTGGTGGCGGCGTATGATCCCCAGAAAGCCCGGGGATGCGTCGCGGCGCCCGAGGTGAGGAAGATGGCTCGCCCCGCGTCGCTGGCCCGCAGCAGGGGTTCCAGCGAGCGGATGAGCCGAAAGGCGCAGGTCAAATTGGTGGCGAGGATACGGTCCCACAGCGCCAGCGGAATGTGAGCCACGGGACGCAGGCCGCCCAGCATGCCAGCGGCGTGGACCAGGATGTCGAGCTTGGCGTGGCGCTGGAAGATCGCGAGGCCCAGCTGATCGATGCCCGCGCCGTCGGTGAGATCCATCGGGACCAGGGTGGCGCGCTCGCCGCCCAGGGAGAGGATGGCGTCATCCAGCTCCTCCAGCGCGCCTTGGGTGCGGCCCACGGCGATGATCCGGGCCCCCGCCGCCCCCAAGGCCAGGGCGGCTGCCCGGCCGATACCGCGCGTGGCGCCGGTGACCAGGGCGGCGCGGCCGGTCAGAGGCAGGCTCGAGTCGTTCATGGATCGTCAAGCCTCCTCGGCGGGGCGGGCCCCGTAACGGCGGGCGATCACCGCGCAGGCCATGAGTTGGAGCTGGTGAAAAATCATCAGGGGCAGAACGAGCAGGCCGACGCCGGCCGGGGGGAACAGGATACCCGCCATCGGCACGCCCGAGGCGAGGCTTTTTTTCGAACCGCAGAAGACGATGGCGATCTCATCGGCCTTGGCGAAGCCGGCGGCGCGGGCGAAGAGCACCGTGACGCCCAGCACCGCGGCAAGGAGCGCCGCGCAGACGACGATGAGCTCGGCGATCTGGAGGGCAGAGACCCGCCGCCAGATCCCTTGGACCACCGCCGCGCTGAAAGCGCCGTAGACCACCAGCAGGATCGAGCCGCGATCCACCAGGCCGACCAGGCGATGGCGGCGGGCCATCCAACCTTCGATCCATGGCCGAGCCAGCTGCCCCGCCGCGAAGGGCAGGAGCAGTTGCTCGACCACCGCCCGAACTTCGGAAATCGAGAAGCCCGCTCCGCGCGCGCCCAAGGTCGCGGCGATCAGGGCAGGGGTGATGAAGATCCCCAGAAGATTGGAGGCCGAGGCGGCGCAAACCGCGGCCGCCACGTTTCCCCGCGCCAGGGAGGTGAAGGCGATGGAAGACTGCACGGTCGAGGGCAGGCAACAGAGGAACAGGACCCCGGCCGCCAGGGATCCTGGCAGAACCGCGGCCGGCAGCGCCTGGGTCGCCAGGCCGAGCAGGGGAAAGAGCACGAAGGTCGCCGCGATGATGGTGAGATGCAGGCGCCAGTGCGTCAGGCCGGCGAGAACCGCGGCGCGCGACAGCCTGGCGCCGTGAAGGAAGAACAGCAGGGCGATGGCGGCCTTGGTCACCAGGGCGAACACGGTCGAAGCGTGGCCGCGCACCGGCGCCAGGCTGGCCAGAAGGACCATGCCGAGAATGGCGATGATGTAGGGGTCCGGAGTGAGGCGTTGGAGCCAGGGTGCGCGCGACGTCGCCGCCCTCACGCGTCGACCAGGAACGACAGCTGGCGTTCACGAGGCTCGTCCCGGCCCAGGGCGATCTCGCGGTCCAGCAGGCGGGTGGGGTACTCCCCGGTGAAGTAGTGGTCGGTGAACTGCGGGCAGTCGGGATCGCGCGGGCCGGCCCCCATGGCCCAGTAGAGCCCCTCGACCGTGAGGAAGCCCAGGCTGTCCACCTCCAGCACGCGCGCCATCTCCGCCAGGCTGCGGTCGGCGGCCAGGAGCTTGTCGCGGTCCGGCATGTCGATGCCGTAGAAGTCGGGCCATTTCAGTGGCGGGGAGGCGGAGCGCAGATGCACCTCGGTGGCCCCCGCCTCGCGCACCATGCGCACCACCCGCACCGAATTGGTGCCCCGCACGATGGAATCGTCGATCAGCACCACCCGCTTTCCGGTCAGGACCGCGCGGTTGGGGCTCAGCTTCATGCGTACGCTCAATTCGCGCGCGTCCTGGGTGGGTTGGATGAAGGTGCGGCCGACGTAGTGATTGCGGATGATTCCCATCTCGAACGGCAAGCCGCTGGCTTCCGCATAGCCCAGAGCGGCGGGCACCCCCGAGTCGGGCACCGGGGCCACGACATCGGCGGCCACACCGCTCTCCATGGCCAGGCGCTGGCCCATGCGCTTGCGCACCTCATAGACCGACCGGCCGTTCACCACGCTGTCGGGCATGGCGAAATAGACGTATTCGAAGACGCACGGGCGCGCCCTGGCGGCGGGGAAGGGCCGGACGGAGTCCACCCGGCGGTCCGACACGACCACCATTTCCCCATGCTCCACGTCGCGTACGAAGCGGGCGCCGACCATGTCCAGGGCCCGGGTTTCCGAGGCGAACACCGCCTGGCCGTCCAGGTCGCCCAGCACCAGGGGTCGGATGCCCAAGGGGTCGCGCACGCCGATCAGCTTCTTGTTGGTCAGGGCGACCAGGGCGTAGCCGCCTTCGACCTGGGCGAGGGCGTCGATGAACCGCTCCACGACCTTGCCTTTTCGCGAGCGGGCGATGAGGTGCAGGATGACTTCCGAGTCCGACGTCGATTGGAAGATCGCCCCTTCCGAAACCAGGCGCTCGCGCAGGGCGAGGAAGTTGGTCAGATTGCCATTGTGGGCGATGGCGACGCCACCGGACTGGAGGTCGGCGAACATCGGCTGGCCGTTGCGCAGAAAGCTGCCGCCGGCGGTGGAATAGCGGGTGTGGCCGATGGCCGCGGCGCCGGGCAGGCGCTGGGTCAGATCGGCGCCGGAAAAGGCGTCGGCGACATGGCCCAGGTGGCGTTCGGTGTGAAAGCCCTGGCCGTCGAAGGCCGCGATGCCGCACGCCTCCTGGCCACGATGCTGCAACGCGTGCAGGCCCAGGGCCGTTACGCCGGCCGCGCCGGGGGTTCCGAAGACACCGAATACGCCGCATTCCAGGCGA
>JBBQGZ010000032.1:0-22815 GCA_038323535.1 Caulobacterales bacterium
GCGACCGACCTCGGGCGAGGCCAGTTGGTTGTTCGCGCCGCCGGCGATGATCTTCGCCTTCAGGCGCGGCAGGGTCTGGTGGTCGAGGGCGCCGCCCAGGGCGCAGGGGGCGAAGACTTCCGCCTCGGCATCGAAGATCGCTTCGGGCGGCACGACTCGCGCGCCGGTCCGCGCCGCCACCGCTTCGAGGGCCTCGGCATCGACATCGGTGATCACCAGCCGCGCGCCGTCGGCGGCCAGCTTGTCGGCGAGGAAGGCCCCCACATGGCCGACCCCCTGGAGGGCGATGGTGACGCCATCCAGGCTTCGCCCCAGAACCCGCCGCACGCAAAGTTCGATCCCCCGCTTGATCCCCTCGGCGGTCACCGGGCTGGGATCGCCCGAGGCGGCGGGATGGCCCTCCAGCCCTGCCATGTACCGCGTCGCCTTGCGCGCGTGGGCCAGGTCGGCGGGGGTCACCCCCACGTCCTCGGCGCTCCAATATCGACCGCCCAGCGCATCGACCGCCCGGCCGAAGGCCTCGAACAGGGCCGGAGTCTTGGCGGTGTGCGAATCGCCGATGATCACCGCCTTGCCGCCGCCCAGCTCCAGGTCCGCCACGGCGTTCTTGAACGACATCGCCCGGGAGAGGTGCAGGGCGTCGTCCAGCGCCGCCTGCTCGTCGGGATAGGCCCACATCCGGCAGCCTCCGGCGGCCGGGCCGCGGGCGGTGGAATGGATGGCGATGAAACACTTCAGTCCCGAGGCCCGGTCATGGAAGGCGTGTACGCCCTCGTGGCCCTCGAAGGCGGGAGACCCAAAAACGCTCATGAACACCTGGGGGACGGGTTTGACGGGAAAAACGGCCCGCCTCTACGCCGAGCGGCCCCGCCTCACAACCCCGCCGTCTCGGCCCGTCCCCCGGAGGCGGGGCCCGAGGCCGGAATCGGCGGCGCGCCAGAGGGCAGGGGCGCGGCCGGATCGCGCAGGAAGGCGACCGTGTCGGCCCACACGTTCCGCGCTTGGCGGTCGCGCAGCAGCAGGTGCCAGCCGTGCGCATAGTAGGCCGTCCGATGCGCGCCCTTCAGCCGCCCGGCGGCCTTGAACGAGGGGGCCTTGGGGATGATGTCGTCATGGGCGCCATAGGGATAGAGGGTTGGGGCGCGCACCCAGCCGGTCTGGCGCCACGCCCGCTCCATGGTCTCGACGAGGCCGCACAGGGCGTCCGAGCGCGCCCCCCAGATCATCAGGGGATCGGCGCCCATGGCGATCAGTTCGGGCCGGTTGTCGCTGGGCGTGATGCGGCCGACGAGCCAGCGGGGGGGCGTGATCACCGCGCCGGGCGCGGCATGGGCCACGATCCACAGTAGGGTCTTGTAGGGCAGAGGCTGGGTGGACCAGCCCCACACGGCCGGCGCCAGGACGATCAGGCGGTCGGCGTCCGGCGGCCGGTCCGATGCGAAGGCCTCGATGGCCACCGCCCCGCCCAGACTCTCGCCGGCCACGGCGATGATCGCCGCCGGATAGCGGCGCCGCGCCAGGGCGACGATGGTGCGCAGATCCTCGATTCTCAGGTCGTCCGGCGCCCACACCCCCCGCCCGGGAGAGCGGCCGAAGCCCCGCTGATCATAGGCCAGGGTGGTGACCCCCTGCCTCGCCCAATAGTCCGCCGCGAGGTGGAAGGCATGGGCATAGTCGTTCATGCCGTGGACCCCGATCACCACCGCCCACGGCTCGCCCCCTTGGGCCTCCCAGCGCGTCAACCCCAGGGCCGCGCCGTCGAAACTGACGAAGCGCTCGGCCTCCAGCCGCGCGCCGACGAACCCGACCTGTGGCCTGCCCGCCCGCTGCAGGGTCGGCGCGCAGGCGACGAGCAGGCTCGCCAGGACCAGGATCGGGACGCGCCTCATGCCGCGAGCATGGCGCGCACGCGGCGGCGCAGATAGGGCGTCACCTCCGCCTCGAACCAGGGATTGCGCGCGAGCCAGGCGCTGTTGCGCCACGAGGGATGCGGCATGACCAGGATGGCGGGCAGATGGTCGCGCCAAGCGTGCACCGCGCCGTCCATCGAGTCCCTGGCCCCTCGCCCCAAGGCCCAGACCTGCGCGGGCCGGCCCAGGAGGACGGTCAGCTCCACCTTGGGCAGCGCTTCCAGCAGGCGGCGTCGCCAAAGCGACGCACAGCGCGCGGGCGGCGGATGGTCTCCCCCGCCCGCGGCGGTCCCGGGATAGCAGAAGGCCATGGCCGCCATGCCTATCGCGGGGTGGCCGTAGAATGTCTCCCGGTCGACGCCCAGCCAGCGCCGCAGCCGGTCCCCGGAAGGGTCGTCGAAGGACTTCCCGCTCTCGTGAACCCGCCGCCCGGGCGCCTGCCCGCAGATCAAGAGCCGCGTCTCGGCGCCCACTTGCAGCACCGGGCGCGGCTCGTGGGAAAAATCGGCCGCACAGGCGCGGCAGGCGCGGATGTCGGCCAGAACGGCGCCCAGGGTCACGCGCGCACCAGGGAGTCTAGCGGGCGAAAAAGGCTTTCTCCTGAGCCACCAGGGGCGCGAAGGACGGTCGCGCCAGCATAGCCTCGACGAAGGCCGCGGTCTTGGGGTGGGCGGCGGGGTCGATGGTCACGCCCACGTGGGCGAAGTTCACGAAGGGGCTGGCCACCGCGAGCTCGGCGAGAGTGAGGCGGTCGTCGACCAGATGGCCCGACGCGGGCATCACACCCTCGATGTAGTCGAGCAGCGGCGGGAATTCCTCCTTTTCGGCTTTGTCGGCGGCGGCCAGATCGCCCTCCTGGCCCAGGAACCGCGGGGCCACGACCCGGTTGAAGAACAGCTTGCCCATGCAGGCCGCCAGGATGGTGTCGGCGAATTCCTCGTACCAGATGGCCCGCGCGCGGCTCCTCGGCTCGGCCGGCAGCAAAGGCGGCTCCGGGTATTTCGCTTCCAGATAGGTGATGATCGCGGTGGAATCGGAAATCGCGAAATCACCGTCGCGAAAACCCGGCATCTTGCCAAACGGGCTGGCCTCGCGAAGGGCGGGATCGACGTTTCCCAGGCCGATGGGGACGAGCTCCACCTCGAGGCCCTTCTCCGAAACGTAGGCGAGGGTCTTGCGAACGAAGGGCGACAGGGAAGAGCCGTAGAGGATCATGGGGGTCTCCGAGCGGGCCGGCCCGGCGCCGGCGTGCCGAGCCATCCTAAAGCGCGGCGAGACGAATGACCAAATAGATCGCCATAACCCCGAGCACCGTGGCGGCGGTGGTCCAGGCGCGCGGGTGACGCCGATGGCTGTCCGGGATCAGTTCGCTCGCGCCGATGTAGAGGAAGAAGCCAGCGAAGGCCGCCATCACCAGGGCCAGCTGCGCTTGCGACAGGGTCAGGAGGCGGCTCGCGCCAATGCCCGCCAGCGGAGCGGCCGCGTCGGCGATCAGCCACCGGCGGGCGGTCTTGGGGTCGCCCGTGGCTGAGAGGCTCACATTGACGGTGTTCACCCCGTCGGCGAAATCGTGGGCCAACACCGCGATCGCCAGGACGACGCCGACGCCGGTGGAAACCTGAAATCCCAGCCCGACGCCCAGCCCGTCGAGCAGGCTGTGCAGGGTCAGGCTTCCCGCCCCGAGATGGCCCCGCGCGCCCTTCCGCCCGGCGCTCGCGATCAAAAACGCCCGGTCCACGACCAGATAGCCGACGAACCCCACCGCGACGACCGCGGTGACGTTGGCCAGATCATAGGCCCGCCGCCCCAGTTCCAGCGCCTCGGGCAAGAGATCGAACAACGCCACGCCGATGACGGCGCCGGCGCTGAAACCCAGGATCAAATGGATCCGGTTTTCGAACCTCAAGGCGAACGTTCCGCCCAGGATCGTCGCCACGCCCGCCGCCAGCCCGACCAGAAGGAGCAGGACGTCCATGCCTTGGGCGCCGAACGGGTGGGCCATGGCGTCCACCTACCGCCCAGGCGGCGCGGGGTCTATCGGCGCTCGACGCGAACGTGGGCGGTCAGAATTTCTGGTCAGGCCAGCGAACACGCCTGCCATGGCCCAAATTTGCGGCGGGCTGACGCCCATTCCTTACGCTTTAAGAACGTCGAGGCCCGACCGCAGGAGGGCCTCGTCACGGGTCGCGAGTGTGAGGCCCTCGAGTTCGGCCTGGGCATAGAGCAACCGATCAAAGGGATCAGCGGTGCGCAGGGTGGCGGGCGCCGCTCGAATCGCCCAGGCGTGACGCAGTGACACCGGGAGAATCTCAAAACCGGCTTCCAACAACCGCTTCGGCAGATCGTCAGGGGCCTCGAGCTTGCCTTTGGTCGATTTGATGGCGATTTCCCACAGGCTGGCGACGCTGACCACGGCGGGCGTCCGGCGGCGCAAGGCTTCGCGCAACTCGTGGCTGACCGACATCGGATCCTCGAACGCCCAGAGCACCACGTGGGTGTCCAAGAGCAGCTTCACCGATCCGGCGCCTCACCTGGGAAAATCGACCCCTGCTCCATCTCGCGAGCGACCTCAGCCTCGACCGCGTCGATATCGGGCGCGATCCAAATCTTCCCGCGCAGGGAACCCATCCAAGATGGAAGAGCGCCTGGTTCCTCGACTCCAGATGCCGGCGCCGCGCGCACAGGCGTTAGTCGAACCACCGGATGGCCCGCCTTTGCGATGATCACCTCTTCGCCCGCCTCGGCGCGGGCGATCAGTTTGGAAAGGTTGGTCTTGGCGGCGTGGGTGTTGACGATCATGACTTAGCTAAGCTAAGCCTCCGCACGGGAAGGGTCAAGGCTATCCGCCCCGCTTCATCGTTTCGCGCGCAATCACCACCTGCTGGATCTGGCTGGTGCCTTCGTAGATGCGGAAGATGCGCACGTCGCGGTAGAGCCGCTCTATGCCGTGGTCGGCGACATAGCCGGCCCCGCCGAAGATCTGCACCGCGCGATCGGCGACCCGGCCGACCATTTCGGACGCGAAATACTTCGCCGCCGCCGCCTCCAGGGTGACGTTCTCGCCCCGGTCACGCTCGCGGGCGCTCTCCAGGGTCAGAGCGCGGGCGGCCAGGGCCTCGGTCTTGGAATCGGCGATCATCCCCTGGATGAGCTGGAAAGCGGCGATCGGCTGGCCGAACTGCTTGCGTTCGGCGGCGTAGGCGACGCAGTCGGCCAGCAGCCGTTCGGCCACCCCGACGCAAACCGCGGAAATATGCAGCCGCCCGCGATCGAGCACCCGCATGGCGACCTTGAAGCCCTCGCCCTCCTCGCCCAGGCGGTTTTCGGCGGGAACCCGCACATCCTCGAAGGTGACGTCGCAGATGTGGGCGCCTTGCTGGCCCATCTTCCTTTCCGGCTTGCCGACGGAAAGGCCCGGCAGGTTCCGGGGGACCAGGAAGGCCGAAACCCCGCCGGCGCCTTTGATGCCGGGGTCCGTGCGGGCCATCACCGTGAACAGCCCGGCCTTGTTGGCGTTGGTGATGTAGCGCTTGGTTCCGTTCAGCACGTAACAGTCGCCGTCCCTGGTCGCTCGGGTGCGGACCGCGGCGCTGTCGGAGCCGGCCTCCGGCTCGGTCAGGGCGAAGGAGGTGACGATCTCCCCCGAGGCTATGCCCGGCAGCCACCAGGCCTTCTGCTCGTCCGTGCCGAACATCACCAGCCCCTGGCTGCCGATGCCGACATTGGTGCCGAAGGCGGAGCGGAAGGCGGGGCTGGCGCGGCCAAGCTCGATCGCCACGAGGCACTCGTCCTCCATCGAAAGATTGAGCCCGCCATATTCCTCCGGGATCGACAGGCCGTAGAGGCCGAGCGCACGCATCTCCGCCAGGACCGATTCGGGAATGGCGTCATCCTCCGCCACCTGGGCCTCGAGGGGGCGCAGGCGCTCGGCGACGAAGCGCCGGACGGTGTCGATCAACTGGTCGCGGGTTTGCGCGTCGAGGGCCATGGAGGCTCTCCCTAAAGTCGTATATCGCCTCGGGCAAACCCTTATGGAGCGGCGCGGGCGGACATGGACGGCGGGGATGCGGGGGGGCCTTGGACGCCCATTGAGATAACCGAGGGCGAATGGGCCGGCTGGCGCATCTGGAGTTCCGATCCCTATGAACTCCTGTCGGGGCCCTTCTATTGCCGAAAGGCCGAGGACGGGCGGATGGTGTGCGCCTTTCGCGCCGAGAACAAGCACATGAACGGCGGCGGATTCATGCACGGCGGCTGTCTGATGACCTTCGCCGACTATGCCCTGTTCTGCATCGCGGCCGACGTCCTCCAAGACTCCGGCTCGGTGACCGCGTCCCTCAACGGCGAATTCATCGACGCCGCACGGGAGGGCGACCTCATCGAGGCGACCGGCGAGGTCGTGCGGGCCGGCGCCTCGCTCGTCTTCATCCGGGGCCTGGTCTCCACCGAGGGGCGGCCCCTGCTGAACTTCTCGGCGATCTTGAAAAAGGTGAGGCGGCGGGTCTGAATCTTCGCCGAGCAGGGGATCGGCGCGTGCCCACCCGGACGCAGCCCTCAAGGGCGGATCATCGGAGCGGAACCCGGCGAAAAAATAAAACATCAAACACGAAGGCCTCGAAGGACACGAAGACAGGCACGAAGAGGGAGTTTTTTTGCGCTTCGCGCGCAGCGCTTTTCATTCTCGTTCGTGTTCTTCGTGGGCTTGGTGGCCTTGGTGTTGAAAGTCGCCGAGCCGTCGCCTCCCGTCGCCCGGCGGGATCGTGTCGCTCAAGTCCCCGCCGTCGCCGACGGCCGGGCGCGCATGGCCGCCAGCCAGCGGGTGAGGTTGGTCAGGTCCTCGGGAACCGCGAATCGCACCATGCGGGCGAAATCCATGCCGATGAACAGCACGCCGTCGGCGATGGTGACCCGATCGGCACCCAGCCATTCGCTGGCGCCCAGGCGCCGATCGAAGAAGGCCAGCGACCGTTCGGCGCTCCGCCGGTTGGCCGCGGCCACCTCCGGAATCTGGGTCTCCAGGGCGGCCAGGGCGGGATGGCCGTGGCGGACCGCCATCATCAGCGGGGTGGCCGCCATCATTTCGGCGCGGCGCGTCCACATCTCGATCACCGCCGCCTCGCGGGCGTCGGCGCCGAAGAGATTGGGCGTTGGGTAGAGGACCTCGAGGTAGCGACAGATGGCCAGGGATTCGGTGACGGTGGTCCCATCGTCGAGGGTCAGGGCCGGGACATTGGCGATGCCCGCGCGGGCCAGGTATTCGGGCGCGCGGTGGTGGCCCGCGAACAGGTCGACATCCTCCACCTCGATGTCCTCTATCCCCTTTTCGGCCATCAACCAGCGCACCCGGCGGGGGTTGGGGGCGCGGCGGCTGTCATAGAGTTTCATCGGCGGTCACGTCCTTCGATTTGACAACAGGCCACGGCCTCATCGCCCGGCCAACTCCCTGACCAACGCCGCCCGGCCGTAGACCTTGGCCAGCGCCTCGCTGATCGCCCCGGTGGCGACCACCACCGTGCGGTTGACCGCGCCGTCATAGGCGTAGTCGCCGGCGATGGAAGGGCGGTTGCCGTCGAAGGCGGTTCCGACGATCTCACCCTTGGCGTTGACGACTGGTGAGCCGGAATTGCCGCCGGTGATGTCATTGGTGGTGACGAAGTCGAGCACCGTCGCCTGATCCAGGTTCGCCTTGGCCGCCAGCCAGCGCGCCGGGAGCCGGAAGGGTTCATTCCCGGTCGCTCGGTCGTACAAGCCGGCCAGGGTGGTGAAGGGCGCGATGCGGGCCGGCCCCTCGTCCCACCCGGCGACCTGGCCGTAGCTCAGGCGCGGGGAGAAGGTCGCATCCGGATAGAGGGAGCGCCCAAGCGCGGCCAGGCGCACGCGGGCGATGCGCTCGCTGGCCCGGTCGTTCGGCCCTTCGACCTCGTCCTCCCAAAGCTGGCGGGCGGCGCGGGAATAGGGGTCGGTCGCAAGCACATAGGCGATCAGCGGATCCTCCGAAGCCTGGATGGCCGCCAGTCCGCCGTCCCAAAGAGCGCGGCGCCGGGCGGGATCGGCCAATCCGCTACCCTGGATCAGGCGCCGGGCCAACGCCTCGGGGCTTTGACCACCCAGAAAAACCAGGGTCGCCGGAGCATCCGCGCCCAGGGACTCGCGGGTCTTGGAGAACCAGAATTCGAGGTAGAGAGCGTCCAGCTCCGAAGAGGCAAGCTTGTCATCGAACAGGGTCTTCTGAAGGAGGGCCAAGCGCGAATCGGCGAATTCCGGCAGGCGCTGGGCCGAGGGCTTCGGCCTTTCGAGGGCGGCGCGGACCAGGGTGCGGGCGTAGCCGAAGAGCTGGGCGCCGCCCCCGGCCGCGCCCTCCAGCTGGCGCCAGACGATGTATTGGTCGCCGTAGGCTTTCTGGGCCCGGGCGATCTCGGCCCAGGGATCGCCGATCTGGGCGGCGAGCTTGGGATCGACGGCCAGCCGCGCCTTCAGTTGCGCCTCCTCGGCACGCCGGGCGGCCAGGAAGACGGGGTCGCGCAGGGCCTGGGCGCGGCCCTGGAGCACCTTGAGGCCGTTCTCCTGAGCGAAGATCGAATCGGTGGCGATCCGCCCGTGATCCGGGCTCTCGGCGGCGAACCGGATCAGCCGGCCGCGAAGATCCAATCTTTGGGCCACGCCGATCGGGATGGCGATGTCGCGCTGGCTTTCGAGCTGGGCGACAGTGAAGGCGCGCTCGGTGGCGCCGGGGTTGCCCGAGACGAACACCGCCTCTCCGGCCTTCGGCGCGGGCCTGGACCAGGCCAGAAAGTCGGGGGTCGCGGCCGGGTTGCCGCCGTCGTAGAGACGCAGGAAGGCGCAATCGAGGTCGAAGCGGGGGAAGTTGAAATTGTCGGAGTCGCCGCCGAAAAAGGCGGCGGCGAATTCGGGCGCGAACACCAGCCTGACGTCGGCGTATATGCGGTATTTGTAGACCTTGAACAGACCACCGCCGAAGAAACCGATCACCTGGCAGCGCAGCCTCCGGTCGACCCCGCAGGCGGCCCGCTCGGCACTGGAAATCGCCCCTTCCCGGGCGGTCACATAGTCGCCGCCGACCTTGCCGGCGGAGGCGGCGAAGATCCGGCCGGTGACATCGACAATGCCGACCAGGATCTCGGCCTGCATTCCGGGGCATCGGCGCTCATCGGCCCGCGCCTCGGTAAGGAAACCCTCGTCGATGTAGTCGGCGACCTGGCCTGAAAGGCTCTGCTCGCAGGCCATGACGCAGTGATGGTTGGTCAAGGCCAGTCCCTCCGGCGAGACCACCGAGGCCGAGCAACCCGTGGTCAGGCGCACCGAGGCGACCCGAACGTGATCCAGCCAATCGCGACCCAGGCGAACGCCCAAGGACCGTTCCACCCGCCCCGCCGGGAAGTCGTCGAAGGTCCACATGCCCTCATCGGCGCGGGCGGGGCTCGCGAACGCCCCAAGGCAGGCGCAGAGCGCAAGGAAGACGAGCAATTTCATTCTCCCTTCAAACTAGCACCGCCGAGCCCGGCGTCGAGTTCATAGTCAGGGCCGGGACGCTCGCCTTGACGCCGGCCGCTCGCGTCGCGCAAAACGCCCGCGACCAATAAGGGAGAGACCGCCATGGCGGACATCCGCTTCGACGGCAAGGTGGCGATCGTCACCGGGGCCGGCGGGGGACTGGGGCGACAGCACGCCCTGGAGCTGGCCCGGCGCGGGGCGAAGGTCGTGGTCAACGATCTGGGCGGGGCCATGGACGGGTCGGGGGGCTCGTCGGAAGCGGCCAAAAAGGTCGTGGAGGAGATCACGGCGGCCGGCGGCGAGGCCATCGCCAACGGCTCCTCGGTCACCGACGACGCCGGCGTCTCCCTGATGGCGAAGCAGGCCATGGACGCCTGGGGGCGCATCGACATCCTGATCGCCAACGCCGGGGTCCTGCGCGACAAGTCGTTCTCCAAGATGGAGATCGCCGACTTCCAGTTCGTGCTCGATGTCCACCTTGTGGGCACGGTGAAGTCGGCCAAGGCGGTGTGGGAGATCATGAAAGAGCAGAACTACGGGCGCATCGTGGTCACCACCTCCTCTTCCGGCCTCTACGGCAATTTCGGCCAATCGAATTACGGCGCCGCCAAGCTCGGCATCATCGGCTTGATGAACACCCTCAAGCTGGAGGGGCAGAAGAACAACATCCACGTCAACGCCATCGCCCCGGTGGCGGCCACGCGGATGACCGAAAACCTGATGCCGCCGGAGATCTCCGCCAAGCTCGCCCCACGCTATGTGACGCCGGGCGTGGTCTTCCTGTGCTCCGAGGACGCGCCGACCGGGGCCATCCTCACCGCCGGCGCCGGCGCCTTCGCCCTGGCGCGGATCTTCGAGACCGAAGGGGTGTTCCTGGGCGAAGACGGGCTCTCGGTGGAAGCGATCCGCGACCACTGGAGCGCCATCGCCGACGAGACCGGCCAGAAGGCCTATGTCACCGGCGGCGAGCAGACCCAGAAATTCTTCCGCAAGATGGGCGGCGGCTGAGGCCCGGCCGCCGGGGACAATTGACTGGCGGTCGCGAGCCGTCTTGGCCAATATGACCCACCCCATGCGGAGGCTTGATCCATGCAAGCGGCGATTGCCCTGGCGGCGCTCATTTCTCAACCCGCTCCCGAGGCCGGAGCATCCAAGAGCGCGCACGCGATCCAGGTCGCCTTTTGTCCGTCCCAGCTGCTGAGAGTCTATCCGCTGGCGGCCGGATCCCGGTTCCAAAGCCTTGTGGTTCCATCCGTGGCCGTACTGAACAAGGCCAAGACAGCCGCTCGGATCGACGAGGTGGATCTGGAGTTGCTGAACGGCGGCGCCGCCGTCGACACCCGCGTCCTGAAGGACGCGAGCCTCGAGGCCGTCGCGAAAAGCGGCGCCGGCTTGCAGGCGTCCGGGGCTCTGGACGCTTTTGCCTTCCAGTTCTGCGACGGCAAGCTCTTGGGGCGTTCACCCCATCTCGCCGGCGGCGCCGCCGTGGCGGCCGGCGGGGCTCTCCTGATCAGCAATCAGGTCTTCGCTTGGAAGGGCGTGCGAGACGGTGTTCGGGTCAGGGTGAAATCGGTGGTGGCCGGGGAGAGGCGCGAGGTTTCCGCGACGATCCCCATCACCGCGGCGACAGTGAAAACCCCGATGCGGTTTCCGCTCGACGGGCGCTGGTTCGTGGCCGTGGCGGGGACTCCGCATGGGGGTCACCGCTGGGCTCTCCCGGAAGCTTTCGCCCTCGACATCGTCGCCCTGGGCGCTGGCGACGCCTCCTACCAAGGCGACGGCGCCAAGTTCACCGACTACTACGCCTATGGCGCTCCGATCCTCGCGGCGGGGACGGGAACCGTCGTCAAAATCGTCGAGGGCGAGGCGGAGGACCCCGCCATCCTGCGCCGACCCGGCGAGAGCCTCGCGGCCTATGGGGAGCGGATCGGCCAGTTGCAGAACAAGCTCCTGGCGCGCGGCGAGGCAGGCATCGCTGGCAATTCGGTGCTGATCGATCACGGCAACGGGGAATATTCGCTCTATGCCCACCTCAAAACCGGCAGCATCAAGGTCAAGCCGGGTCAGGCCGTCGCCGCGGGCGCCCCGATCGCGCGGCTCGGGGCGTCCGGCAACACGACCGAGCCGCACCTGCATTTTCAAGTCTGTGACCAACCCAGCGCCCTGCATTGCGCGGGTATTCCACTGGCCTTTACAAACGTGGAATTGCCCTATGCCGATGGCCCTCGCGCGATCCAGGCCGGAGATATCGTCCTGACGAATTAGAGGTTCGTCGCGGTCCTTCCCAGGCGGAGCGCCGGACGGCCTTCACAATGAATCGTTGGACTCTAGTCAAGAACCTTCGGCGGCCTCCTTTCCGCACGCGATGACCGGCCGCAAGAAGCTGCGCTCCTCGCCGAGGATGAGGCGTTGGTCTTGCGCGAACCGGAAATTAGCCATGCCCTCGGAGTCGGCCTTCAAGCGCGCCCGGTAGGCCTCGTACGCCGCCAGGGTCTCGAACGAGATCAACCCATAGGCGATGTTGTTCGTGCCTTCGTGCGGCATCCAGTATCCGATCAGGTCGCCTCCACATTTGGGAATGATGGTGAGCCATCGGCGCGCGTAGTCTTCGAAGGCCGCCGACTTGAAAGGATCGAGCTGGTAGCGGATGAACACGGTAATCGGCATGAGGGTGTCACTGGCCTTTCGGGCGCGCGGGTCGCGGACGCCGGCGACTCTGGCAGCCTCCCTCGGCCACGTCCCCCGCGATCGCTTCGGAAGAATCCGAAGTGTCGGGTGGTGATCGCCGGACGCGCCCGCGCTAGAATGGCCCATGTCCTCCACGCCCTCGATTGCCGAGATCGGCGCCCTGGTCGGCAATCCGGCCCGCGCCAATGTGCTCGTCGCCCTGCTCGACGGTCGCGCCCTGACGGCGACGGAGCTCGCCTATGCCGCCCGGGTGTCGCCGCAAACCACGAGCGGCTATCTCGCCCGGCTCACCCAGGCGCGGCTGCTGGTCCTCCAAAAGCAGGGCCGCCATTCGTACTATAGGCTGGCCTCGCCCTTGATCGGCCGCATGCTCGAAGGGATCATGGCGGTGGCGGCGGACGGCCCGGCCCGCCGGGGGCCGCACTGGAAAGGCGACGAAGCGCTGCGGGCGGCGCGAACCTGTTACGACCACCTGGCCGGCAAGCTCGGCGTCGCCCTCGCCGACGCCCTGGTGGCGCGGCGGCGGATCGTCCTTACCGAAGATGGCGGCGAGGTGACCGGCCGCGGCGCCCAGTTCCTGACCGAATTGGGCGTCGACCTAGCGGCGACCCAACGGCGCCGGCGCGCCTTTTGCCGGCCGTGCCTCGATTGGAGCGAGCGGCGCCTCCACCTGGCCGGCGCGGTCGGCGCGGCCCTCGCCACCCGCTGCTTCGAACTCGGCTGGATCGAGCGTGTGCGGGACAGCCGCGCCGTGGCCATCCCGCCGGCCGGGCGCCGCGGCTTCACCGAGGTGTTCGGGATCGCCGCGGCCTGAGGGCCTTCCCGCGCGGGCGCGATCCGTTAGAACCGACGGCATCATAGGATTCCCGCATGTCCCTGACGCTCTATTTTCACCCGCTCTCGTCCTTCTGCCAAAAAGTGCTCGTCGCCCTCTATGAAAACGACACGCCGTTTACGCCTCGCATCGTCGACTTCTCGGACGAAGCCTCCCGCGCCGAGTTCATGGCGGTTTGGCCGATGGGCAAGATTCCGGTGCTGCGCGATGAGGCCAAGGGCCAGACCATCCCCGAAACCAGCATCATCATCGAGTATCTGGCGCGGCACTATCCGGGCGGGACCGACCTTATTCCCGCCGACGCCGACCTCGCCTGGCGGACACGCCTGCGGGATCGATTCTACGATCTCTACGTGGAAGAGCCCATGCAGAAGATCGTCGGCGACACATTCCGCCCGGCGGGAAAGGGCGATCCGGTGGGCGTGGCGACGGCGAAGGCGCTGCTTGCGACCGCCTATGGCGTGATCGACCGTGAGATGGCGACGAGGGCCTGGGCCATGGGCGAGGCCTTCACCCTGGCCGACTGCGCCGCCGCGCCGGCGCTGATGTACGCCAATGTGGTGGCCCCGTTCGGCGAGGCGCATCGGCACGTGGCGGCGTATCTCGGCCGTCTGATGGCGCGCCCATCCTTCGCCCGCGCGGTCAAGGAAGCGGCGCCCCACATCGCATCCTTCCCGATGGCCGAGCAATATCGGGCGACCTATGCGGCGTTCCTCGCGGGCTGAGGGGCAACCACGAGTGAACCTTCCGGAGGGCGGACGTTCCGTCCGCCACGGTCCCGACCTTGCCGCGCCGAATTTCTTCTCGAAGGTAAGACTGGAAATCGCGGGCGGGACGCCCACGCTCCGAAGATGCCACGACGGCGGGTCACGGCGCCTTCCGGCGTCACCTGGTCCCTGGGCGCGGCCAAACGCTGACATCTCCTTGCCCGCGCCGACGACTTGGCTAACCAATCCGCCTCCCGACAGGTATAGGGCGTGTTCCGCTACAACGTCTGACAAGGTGATGGCGACCCGCATTGCCCTCCTGCTGTTCCTGCCGTCTCTCGCCCTGAGCCTGATCTGGCTGGGCGCGCGGCCCGATTGGCGGATGCTGCCGGCGGCGGCGGTGGGCTGGTACCTGGCCGATCTCCTGTCGGGGGCGACCCATATGTACCTGGACTATCGCCCCTGCGTCTCTGGCGTCGGCCTGGATCGGTTGTTCTTCTATCGCGGCTCGCGCGGCTCGGCGGACTACGCCGCCCTGAAGAAGCAGATCATGGCCCGCATCGGGCCTTTCGAGCGCCTGGTGTTCGATTTCAAGGTCCATCACCCGCAACCGGCGGCCCTGGGCCGGCGAAGCTTTCTCTATCTCGCCCGATCGCCGGCGTTGTTCATCGCCCTGCCCTTGGCTCTGGCGCTCGACGCCGCCTGCTGGATGGGGAAGGTTCCCGGCTGGCTGGGTGTCGGCGGGGTCTTCCTGCTGTTCGGCGGCGCCCTGGCGCAATATTTCCATGGGACCCTCCACCGCGAGGAGGCCCCCTGGGACACCCCATGGTTTCTCGCCGTCCCGCGCAGGCTCGGCCTGCTGATGACGCCCGAGGCGCACGAGCGGCATCATGCGACCTTGACCCGGGATTTCAGCACCACCAGCGGCTGGTCCAACCCCCTGCTCAACCTCGTCTTTCGAGGCCTGCGAAGCCGGGGGATGATTTCCCCGGCGGGACTGGAGCCGACCTGACCGGCGGCCTCTACAGGGTCGCGGCGTAGATCAGGTGCAAGGCTTCCAGGCGAGGCCTATCGATCTCTACCGTCTCTCCCTCCAGCGCGCGGTCGAGCGCATCCAGATGCCGGTGCCAGCCCTCGGCGAAGCCGACGAGGTCGCCGTCGGCCTTGAGGATGTGAGTGAGCACCAGGCGGCAGCCGTCCGGTTCGGGATAGAGCTCGAACCGCACCAGGGAGTCGCCGTTCGCCTCGGTCTCGGTCCAACTATATTCCAGCAGGCTCGGCGGCGCCCAGGCGGTGATCGTCCCCTCCATGGCGACGCGCCCGTAGTCGAGGCCGAGGCGGAAGCGCCCGCCCAGGTGCGGCTCCACCGTCGCGTCGGCCTGCATCCATCGCGCCAAGCCCTTGGGTTCCACCAGAGCCGCCCAGACCTTTTCCGGCGGCCCCGCGAGCCGGCGTTCGAACCGCAGCGCGGGCGACCCGCCGACCTCGACGCGCCGGCCGTCCCGGGTCGCCTCGGGCGGAAACACCGTCGCGTAGTGATCCCGCACCCGGCGCCAGGACTGCTTGCCGTCGCCGGCTTGCGGCCCCTCCCCGGCGAGGCCCGCGACGAGGCCGTCCAGGAGCACGGTCCAGCCGGCGGCGGTGCGCGGGGCGTCGTCGGGCGCGCCGAAGCGATGAGTGAGGGTAAGGCGGCAACCGTCGCCCTCGGGCGCCAGTTCCCAGCGCACGACCTGGCCGGGGGAAAGGTTCTCGAACCAGCTGTGCTCGAACACCCTGGGCGGGTCGAACGTCAGCACCCGGCCCCGGCTCTCCATGCCGGTGTCGCCGAACCTGTAGTCGAACGCCGCCCCCGCCTTCAGGGGACCTGCCTCGCCGAGCCACTCCACGCCCATCCAGTGGGCGATGCGTTCGGGGGTCGTCAGCGCCGCCCAGACCTTCTCGACCGATTGGCCGATGGGCCGGGAAAGGTCGAACTCGCACCCTTGGCCGGTCCGTCGGAAGGCGGCGTCGATAGGGTTGGTCACGGTCAGCTCTCCTGATCCAAGTGGTGTTCCAGGGCGTCCAGGCGCGTGCTCCAGAAATCGCGGTACGGCGCGAGCCAGGCGTCGAGTTTCGCCAGCGGCGCGGGGTCCAGCCGGTAGACCCGGCGCTGGGCGTCCTTACGGACGCGCACGAGCCCGGCCTCGCGCAACGTCCTCAAGTGCTTGGAGGCCGCCGGCTGGCTGACCTTCAGGGCTCGCTCGATCTCGCCGGCGGAGCGTTCCCCGTCGCGGAGAGACTCCAGCATGCGGCGGCGAAGGGGGTCGGCCAGGGCGGAAAAGATGGCATGCATCGAGTTTATATATGCTTGAGTCCGAATATACTGTCAACGGCATATTAGAAACCCGGCCCGTCGGCCTGGGCGGCGGAAACCGCTTGCGCCCGGAGCGGGCGCAAGGTCTGGTGCCGCCAGGGATCACATTCGAGACTCTCGAGGAACGCCTTGTGACGACGGCGATCAACCCATCCGCCTCCGACGCGCGGCTAGCGACCCCGGCGCTCCTGGCCTTCGCCATGCCGGGCGTGTGCATCGGGGCCCTGGCCGTGGCGCTGCCGGTCTATCTGCCACACTATTACGCTAGCCATTTCGGTCTGGCGCTGCCGGCGATCGGCCTGTCTTTCATGGCCGTACGCCTGATCGACACGCTGATCGACCCCCTGCTCGGCGTGGCGATGGACCGTACCCGCTCTCGCCTGGGCCGCTACCGGCTCTGGCTGGCCGCCGGGGCGCCGGTCCTGATGCTGGCCGTCTATATGCTGTTCAATCCCCGAGGCGGGATGAACTACGCCTATTTGATCGGTTGGCTGTTCGCCTACTACATCGGCGCTTCCTTGATCGTGCTGTCGCACGCCTCGTGGGCGTCGGTGATCGCGTCGAAATATCACGAACGGTCGCGCGTCTTCGGCGCCATCCAACTGGTCAGCATCGCCGGCGCGGTCGTCGCCCTGATCCTGCCGATCGCCATGGCCAGGCATGACGGCTCGAGCGGGGCGGGCGATGTCGGCGCCATGGGCTGGTTCATCTTCTGGGCCGCGCCCGTGGGCGTCGCCCTGGCCCTGGCCCTGACCCCCGAACGCATCACGCCCGAGCGGGCCGGAGAACGGTTTAGATTGAGAGACTATTGGGAGATGGTCTCCCGGCCGGACATGCGGCGGATCATCATCGCCGATTTCTGCCTGCAGATGGGCCCCGGCTGGATGGCCGCCCTCTATCTCTTCTACTTCCACGACGCCCGCGGCTTCACCATCGCCGACGCCAGCAAGCTTCTCTTGATCTATGTGGCGGCCGGCGTCGCCGGCGCGCCGGCTTTGAGTTTCGCCGCCATGCGGGTTGGCAAGCACCGCACCCTGATGGGCGCGAGCACCGGCTACTCCCTGGGCTTGATCGCCTTGGCCTTCCTGCCCAAGGGCGAGTTTCCACTGGCCGCCCTGTTTATGTTCGTCATGGGCTTTCTCGCCTCGGGGTTCCCGCTGCTGGACCGCGCCATGGTCGCCGACGTCGGCGACGCGGTGCGCCTGGAGCAGGGCAAGCACCGCGTCGGCCTGCTCTACGCCATGATCACCACCAGCCAGAAGGTGGCCAGCGCGCTCAGCATCGGCCTCTCCTTCACCGTCCTGGGCTGGATCGGCTACCAGGCCAAGGAAGGCTCGGTCAATTCGCCGGCCGCCATCCACGGCATGGAGCTGGTCTACCTTATCGGCCCGGTCTTCTTCGTCATGCTCGGAGGCGCCTGCTTCATCGGCTACAAGCTCGATTCCAAGCGCCACGGCGATATCCGCGCCCAGTTGGAACTGCGCGACGCCATGGTCCCGGAGGCCGCGATCCTGGAAGGCCTGAGCGGGAACCAGGGTGTTCCAGTCCAGATCGTCGAGCCGATCTGAGGCCGGGCGCCCTAAGGTCATTTGGAAATCATGCAACCGTATCGCCGGCTGTAGGCCGCCTCGGCCACGATGGCGGACAGTCGCGCCGTCACCCTGGCCCTGGCCGGAAGGCCCGCGCGCTCGGCCACGACGGTGAAGTTGTCGATCTCGGGCTTGAACTCGGCTTGGCACGACGCTTCCGAACGCTGGGCCACGAACAGGCAGGAGCAAAACTGCTCGGCGATATAGGCTGCGCCGATCTTGATCACCTCCGGCGGCGGAGGCGGAGCGGCCGCCCCGCCCAGGGCCGGCGCGAGCGCCAGGGCGGCGATGGCCGTCGCCCACCGGATTGATTTGCGCCCCATGGCCCTCGCCTCCTAAGCTCCCGCCCGTCCAATAGGGAAGAAACCTCCATGAAGCGACGGGATTTCGCGGTTGGCCTCACCGCCGCCCTGGGGGCGGCTCCGGCGCTCGCGCTCACGCGGCGGCCGGCGAGCGATTCGAATCCTCCCGACTGGGCGACCGGGCCGGGGCGCGGCGATTTCTCGGCCGCGCGGACCGGCTGGGCCGGCGCCGCAGAGGCGAAGAACCCCCTCGGCCAGACCGACGCCCTCCTCATCGTGCAGGATGGCGAGCTGGTGTTCGAACGCTACGGCGACCAGTGCGGGCCGGCCGTTCGCCACGTCTCCTGGTCCATGGCCAAATCCGTCACCCACGCCCTCGTCGGCATCGCGCTCGCCGAAGGCAAGGTCGACCTCGACCGGCCGCTCAAAACGGTTCCGCGCGCAGATCCCAAGCTGACCCTGCGCAGCCTGATCACTCTCACCGATGGGCTCGACTGGAAGGAAGGCGACTACAGCCCGGCCAATTCGGACGCGGCCAGGATGCTCTACGGCCCGGGCCGGTTCGATTGCGCGGCCTTCGCCGCCGCCAGGGCCCAGGCCCATCCGCCGGGGACGCGCTGGAACTATTCCACCGGTTCGTTCGTCCTGGCGGCGGCCGAACTCCAGGCGAACCTCTTCCCCAAGGCGCGCGTGCCGGCCGCGCGGCGCGCGGCGATGGCGGCCTGGATCGACGCGAAGCTGTTCAAGCCGCTGGGCATGACCTCCGCCCTGGCCGAATTCGACGCGGCGGGAACCTTCGCCGGGGGCTCGCTGGTCTACGCCACCACCCGGGACTTCGCGCGGTTCGGCGAGCTTTATCGCCTGGACGGTGTGTGGCGCGGCCGGCGCATCCTGCCGCCGGGGTGGGTCAAATTCACCCGCACCCCGACCGTCCAGCCGGTCTATGGGGCCGGCTTCTGGCTCGAAGCCAAGGCGACCAACGATCCCCCCTCGCTGATGGCGGGCGCCGGGCCGATGGATGCCTTCTCCGCCGAGGGGCACAACGGCCAGATCATCCTCATCGTCCCTTCCAAATCCCTGGTTCTCGTCCGCCTGGGCCTGATGGACGACGGCGACGCCGCCTGGAAGGCCCTCGGCGCCTGGATCACCCCCATCGTCAACGCGTTGCCGGATACGAAGCCGGCTTAGGCGACGCTCGAAGGCGCTGGCTCGGTCAGCGCCCGCGCCATCACGACAAACGCCTTTGCAACGGCGCTGCCAGGCGTAGTGGCGACCAGGGGGCGGCCTTCGTCGGCGCCCGCTCGCAGGGCCATGTCGATGGGAATTTCGCCGAGGAAAGGCGCCGCGATCCGCCCCGCCTCCGCCCGCGCCCCGCCCTGGCCGAAGATGGGAATGGGCGCGCCGGTCGCCGGGTCGGGGAAGAAGGCCATGTTCTCGACCACGCCCAGGATCGGGACCGGCGGCGTCATCTTGCGGAACATGGCGCAGGCGCGCCGCGCGTCGATGAGGGCGATCTCCTGCGGCGTCGAGACGATCACGACACCATCCACGGCGAGCTTCTGAACCAGGGTCAGGTGGATGTCACCGGTGCCCGGCGGCAGGTCCACCACCAGCAGGTCGAGAGGCTCGCTTTCAGTCCCCCAGCGCACGTCCTGGATCATCTGGCGCACGGCCGAGGACGCCATGGGCCCGCGCCAGATCATCGGCGACGCCTCGTCGACCAGGAAGCCGATCGACATCACCTTGAGCCCCCACGCATCGAGCGGCGTCAGCTTGCCGTCCTCGAATCTGGGCTGTTCGTCGATGCCGAGCATCTTGGGCGCGGAGGGCCCGTAGACGTCGGCGTCGAGCAGCCCGACCTTCAGGCCCAGGCCGGCGAGAGCGCAGGCGAGATTGACGGAGACCGTGGACTTGCCCACCCCGCCCTTGCCGCTGGCCACGGCGATCACCCTTCGGACATGGGCGAGCCGATCGGGCGGCGGCATCGACTGGGTTTGCGCCTTGGGATCGAACGCGACCTGGGCGCCCTTGCGCACCCGCGCCACGCCGGCGGCCGGCGCCTTGGCCGCGGCGGTGAGCACCACCTGCGCCTTGGCCACGCCCGGAATCGCCGCCAGCGCCCGTTCGGCGGCGTCGCGAACCGGCGCGTAGAGGGCCGTGTCCGCCGGCTCGACTTCCAGCATGAATCCCGCCCGACCCTCACCCACGATCAGGCCCCGCACCAGGTCGGCGGCGGCCAGGCCCCGTCCGGTCTTGGGATCGATGACCGCGTCCAATGCGGCGAGGATGAGATCGCGATCGGGGTGAGGGGGCGAGGTCATGGCGTGTTGCTTTGCGGCGCGCGGGGTCTCATATCCGAACCTCGGCGCCGGTTTACAAGCTCCGCGCCCCGGCCTTGCCCCCCGACGTCCTCGGCCGGTCCAAAGAAAAAGAGGGACGACCTTCTCCCCCATGCCCTGGAACGACAACGCCAACCCCGGTCCATGGGGCTCGCCGCCCCCGGGCGAAGGCGGCGGCAAGCCGGGCGACGGCGGGCCGCCTCGCCGCGAGGAGCCTCGCCGGCGCCCTCCGCCGCCGGATGGCCCCGGACTCGCGGAACTGGCCAAGCGGATGGCCGAGGAAGCGGGGCGCCTGTTCCGCGGGCCGGCCGGCCAGGGCGTACGACCGCCGGCGGTGGCGGCCATCATCGCGGTCGCCTTCCTCGCCTGGACCCTCACCGGCGTCTATACCGTGCAGGCCTATCAGGAGGCGGTGATCACCCGTTTCGGCGGCTATGCCCGCTCGGTCGGGCCCGGCCTCCACTACCATCTGCCCATCCCGATCGAACGGGCGGAACGGGTTTCGGTGACCAACCAGAACAAGACGGTGATCGGCGGCGCCGATGCGCCCGATGAGAGCCTGATGCTCACCGGCGATGAGAACATCGTCGACCTTTCCTTCACCGTCCAATGGCACGTCTCCGACGCGGCGTCCTACCTGTTCAAGGTCCGGGATCCGGACGTGGCGGTGAAGGCGGTGGCCGAGAGCGCCATGCGCGAGGTGGTCGGGCGCAGCGCGCTCAAGTCGATCCTCACCAACGGCCGCGGCGAAGTGCAAAGCCAGACCATCGCCCTGATGCAGCGCATTCTCGATCGCTATCAGGCCGGCGTCACCATCGACGCGGTGCAGATCCAGAACGCCAACCCGCCGGCCGAGGTGGTTCCCGCCTATCAGGACATCGCCCGCGCCGGCCAGGACGCCCAATCCTACATCAATGAGGCCAACACCTACCGCAACCGGGTGGTCAACGAGGCCAAGGGCGACGCCGCCAAGATCGTCCAGGCCGCCCAAGGCTACAGCCAGCAGGTGGTGCGCGAGGCCCAGGGCCAGGCGGCCAGGTTCAACCAGCTCTATGGCCAATACCGGCGGGCGCCCGCCGTCACCCGCCAGCGGCTCTATATCGAGACCATGCAACAGGTGCTCGCCCATTCGCACAAGGTGATCATCGACGCCAAGGGGGCGACGGCGCCGATCATCCTGCCGCCGGACGCCTTCCGATCCGCCGCGGCCGCTCAGGCAGCCCCCGCTCCGGCGCCAGCGCCAACGCAGGGGAACGCCCCATGAGTCGCCGCCTGATGATCTGGATCGCCGTCGTCTTCGCGGTGGGCGTGGTCTTGGCCAACACCTTCTTCATCGTCGATCAGCGCCGGCAGGTGGTGGTGGTCAACCTCGGCGAGCCGGTCCGCCTGATCAATCCCCCCGGGGCCTACGATCCGGGGCTGAAGGTCAAGATCCCGTTCGTCGAATCCCTCGTCGTCCTCGACACACGAAACCAGGTGATCGAGGCGCAGAAGGAGGAGGTGATCTCGGCCGACCAGCAACGCCTGGTGGTCGACGCCTTCGTCCGCTACCGGATCGCCAATCCGCTGCAATATTACCGCACCCTGCGCAACGAGGCGATCGCCGCCGACCGGCTCGAGCCGCTGATCAATTCGTCCCTGCGCCAGGTGCTGGGCGCGGCCACCGCTAACGAGATCATTTCGCAGAAACGCGACGCCCTGATGGGCCAGGCCCTCGCCGTGGTGCGGGCTCGTGCGGCGCGCTCGCGTCTGGGCATCGAGGTGGTCGATCTGCGCATCAAGCGCGCCGACCTGCCGGCGGCCAACCAGCAGGCGGTCTACAAGAGGATGCAATCCAACCTGCAGCAGCAGGCCGCCCAGATCCGCGCGGTGGGCGAACAGCAGAGGCGCGAAGTGGTCGCCGACGCCGACAAGCAGGTCACCATCACCCTGGCCCAGGCCACCGAGGAATCCTTCACCACCCGCGGGGCCGGCGACTCCCAGAGCGCGGCCCTCTTCGCCTCGAGCTTCGGCAAGGATCCCGGATTCGCCGCCTTCTATCGCTCGATGCAGGCCTATGAAGGCGCCTTCGCCGACGGCGACACCACCCTGATCCTCTCGCCCGACAGCGACTTCTTCAAATATTTCAAGAAGGGCCCGACGGGGCGGTAGACGACAACCCCTCCCTCCCCTTTATGGGGAGGGACGATCGCGGAGCGATCCGGGTGGGGCTGTCTGGATCATCTTCGGCATGGCGGGTTTCACCCCACTTCCCCACCCTGACGGCTTCGCCGTCTGTCCCTCCCCATGAAGGGGAGGGAGGGACGTTGCGGTCGCCTCTCTGGCCGCCGTCCCCGCTCTCACCACCAGCTTCCAGGCCTTCGCGTCGGTGAACCAGGTTCTCGCGGCGGCCTTGATGTCGTCGACGGTCAGCGCCTGATACTCGGGCAAGGTGGTGCGGATGAGGCTCAGCCGGCGCGGATCGGTGATCGAGCCGGCCAGGCGTGTCAGCCAGTATTCGTTGGTGAGTTGCGCTTTGCGGATGCCGGCCACGCGCGGGTTGCGCGCTCGCGCCAGTTCATCGGCGGTGACGCCCGTCGA
>JBBQGZ010000033.1:0-22455 GCA_038323535.1 Caulobacterales bacterium
CCTTTGACATGTTCGCGCCTGAAAGAAGCTTCAAGAACGCCTCGGGAATAACGGAAAGGTAACTTGTGAGCCCTCGCGCTCTTTGGCATCCGACACTAGATAGCGGGTCCCGGCCGCGCACGCCTTCCGGGAAAGAGGAACGAAAGAGATGGCCGTCAGCAAATCGCACGTTTTCATAGGCGCCCTGGCCGGCGCCGGCGTCGCCGTGGCCGCCATGGCTGGCGCGGGCATGCGGCCCGCGGCTCTGGGGGCGGACTTTCAAAGTCATCTGATCAAAGCTTCCGCTCCGGTTCTGCCCGCCGCGCCCGGCGCGCCCCTGTCGTTCGCCGACATCTTCGAGAAGGTCTCGCCAGCGGTGGTGTCGATCAACGTCACCTCCAGGGCCGAGCCCCTGGCGGCGCGCAGGATCCCAGGCTTCGAGAACTTTCCCTTCGACATCCTACCCAGAGGCCAGGGGCCGGGAGACGGTGACGGCGTGGACGGCCCGCGCGCGCCCAAACAACAATCGGCCGGATCCGGCTTCTTCATTTCGTCGGACGGTTTCATCGTCACCAACAACCACGTCGTCGACAACGCCGAGGAGATCAAGGTGGTGTTGAAGGACGGCAAGGAACTCAAGGGCGTGGTGGTCGGCCGCGATGAAGGCACCGATCTGGCTGTGATCAGGGTCCAAGGTCACGGTTTTCCGTTCGTCGATTTCGAGAATTCTTCCCGGCCGCGCGTCGGCGATTGGGTGCTGGCGGTGGGAAACCCGTTCAGCCTCGGCAACACGGCCACGGCCGGCATCGTCTCGGCGTACAATCGCGACATCGGCGAGAACTTCGTCGACTACATCCAGATCGACGCGCCGATCAACCGCGGCAACTCGGGCGGCCCGACCTTCGATACCTACGGTCGGGTGATCGGGGTCAACACCGCCATCTTTTCGCCGTCCGGCGGCTCGGTCGGCATCGGCTTCGATATTCCCGCCGACGTAGCGTCGAACATCACCAAACAGCTGATGTCGGGCGCCAAGATTCGCCGAGGCTATATCGGCGCGTCGATCCAGAACCTCAACGACGAGATGGCCGACTCCTGGGGACTCGGCGGCCGCAAGGGCGCCGTCATCGCCGACCTGGTCGCCGGCGGGCCGGCCCAGCACGCCGGCGTTCAACCCGGAGACGTCGTGGTGGCGGTCAATGGCCATGCCGTCACCAGCCCCAATGAGATGACCCGGGAAGTCGCCAAGGTGCAGGCCGGAGACGTGGCGCGCCTCGACGTTTTCCGCGCCGGCAAGGAACGCATCTTCGATGTGCACACCGGACTGCGGCCCTCCGAAGCGCAGTTGGCCCTGGGCGGCGGACCCGGCGCGGGCGATGGGGACTCGGAAGCCGGCCCCCGCGGCGCCAGATTGTCGCCCAATGCGCCGATCCTGGGCATGTCCCTGACGCCGATCGACCCGGCGTCACGCCAGCAGTACAGCATCGCCGCGGCGGTGCGTGGAGTCCTGGTCGAAGGAGTCAAGGGCTCGTCCGACGCCGGCGAAAAGGGCCTGCATCGGGGCGACGTGATTGTCCGCGCCGGCGACCGCGAGGTGGCGAGCGCCGCCGACGTGTCCGCGGCCGTGGCCGAATGGAAACGGGCCGGCCGAACGAGCATTCCGCTGGCGGTAAACCGTGGCGGGCGCACCTTGTTCGTCCCTATCAAGATCGACGGCTGACCGGCCGCCGGGGAACGGGGGGCGCGCGGTGAGACTGCTGATCGTCGAGGACGACCTCGAGGCGGCCGAAGCCATGGTCAAGGGCCTGGCCGAGGCCGGCCATGAATGCAAGACCGCGCCCGATGGCGGGGCCGGGCTCGCCGCCGCGAGCGCCGACCGGTTCGACGTCCTGGTCGTCGACCGGATGATGCCGCGCATCGACGGTGTCACCATGGTGGAGAGGCTGCGCGCCGGAGGAGACCAGACGCCGGTCCTGTTCCTCTCGGCGCTCGGCGAGATCACCGACCGGGTCGCCGGGCTGAAGGCGGGCGGCGACGACTACCTGGTCAAACCCTATGCCTTGGCGGAGCTTATCGCGCGGGTGGAGGCGCTCGCCCGACGCAGGGAGACCGGGTCCGTCCAGACCCTGTTGCGCGTCGGCGACCTGGAGATGGATCTGATCGGTCGCGAGGTTCGCCGCGCCGGCCGGGAAATCGACCTTCAGCCGCGCGAATTCCAACTCCTGGAATTCCTGATGCGCAACGCCGGCCAGTCGGTGACCCGCACCATGCTGCTGGAAAAGGTCTGGGAGTACCACTTCGACCCCCAGACCAACGTCATCGACGTCCACATTTCGCGCCTGAGATCCAAGATCGACAAGGGCTTCGACAAGCCTATGCTGCAGACAGTTCGCGGCGCGGGCTACCGCTTGGAAGCCTGAGCGCGCCCTCTTAAAGAGAATGCGCCCGCCGCGCCTCTTCCGCACCACGCCGTTTCGGCTGACGCTTCTGTTCCTGGCCCTGTTCGCGGCCGCGGCGAGCGCCTTCCTGGCTTACATCTACCTGGCCACGGCCGGTGAGGTGACCCGGCGCGCCGACGCCGGCGTGAGCCGCGAAATGCAGTCCCTGGAGGCGGTCTATCGGCGGGGGGGCTTCGCCGCCCTCAATCAGTCGGTGATCGAACGCTCCAGCGCCGATCGCGCCCTGCTCTATCTGCTGATGGACAAGGCCGGCGCGCCGATCTCCGGCTCGATCGCCGCCTCCCCAGTGCATGATTTCGAGGGAGATCGCGACTGGGCGAGCTTCGTCCTCACCCAGACCGATGTCGATGGCGGCGTGGTCAAGCGTCCCGCCCGGGGCCTCCAGGAGCGCATGCCGGGTGGCGAGCTGATGTTTGTCGGCGCGGACGTCGGTGAATCGGAATCCTATGTGGTCAGGATCCTGCGCGCCCTTTGGGGCGCCGGCGCCCTGGTGATCGTCCTGGGGCTCGCCGGTGGCCTTCTGGTCAGTCGCAATGTCAGGCGCAACATCGGCAGTCTGACCGACGTGATCGAAGCGGCGCGGGGCGGCGATCTTGGCGCCCGCGCCGCCGTGCGGGGAACCGGCGACGAGTACGACGAACTGGCGTCGGGCCTCAACGACATGCTGGCGCGGCTCGAGCGATCGATCGGCGGGTTGCGTCACGCCGGCGACGCCATCGCCCATGACCTGCGCTCGCCCCTCACCCGCCTGCGCGCCAGGCTCGAGGTGGCGATGATCGAGGCGGACGCCGGCCGGGCCGACCCCAAGCTCGCCCTCCATCAGGCTCTGGATGACGCCGACGGCGTCTTGCGAACCTTCGCCGCCGTGCTCGCGATCGCCCGGCTCGAGGCGGCCGGCGACGCGCCAAGTCAGACCGTTTTCGATCCGGGCGCGCTGGCCGCCGACATGGCTGAATTGTACGAGCCGCTGTGCGAGGAAAAGGGCCTTGAGTTCAAGGCCGAACTGGTCCCCGCCTTGAGTTTGAAGGGCAATCGTGAATTCATCGCCCAGGCTCTCGCCAATATTTTGGACAATGCGGTGAAATACACCCCGGCCGGCGGCGCGGTGATGCTTCGCGTCCGCCGCCGCTCGTCCGGCGACGTCGAGATATCGGTGACCGACACCGGGCCGGGCGTCCCCGAAAGCGATCGGGGCCGCGTCGTGGAGCGCTTCGTCCGCCTGGAGAACAGCCGGAACGAGCCGGGGGTGGGCCTGGGCCTCTCCCTCGTCGCGGCCGTCGCACGGGCGCACCGCGGGCATCTCGAGTTGGCGGAGGGTCCCGGCGCCCTGGACGGGACGGGACCGGGGCTGAGGGTGGCCCTGGTCCTGCCGAAGGTCGGCTGAAACGCCCGTGACCGCGCTTGGCGATCTCATCGCGCCCTGCGGCCCGGTGATCGACGAGCCCGCCGCCGGACGACTCCACGACCGGCTTTTCGAGGGCGTGGACGGCGCTGGCGGGGCCAAGCGGCTGGCGCTCGCCTGGCCGGCGCTGGCCCCGATATTCGCCGCTTCGCCCTATCTCGCCGGTGTCGCGCGCCGCGATCCTCGCCGATTGGCGCGCCTGCTCGCCGGCGACCCCGACGCCGGGCTGGAAGCGATCCTGAAGGCCGCCCACGCGCTCGGCGAAGAGGCTGGCGGCGAAACGGTTGAACGTGGCCTGCGCGACCTCAAGGCTGAGCTCCACCTCCTGACCGCCATCGCCGACCTTGGCGGCGCCTGGGATCTGGACCGGGTGACCAGCGCGCTCAGCCGTTTCGCCGACGCCGCGGTGACGGTCGCCTTGGCCTCGGCGGCCGGCGAGGCTCTGGCGGCCGGGCGCATGACGCGCCTGGGCGAAGGCGACGTCGGCCCCCTGCCCGGCCTGTTCATCATCGCCATGGGCAAACACGGCGCGTTCGAACTCAACTATTCCAGCGACATAGACCTGGCGGTCTTCTATGACGCCGGCGTTCTGCCCCTCGCCCCCGGCGTCGAGCCCGCGAGCTTCGCCGCGCGCGTGACCGAACGCGTCGCCACCCTGCTTCAGACACGCACGGTCGAGGGCTATGTCTTCCGCGTCGACCTTCGGCTCCGGCCCGACCCGTCATCGACTCCATCGGCCGTCTCGGTCGCCGCCGCCCTCGAATACTATGAGAGCGTGGGTCAGAATTGGGAACGCGCCGCGCTGATCAAGGCGCGCGCCGCAGCCGGAGATATCCCCCTGGGGCAACGGTTCCTGGCGGACCTGCAACCCTTCATCTGGCGGCGCAATCTCGATTTCGCCGCGATCGCCGACATCCACTCGATCAAGCGGCAGATCCATATCCACAAGGTCGATGATCGGCTCACCGCCAAGGGCGCGGACCTCAAGCTCGGCCGCGGCGGTATCCGCGAGATCGAATTCTACGTGCAGACCCAGCAGCTGATCCTGGGAGGGCGGCACGGCGGCCTGCGATCACCGCGGACCCTTGAGGCCCTCGCCGCCCTTTCCCGGGCCGGCCACGTGGCACCCGAGGCGGCGGACGAACTGACTGACGCCTATCGCCGGCTGCGCGCACTGGAGCATCGGGTCCAGATGGTGAACGACGAACACACCCATCGCCTGCCCCCGTCGGACCTGGACCGCCGGCGGATCGCGGCCTTGGCGGGGTTCGGAAGCCTACGGGCCTTCGACGCAGGCGTGAGCAAGGTGCTGCGGCGGGTAAACCGACGTTACGGCGAACTGTTCGCCGGCGAGGAAACCCTCGCCTCGCGCTTCGGCAGCCTGGTCTTCACCGGCGTCGAGGACGATCCGCAAACCCTCGCCACGCTCGCGCGCATGGGCTTCTCCAATCCAACCGAGATTTCCGGCGTCATCCGCGGCTGGCATCACGGCCACATCGCCGCGACCCGCACCGAGCGGGGCCGGGAGGCTCTCACGCGACTTGCGCCGCGCCTTCTCGAAACGGCCCGGGCCACCGGCGCTCCGGACACCGCCTTTTCGCGCTTCGCCGATTTCTTCGGCGCCCTGAGACTGGGGGTGCAGGTGCAGTCGCTGTTTCTGGCCCAACCCCGTCTGTTCGAACTTGTCGTGCGCATCATGGCCTTCGCCCCCAGGTTCGCGCGAACCTTGGCGCGGCGCCCCGACGCCCTCCACGCCCTTCTCGATCCCAGGTTCTTCGCGCCCATGAACGCGCCGGCCGGCCTCTCCGACCTCGTGGCGGGCGCTGAAGATTTCGAGGGGGCGATGGATATCGCCCGGCGGCTGCACCGGGAAGCCAGCTTCCGGATCGGCGTCCAGGTGCTCGGCGGCGTCGCCAGCGCCGGCGACGCCGGCTTCGCCTTCGCCCATCTCGCGGACGGGCTCATCGCCGGCCTCGCGCGCGCGTCCCTGGCCGAGGTCGAGCGCAACTTCGGCGCATTCCCGGGCGAGGCGGCGGTGATCGTCCTGGGAAAGTGCGGTTCGCGCGAGATGACGGCCAGGTCCGATCTCGACCTGATGACCCTCTACCGGCCCGCAGAGGGAAACGCGGTATCCACCCTCAAGGGCGTGAGCGCTGAAACCTTCTATGCCCGCTTCACTCAGCGGCTGGTCGCCGCCCTTTCGGCGCCGACGGCGGAGGGGGGCCTCTATGACGTGGATCTGAAACTTCGCCCGTCGGGCGCGAAGGGCCCGGTGGCGGTAAGCCTCACCGCCTTCCAGACCTACTATGCCGAGGAAGCCGAAACCTGGGAGTTTCTCGCCATGACCCGGGCGCGCGTGGTTTGGGCGACGTCCGACGCCTTCACCCGCGTCGCCGGGGGCGCCATCGAGGCCGCCCTTCGCCGCTCGCGCGACCCGGCCGCCACCGCCGCCGATGTCCGCGAGATGCGCGCCCTGATGGCCCGCGAACGGCCGCCCAGCGGCGCCTGGGACATGAAGTTCATCGACGGCGGCCTCGTGGACATCGAGTTCTGCGCCCAGCATCTGCAGCTCATCCACGCCGCCGATGGCGGGCCGCTGCGCCCGAACACCGGCGAGGCGCTCGAGGCTCTGGCGCACGCCCGCCTGGCGCCGCTCGGGCCGTTGGCGGCTTTGCGCCAGGCCTGGGAGCTTCAGCAAGACCTGTCCCAGCTGCTGAAGGTCGCCGTGGAAGACGGCGCCGACCCCGCCCTTGAACCGGCCGCCCTGCGCGCCCTCCTCGCCCGAGCCGGCGGCGCACGCGGGTTCGCGGCGCTCAAATCGAAGCTTGCGAGCGCCCGAAAGGCGGCGCACGGCGCCTTTCGGACTCTGATCTGACGGCCATGCGACGGAAGCCCGACGCCCGAGACGTTCAAGATGAGGCGGAAACAGGCGGCCCCGCGTCAGGCGGGCGTGGGCCGTCAATGCGACCATGGAGTGCGGCGCTTGAACGAGGCTGCGGTTGACGGCGCGCGGCGCCGATCTGGACGACGATCTCGTTCGCCGGGCCGGCGAGGGCGATCCGGCGGCGATCCGCGCCCTGGTGACGCGCAAGCTTCCCCGGCTGCTTTCCCTGGCCCAACGGATGCTCGGGGACGCCGCGGAGGCCGAGGACGTGGCCCAAGAGACGTTCATCAGGGCGTGGAAGGCCGCGCCGCGCTGGCGCCCCGGCGAAGCCCGATTCGACACCTGGCTGCACAGGGTGGCGCTCAATCTCTGCTACGACCGCCTGCGCAGGCGCGTCCCGACCATCAGCGAACCGCCGGACCAGGAGGACCCGGGCCCGGGCCCCGACCGCAACCTCCAGGCGCGGGACATCGGCCGGCGGGTGGACGCCGCTCTCCAGGGCTTGCCGCCCCGCCAGCGCGAGGCGATCGTCCTGTGCCACTATCAGGAACTCACCAACATCGACGCCGCCGCCTTGATGGAGATCAGCGTCGAAGCGCTGGAAAGCCTGCTGTCCCGGGCCCGCCGCGCGCTCAGGAGCGCCCTGCAAGACTTGGGCGCCGATGGCTGAGCGGGAAAAGCCGGTCATGACCCCGGATCGGTTCGAGGGTCTCACCGAGGCGTTCGGAAGCGACCTGGATCGCTGGCCCGCGACCGATCGCGACGCCGCCCGACAGCTCGCGGCCGCCGAACCCAGCGTCGCCGCAGACGCCCTCGAACGCGCGCGCCGCCTGGATCTGATTCTCGCCGAAGCGCCGTCCTACCCGCCTGGTCGTGACCTCCGCGAACGCATCATCCTGGCCGCGCCCGCGGCGCGAACTCGCACCCTCGCCTGGCGCTGGCTGAGCGGTGTCGGCCTTGGCGCCGGCTTGGCGGCGGCCAGCGTCGCGGGCGTCGCGGCGGGCTTGGCCGTGGCGCCGGCGACCGTCGCGCCGGCGCGCCTTGCCGGGGATGCCGACCCGACCGACGAGGCCATCGCCCTTTTGCGTGAACCGCTCGACCCGGCGGAGCTGTCATGACCGCGCGCTGGACCCGCATCGCCCTGGCCGCCTCCTTGGCGGTCAACGTCTTTCTGATCGGCGCCGGCGCGACCGTGATCGCGCGCAACGCGCATGGTCCGCTGGCTCGGCCAGCGTCGCGGTCAGCCCTGCGCGCCGCCGCCATGGGCCTCGCGCCCAAGGATCGGGACGCCCTGATGGCCGTGTTGCGCGCCCAAGGCCGCGGCGCGAAAGGCGCCGCCCGCGAGGCGCGCGCCCTGCGCGCCGACGCCTGGGGATCGCTGGGCGCCGCGAGTTTCGATCCCGCCGCCGCCAAGGCCAAGCTCGCGCGCGCCCGAGCGCTCAATCACGCCGCGCGCGGCGCGGTCGTGAACGGTGTCATCGATTTTGCGGCCACCCTGCCGGCCAGCGAGCGCGCGGCCTTGAGCCAGGCCCTGAGGCGGGGGGCGGTCCGTCAGGGTTCCGCCGTTTCACTCCAGAGGGCCGGGCCATAGCATCGAGGTGACGCACCCAACCTTCACCCCAGCGCCTTGGTCGCCAGCTCCAGGACATTCTTCGACAACCCCGGTGTTCCGGCGATCCGCTCCAATTGCGCCCGCATCAGCGCCCCCAGGGCGGGAGTGTATCGCGCCCAGCTTCCCAAGGGTTCGACCAGCCGGGCGGCGGTCATCGGGTTGAAGGCGTCCACGGCCAGGATCCGGTCGGCGAGGAAACGATAGCCGCCGCCGGCGGGATCGTGAAAACGGGCCGGGTTGGCGCCCGCGAAGGTCTGCGCCAGCGCCCGCAGGCGGTTGGGGTTGCGCTCGTCGAAGGCGGGGTGGGCGGTCAGGCCGATCACCCGGGCGAGCGCTCCCTCGCCCGGATCCCGGGCCTGCAGGGCGAACCATTTGTCGATCACCAGGGGCTCGTCCTTCCAGCGCTCATAGAAAGTGATCAGGGCGTCCTCCAAGTCCTCGCCCCCCAGCAGCATGAGAGCGGTGAGGCCGCCCATGGCGTCGGTCATATTGGCCGCGGTGTCGACGTGGCCGCGCGCGTGGTCACGGTTGAGGGGATGCGGGTCGGCCGCCAGCAGCTCGAGGGCGGCGTTGCGCAGGGCGCGACGGCCGGCGGCCTGGGCGGCCGGCGAGAACGGCCCGGGGTCGGGCGAGACGGCGTGAAGGCGTCTCAAGCGGATCCCCAGATGAACGGCCAGGCGCCTGCGCACGGCTTCGCGCGCCTCATGGATCGCGGCCGGATCAGCCGGCGCGCTGGCTAGCGCCAAGTCGGGCTCCGACGGCAGAGCCAGGAGCAGAGCCTTGAAGGCGGGCTCGGCCGCCTGATCATCCAGTGAGCGGCCCATGGCTTCGGCCAGGCGCTCCTCGCCCACCTCGTCGGGCCGGCCGGTGGCCCTGGCCAGGATCAGATCGCGAGCCAGGGCCTGGCCCGCCTCCCAGCGGTTGAAGGGATCGGGGTCGGCGGCGAGAAGGACATAGCCGTCCTTGGCCGGGGCGTCGCTGACGAGGGTCACCGGCGCGGAAAACCCGCGAAGGGCCGAAACCACCGGCGCGCGATCGACCCCGGCCCATCGAACCTTTTGCTCGGCCGAGTCCACAAGGATGACCTCGGTCTCGCGCAGCGACCGCCCGTCCTCGTCGATCAGGCCCACCGCCACGGGGATCGGCAACGGCCGCTTGTCCGGCTGCCCCGGGGTCGGGGCGGTGCTCTGGGTAAGGGTCAAATCCAGCGCGCCCGCCACCGCGTCATACCGCGTCTCGAGCGTCACCCTCGGCGTGCCGGCCTGTTCGTACCAGGCGAAAAACGCCGTCAAATCCCTCGCCGAAACCTCGGCGAAACATTGGATGAAGGCCTCGACGGTCGTTGCGCGCCCGTCCCAGCGCTCGAAGTAGAGATCCATGCCGCGGCGGAAATCCGCGCCGCCCAGCAGGTTCTTCAACATCCGGATGATCTCGGCGCCTTTTTCGTAGATCGTCGCAGTGTAGAAATTATCGATCTTCAGGTAGCTCGCCGGCCGCACCGGGTGAGCCAGAGGGCCCGAGTCCTCGGAAAACTGCCGGGACCGAAGCGCCTTCACCTCCTTGATCCGCTGCACCGCCGCGCCGCGCTGGTCGGCCGAGAAACTCTGATCGCGGAAGACCGTCAGCCCCTCCTTCAGGCAAAGCTGGAACCAGTCGCGGCAGGTGATCCGGTTCCCGGTCCAGTTATGGAAATACTCGTGCGCCACCACCCCTTCGATGCGCTCGTAATCCGCATCGGTGGCCGTGGCCGGATCGGCCAGAAGCAGGGATGAATTGAAGATGTTCAGGCCTTTGTTCTCCATCGCCCCGAAATTGAAATCGCGCACCGCGACGATCATGAACAGGTCGAGGTCGTATTCCCGGCCGAAGGTCTCCTCGTCCCAGCGCATGGCTCGCTTGAGGCAATCCATGGCATAGGCCGCGCGCGGCGCCATGCCCGGATCGACGAAGATGCGCAGATCCACCTTGCAGCCGCTCGCGGTGAGGAAGGCGTCTTCCAGGACATCCAATTCGCCCGCCACCAAGGCAAACAGGTAGCAAGGCTTGGAAAAGGGATCGCGCCACACCGCATAGTGGCGCCCCTCCGCCGCCTCGCCCGCCTCGATCCGATTGCCGTTGGAGAGCAGGTGGGCGAAACGGGCGGGCGCCTCCACCCGCACGGTGAAGCGCGCCATCACGTCGGGCCGGTCGGCGAACCAGGTGATCTTGCGAAAGCCCTCCGCCTCGCACTGGGTGCAGAAACGGCCACCCGAGATATAGAGGCCTTCCAGGGCTTTGTTGCCTTCCGGGTCGATCTCGACCTCGGTTTCCAGGATGAAGGCGTCCGGCACGTTCGGAATCGTCAGCCACTCGGCGTCGATGGCGTGGTCGGCGGGGCCAAGCACCCGCCCGTCCACCGCGACCGACACGGGGTTGAGCCGCTCGCCATTGAGCCTCAGAGGCTCGGCATGGTCGCCGTTGCGGCGGATCGCCAGGCGCGCCTTGACCCGTGTGACGGTCGGCGAGAGATCGAAGTCGAGGCTAACCTCGTCGATCAGGAAGGCGGGCGGCCGATAGTCGGCGAGCCGGATCGGTTGAGGGGTTTCGGTGCGCATCGCGAGGGTTTACCGCCCGGGCCGCGACGGCGCCATGAAGCCGGGGACAAAAAAAGCCCGCCTCCTTGACCTTTCGTCAGCCTTTCCCCGCCCGGAAAGCCCGCTATCCTTGGGGCGGCGCCTTTCGGGGCGCAGCTGACGGAACGGGCCATGAATTTCGATTTTTCCGACGACCAGAAATTCCTCAAGAGCGAGGCCCGCAAATTCCTCGACGCACGCTGCCCGATGGCGGTCGTGCGCGGCGTCCTTGACGACCCGGCCAGGTCCTACGACGCGGAACTGTGGAAGGCCGTCGGCGAGCAGGGTTGGCTGGGCGCGGCGATCCCCGAGGCGCACGGGGGCCTTGGCCTGGGCGGCATCGAGCTTTGCGCCATCGCCGAGGAGCTGGGCCGCTGTCTCGCGCCGATCCCCTTCGCCTCGACGGTCTATTTCGTGGCCGAGGCTCTGATGCTGGCGGGCTCGCCGGACCAGAAGGCGAAGTGGCTGCCGAAGATCGCGGCGGGCGAGGTCATCGGCTGCTTCGCCACCGTGGAGCGGTCGGGGGTGTTGACCGAAGGCCAGATCCAGGCGCGCGTGGAGGGCGGCAAGCTCACCGGGGTCAAGATACCGGTAACCGATGGCGACATCGCCGACCTGGCCGTGGTCCTGACCAGGAACACCGGCGGGATCGGCCTCCACCTCGTGGAGCTGGCCGGGCCAGGGGTCGCGCGGGAGACCCTCGAAACCCTCGATCCGACGCGAGGCGCGGCCAGGCTGACGTTCACCGGCGCGCCGGCCGAACGTCTGGGCGAAACCGGCGAGGGCATGGCCCTGGCCGAGGCGGTGCTCGACCGCGCCGCGGTGCTTCTGGCCTTCGAACAGGTCGGCGGCGCCGACCGCGCCTTGGAGATGGGCCGCGACTACGCCCTCGGCCGCTACGCCTTTGGCCGACCGATCGGCAGCTATCAGGCGATCAAGCACAAGCTGGCCGACATCTACATCAGGAACGAGCTGGCCCGCTCCAACGCCTATTACGGAGCCTGGGCCCTGAGCGCCGGCGCCGCCGAACTGCCCGTGGCCGCCGCCGCGGCGCGGGTTTCGGCCAGCGAAGCGTTCTGGTTCGCCGCCAAGGAGAATTTGCAGACCCACGGCGGCATGGGCTTCACCTGGGACGTGGATTGCCACCTCTACTATCGCCGCGCCCAGCAGCTGGGCCTGGTCGCCGGCGGCGCCAAGGCCTGGAAGGAACGTCTGGTCAATCAGCTCGAACGCCGCAACGCCGCCTGAAGGACTCGCATCATGGATTTCAACGACACCCCCGAAGAAGCCGACTATCGCGCGCAGGCGCGCGCCTGGCTCCAGGCCCATGCGCCCAGGCCGACGGGAAAGATCGACAACGGCCTGGACGACCCGGTCAGCATGGACGCTTCCCGCGCCTGGCAGCGCGAGAAGGCCGAGGCGGGCTACGCCTGCATCACCTGGCCCAAACAGTGGGGCGGAGGCGGCGGCGCGGCTTGGCAATCGGTGATCTTCGGTCAGGAAGAGGCCCGCTTCGAAACGCCCGCCAACCCCTTCGCGATCGGGCTTGGGATGTGCGTGCCCACGGTGATGACGGCGGGAAACGAGGCCGACAAGGAGCGTTTCGTGAGGCCCGCCGCGCGCGGCGACGAGATCTGGTGCCAGCTGTTCAGCGAACCGGCCGCCGGCTCGGACGTGGCGGCCGCGCGCACCCGCGCGGTGCGAGTCCCAGGAAAGGATGGGGGCGACGACTGGGTGATCAATGGCCAGAAGGTGTGGACCTCGGGCGCCCACTTCTCCGACTTCGGCCTGCTGCTGGCCCGCACCGATCCGGACGCGCCCAAGCACAAGGGCCTGACCATGTTCTGGATCGACATGAAGGCCCCCGGCGTCGAGGTCCGCCCCATCCACCAGATGTCCGGCGCCTCGAACTTCAACGAGGTCTATTTCACCGACCTCAAGATCAAGGATTCCCAGCGGATCGGCGAGGTGGGCGAGGGCTGGCGGGTCAGCCTGGTGACCCTGATGAACGAGCGCCTGGCCATCGGCGGCGGGGGCGGGGCCGGCCATCGCCAGGTCTTCAAGCTGGCCAGCGAGATCGCCACCCTGGCCGGCCCGGCGCTCAAGGACACCGGTCTGCGCGAGAAGATCGCCGACTGGTATGTCCAGGCCGAAGGGCTCAAATACACCCGCTACCGAACCATGACCGCCCTGTCGCGCGGCCAGACCCCGGGGCCGGAAAGCTCGATCGGCAAGGTCGTTTCCGCCACCCTGATGCAGGACATGGCCGCCGCCGCCCTGGAACTGGAGGACCAGTTCGGGATCATCAGCGATCCGGAACTCGCCCCCCTCGCCGGCGCCTTCCAGACCGCCCTGATGAACGCGCCCGGCCTGCGCATCGCCGGCGGCACCGACGAGATCCTGCGCAACATCATCGCCGAGAGGGTGCTGGGCCTTCCCCAGGACGTGCGCCTCGACAAGAACGTCGCCTTCAAGGACATCCCGACGGGAAAGTAGGAAGTCCCCGGGCGCCAGGTCAGGGCTCGGCGCTGTGGAAGCTGGCGTGCAGGCGGAAGCCCGCCAATCGGTTTGGATCGAAGGCCGCGTCGATCGGGGCCTTGTCGCCGAGCCGGACCGCTTCATACAGAAGTTCTCCCACGGCGGCGGAATGTTTGAAGCCGTGGCCAGAACAGGCCGAGGCGATCAGAACCCGGCGGCTTTCGCAGAGCGGGCCGATCACGAAATCGGCGTCCGGGGCGGTGGTGTAGAGGCAGGCCGCCGATCTTACCGCCCTTGGCGACAGCCCCTCGAGACGCCCCTGGACGTGTCTCGAGAACATCGTCGCCGCCGCGGTGGCGGAATCCGCCCCCCGCCGCGGATCCTCGGGCGAGCTCGCCTCTTCGGTGGTCTCCGTCGCCACCTTCACGGCCGCGGTGGCAGCTCCCGGAGCGATCGGGAAGCCATAGAAGCTGTCGTCGGGGCCGGGGCCATACGACCAGATGAAGGCGGGAAAGCGGTGCGGTGCGTAGGCGGGCGGGTCCAGGGGCGCGAACCAGTGGAGCCACTGCGGTTGCAGCGCCAAGGGCCCCAGCTGGGCGCCGACAAGTCCGGGCGCCCAGGCGCCCGCCGCGACGATGACCGTGGCCCCTTGGTAGGCGGTGGCGGTAGTCGATACCGTGACGCCGCCTCCGACCTCGTCGATCCGGCGGACCTGCTGGTCGCGGACAACGCGCGCTCCCAGGCGCTCGGCCCGCCGCAGCTGAGCGGCGATGCAGCGTTCGGGGTAGACCAATCCGCCCCCCGGCTCGAAGTAGGTGCGCTCGTCTCCCCGAAGACCCAATTGAGGAAAACGGCGGGCGACGTCGTCGCTCGCCAAGGCCTCGTGCGGAACGCCGAACCGCTGGGCGGCGGCGATGCTGCGTCCGACAAAATCCGCCTTGCCGTGAAGGAGAGCTCCGCCATCGGCCGGCCCGACGATCAGCGCCCCGCACGCCAGAAGGAGATCCTCCCCCGTCTCCGCTTCCAGCTCACGCCAGATCTCGTGGCTGCGGATCGCGAGGGGAACATAGGCGTCGCCCTCTCCGATGCCCTGGCGCGTCATCCGCGTTTTGCCGTGACTGGACCCCAGGGCGTGGGGAGGCGAAAAACGGTCGATGCCGATCGCTTCGACCCCATGCTTGGCCAATTGATAGAGCGCCGCCGACCCCACCGCGCCAAGCCCGATGACGATGACCTCCGCGCGGGTCGACGGCTTCACGTTACCTCACCCAAGCCGGGCGCCCCCTCGGCTTGCTGATCCATCCTTTCAGAACATCGCTCGCGGCCCAAGGAAAGCGCCCTGAATCCGTAGGTCACGCGCACCTTATTGAAGTCCTCGTTGATGGTCTTGACCCGGTCGGCGTCGGCGACCCGGGAGGATGCTTAGGCGGTCATGGCATGCGGTCTGGCGAGCATCGGCGCATGGTCGGCCCAGGCCGCTGTGGCGTGGATGGTTCCCGCGGCAGAACCGCCCAGCCCCGCCGCCGCCGCGATGAAGCCGTGCGCCGGGGAAGAGGCGGGCGCGGTCTTGGCGACCACCATCACACCGCCGTGGCGGGCGGCTAAGGTGATAAAGGTTGCGCTCAGATAGTTGCCGATCAGGTTGATGTGGGCGAAATTGTGTCCGGCAGTCACCGTGAGGACGCCATGGGTGGCCGTGCCGGCGTAGGGCGTTGATCCAGCCGCATCGAGGATGGCGGTATCGCCCGGTCCGGGCACGGTTCCCGTGGACCAGTCGGTCGCCGCGTTGAAATCCGCGCTGACCGGATTGAGCCAATGAATCTGGGTCATGGGGGTCGCCTCCTCGTTTGCGCCGACCATTGCGCCGCCAGCGTTGAAAGCTCAATCGGCAACGCTGGCAAACTCAATGTCCTCACGAGCCGATCGATTCGCCTCGCCCATCGTCGCGCAAGCGGACCTTGAGGTCGGCTCCGGCGCGGCCACCGTCTCTGTTCCACCACCGCGCCGACCATATCGAGCGGGTTCTGGACCTCGCATTCCATCGTCGCCAGCAACGGGACCCGCGCCTTTCAGGTCGCTGTCGGCACTGGGGGCACGCCACCAGCGGCGTGATCGGCCTTACCCACGGCGACGACGGGCCGGGTCTGCGGTGCTCGGCCCGCCCCAGGACGTGCGCCTGGACAAGGCCGTGGCGTTCAAGGATGTGCCCACGGGAAGTTGAAGCAAATCCCCCCTCCCCTCCTGGGGAGGGTCGGCCGCAGGCCGGGGTGGGGAAGTACGGTGAAATCCGCCACGCCGAAGATGATCGAGACTTCCCTACCCTGACGGCTTCGCCGTCTGGCCCTCCCCATGAAGGGGAGGGAGGAGCGCCCATCCCTCCTACACCGTGACCTGGGTCCCCAGCTCCACCACGCGATCGGGGGGGATGTGGAAGAAGTCGGTGGGGTTGGCGGCGTTGCGCATCAGATAGATGAACAACCTGTCCTGCCAAAGCGGCATGGCGCTGAAGCGGGCGGCGGGGACGAGGGAGCGGCGGCCGAGGAAGAAGCTCGTCGACATGATGTCGAACTTCAATCCGCGCTTGCGGCAGATCTTCAAGGCGCGGGGAAGGTTGGGGCTTTCCATGAACCCATAGGTCACCCGGACTTTCTTGAAGTCCTCGTTGACGGTTTCGATGTGGACCCTGTCGGCGTCGGCGACCCTGGGCGTCCCGGCGGTCTTGACCGTCATGATGATGTTTTCGCGATGCAGCACCATGTTGTGCTTGAGGTTATGCATCAGCGCCAAGGGGGCCATGTCGGGGTCGGAGGTAAGGAAGATCGCCGTCGCCTTGGCGCGGTTGGGCGGCCGGCGGCGCAGCATCTCGATCACGTCGGCCAGGGGGATGCTGTCGCGGCGGGTCTTTTCGGTGAGAACCCGCGCGCCCCGGGTCCAGGTCCACATGATGACCACGAATCCGGCCCCCAGGGTCAGCGGCATCCAGGCGCCGTCCGGGATTTTCAGCAGGTTGGAAGAGATGAACGTCGTGTCGACCAGGGCCAGGGGAATGAGCAGACAGGCCGTCTGCGGCAGGTTCCATTTCCATTTGCGGCGCACCACGACGTAGGCCAGCAGGGTGTCGACGAACATCGAGCCGGTGACCGCGATGCCGTAGGCCGAGGCCAGGTGGCTCGAGGACTGGAACAGGGCCACCAGCAGCAGGACCCCGATCATCAGGGCGGTGTTGACGAAGGGCACGAAGATCTGGCCGGCCTGGGTCTCCGAGGTGCGCCGGATGTTCATGCGCGGGAAGAGGCCCAGCTGGACCGCCTGCTGAGTCATGGAGAACGCGCCGCTGATGACCGCTTGGCTGGCGATGACCGTCGCGGCCGTCGCCAGCACCAGGATCGGCCAATAGGCGAAGCCGGGGGCCATGGCCCAGAACGGATTGTGCGCGGCCGCCGGATGATGCAGCACCAGCGCACCCTGCCCAAGATAGTTGAGGGTGAGACAGGGGAAGACCAGGGCCAGCCACGCCAAGCGGATCGGCGACTTGCCGAAATGGCCCATGTCGAGATAGAGCGCCTCGGCCCCGGTCACCGCCAGGAAGACGCTGCCCAGGACGATGAAGCCCAGAAACCCGTTGTCCCACAGGAAGCGGGCCCCATAGAGCGGATTGAGGGCGCGGAACACCGACAGGTCGTCGGCCAGATGCAACAGCCCCAAGGCGCCCAGGACCAGGAACCAGACCGCCGTGATCGGGCCGAACAGGGTCGCGACGCGATGGGTTCCCTTCGCCTGAACGAGGAAGAGCGCGATCAGGATGCCGGCGGCGACCGGCAGGACGTAGGGTGCGAGCAAATGGCCGATCCCGGGCGCCCCCTTGACCCCTTCCACCGCCGAAAGCACCGAGATCGCCGGGGTTATGATGCCGTCGCCATAGAAAAGCGACGCGCCGGCCATGCCCAGGAACAGCACGACCAGCGAGCGCTTTCCGAGCGCGCGCTGGGCCAGGGCCATCAGAGCCAGGGTCCCGCCCTCGCCCGTGTTGTCGGCGCGCATCAGGAAGATGACGTATTTGACCGTGACGATCAGGGTCAGCGCCCAGATGATCAGGGAGACCACGCCCAGGATCGAGGCCTCGTGCGCGCCGCCGTTCCTGGCGTGGGCGAGGGCTTCGCGCATGGCGTAGAGCGGGCTGGTGCCGATGTCGCCGAAGACCACGCCGACCGAACCCAGGGTCAGGGCCCAGAAGCCTTGCCCGCGGCCCGGATGGGCGCTCACCGAAGACGGCGCTTGGGCCGCGGGCGGCGCCGACGGCGCGGGAATGTCGCTCAAGGTTTCCGCGCCCACTCAAACCCTCCAGCCGAGCGAATCCTTGGACCGCCCCGGCTTTACGCGACGCGCGTCATACGCCTGGAATGGACGGCTGTCTCGCCTCATCGCGCGTCGCCAACTCCTCAGGCGCCAGGCTAAGCTCCGCCCCGCGCCACCCCGACACAAGGCGAATCGGCCCCGAAAAGCCTGGTAGCTGGGGGCGGGATCGAACCGCCGACCTGTGGGTTATGAATCCACCGCTCTAACCATCTGAGCTACCCAGCCGAAGGCGCGCGCGCGGGAGGCCGGCTTATAGGGTCTGGGCGCCGGCCCAGCAAGGGCGACGCGCTCTGGATCGGCCACAGGGCGGCGACCCTCCCTCCGGGTTTGGCGCGCCTTTCTGAGTTGCGCGTGAACAGCGGTTGGTCTTAGCAAGAACCGTCCCAAAACCCTTGACCGCCGCGTGAGTCTTGCCCCAACGATTTGACCCCACCGACGCCCGAATTCTTGATCTGATCCAGCACGACGCCGGCCTGTCAGTGGCCGAGATCGCCGAGCGCGTCGGCCTCTCGTCGAGTCCGTGCTGGAGGCGTATCAAGCGGTTGGAAGACGATGGGGTCATCCAGCGCCGGGTCACCCTCCTCGATCGTGAAAAGCTGGGGCTGGATTTCGAGGTCTATTGCACCGTCAAGCTGTCCCTGCCCACCCGGGAAAATCTCGACACTTTCGAGCAATCCGTCCAGGGTTGGGCCGAGGTGGTGCAATGTGCGACGGTCACCGGATCGGCCGACTACGAACTGCGCATCGTGACCCGCGACATGCACGCCTTCGACGAGTTCCTGCGCGACCGGATCCTGTCCTTGGGCCTGGTCTCCAACATCGAGAGCCGTATCGTCATCCGGGCGGTGAAGACATCCACCGCCATTCCCTTGGCATTGGTCATCCCCTATCTTGGGGCGCGCACCTGACACCTTGAAGGACGGGTCATGATCGAGCTTGTCATCGACGCGCGTCGCCACGATCTGGGCGGCTTCGAGGTGGGTCGGGTGCTCCCGTTCGGCCGCCACCCCATGGTCGGGCCGTTCGTGTTCTTTGATCACTTTGGGCCGGTGAACCTCCCCGCGGGCATGCCGCAAGGCGCCGACGTGCGTCCCCATCCTCACATCGGCCTGTCGACCGTCACCTATCTCTTCGAGGGCGAGATCACCCACCGCGACAGCGTCGGCTCTCAGGCCGCCATCCGGCCGGGCGAGGTCAACTGGATGACGGCGGGCCGGGGCGTCACCCATTCGGAGCGGTTCGACACCCTGCGCCGGACCGGCGGCGCCATGCATGGCATCCAGGCCTGGGTCGCCCTGCCCGCCGAGGCGGAAGAGACCGACCCTGCCTTCGCTCATCACGGGCCGGAGGACCTGCCCACCTATGAGTCCGCCGACGGCCTGTGGGCGCGCCTCATCGCCGGCGAGGGCTTCGGGGCCAAGGCGCGGGTCAAGACCCATTCGCCGATGGTTTACGTCCATTGGCGGCTGAAGGCGGGCGCGAAGGCCCAAATCCCCGCCGACTATCCCGAGCGCGCGGCCTTCGTGGCCGCCGGATCGGTGGAGATCGAGGGCCGCCCCCTCGCCGCCGGTCAGATGGCGGTCTTCGCCGCCGGCGCGCCGGTGCTGGTCACCGGCCTGACCGACGCCCATCTCATGCTGCTGGGCGGCGAGCCGGTGGGACCACGTTTCGTCGAATGGAACTTCGTCTCCTCGTCGAAGGCGCGGATCGATCAGGCCAAGGCCGACTGGCGCGCCGGCCGCATGAAGCTCCCCGACCTCGACCACGACGAATTCATCCCCCTGCCCGACGATCCGCCGCCGGCAAGCCCGATGTCTTGATGTGGGGGCAAATCCTCCCTCCCCTTCATGGGGAGGAGGGATTCACCCTATCCCCGCCCTCGGGCTGAGCGCCCGCCTCGCCTGTTCCCAATATTGCGCGCCGGTGACCAGGGTGACGACGGCGGCGAGCCACAGCATGATGTGCGCGCCCATGGTCGCCGGCCCCAGCACCGCCGGATCATTCGGCAGGGAGAAGGCCGCCCAGCAGGCGACCAGAAGCTCCGCGCCGAGGGCGACCAGCTGAAGGGTCGTCTTCCACTTGGCCAGCAGGGTCACCGGCAGGGATATCCCCTTGCCGGCCGCCACTTCGCGCAGTGCGCTGACGGTGAATTCGCGAAACAGGATCAGGGCCGCCGGCACGGCCACCGCGGCGTTGGGCCCCAGGGACAGCAGGCCGAGAATCACGCCGCACACCAGGACCTTGTCGGCGATGGGATCGAGGATCGAGCCCCAGACCGTCGCGGCGTTCAGCCGCCTCGCCAGCCAGCCATCGACGAAATCGGTCAGGGCCGCGACCACGAAGGCCCAGAACGCCCATCGCTCCAAGGCGAACTGCGTGGCCGGGGTCAGCCGCTCGCTGAGGACAGCGGCGCCAGCCAAGCCGAAAAACGTGAACAGGGCCAGCGCCAAGCGCAGGCCGGTGAGGAGGTTGGGAAGCCGATTCATGGCGCCTATCCTAGACCACGCTTAGCGCTTCTGTCGCGGCCGGCGTGCCGAAACGTGCGGGATCCTTTGGCGGAGGCGGGGCGTTTGGCAACGATTCAATCATCACGTTTTCACGTGGACAGGAGAGCCCCCATGAGACATTTCAAGACCTTCGTCGCTGGCCTCGCGGCCATCGCCCTGACCGCCGGCGCCGCCGTCGCTCAGGACAGCACGAGCAAGGACAACATGAGCGCTGGAGCTGCTAGCAGCGACAGTATGAGCAAGGACAGCATGTCCTCCGGTTCGAAGATGTCGAAGACGGACATGGCGACGATGAAAACCTGCCAAGGCATGGCCCATGACGCCATGGTGGCCGACGCAAAATGCAAGGCGTTCATGGCCAAGCACCCCGACATGTTCAACGCCGACGGCACGATGAAGAGCCCGCAGTAGGCGACGGCGCCAGAGACCCTTAGAGCGCCCTCCCTCGTTTCGCGAGGGAGGGCCTAGGGTGCCTTGTGGAAGTGATCGTGGATGCGGCGGGCCAGGGACGCGCTGAGGCCGTCCACCTTGACCAGATCATCCACCGACGCTCGGCCGACTCCCTTCGCGGAGCCGAAAGTGTGTAGCAAGGCGCGCTTGCGCGCCGCTCCCACCCCATCGATTTCATCCAGCGGGTTTTTCCTCATGTCAGCGGCCCGGCGTGTGCGATGGGCGCCGATGGCGAAGCGGTGCGCTTCGTCTCGCAGGCGTTGAAGATAGTAGAGTACGGCGCTCTTCGGCTCGAGCATGAAGGGCGCCTTGCCCGGAACGAAGAACCGTTCCAGCCCGGCGTCGCGATCCGGACCCTTGGCGACGCCGACCACGGCGATGTCGTCCACGCCCAAATCCGCCATCGCTTCCCGCGCCGCCGCGAGTTGGCCCGCGCCGCCGTCGATCAGCACCAGGTCCGGCCGGGGTGGGTTTTCGCCGGCCTCCTCCTCCTTGGCCAATCGGGCGAATCGGCGGCGCAGCACCTCGCGCATCATGCCGTAGTCGTCGCCGGGGGCGAGGTCGGCGCTCTTGATGTTGAACTTGCGGTATTGGGCTTTCTGGAAGCCGTCGGGGCCGGCGACGATCATGCCACCCACCGCGTTGGCGCCCGAGATGTGGGAGTTGTCGTAGACCTCGATGCGCTCGGGGCTGGCCTCTAGGGCGAAGGCCTCGCACACCGCCGCCAGAAGCTTCGACTGGGCCGAACTCTCGGCCATCCTGCGCCCCAGGGCCTCGCGGGCGTTGGTCAAGGCGTGATCGACGAGGGTCCGCTTTTCCCCTCGCAAAGGCCGAGCGATCTCGACCCTGCGCCCCGCCTTGAGGCCGAACGCCTCGCGCAGTAGCTCCGCCTCGGCCGGCTCCGTGTCGACCAGGATCAGGCGCGGGATCGGTTTGTCCTCGTAGAATTGGCCTAGAAAGGCGGCCATGATCTCCGCGTCCCCGTCGCTGCGGTCGACCCGGGGGAAATAGGCGCGGTTCCCCCAGTTCTGCCCGGCGCGGAAAAAGAACACCTGGACGCAGGCCTGGCCCCCCTCGGCGTGCAGGGCGAAGACGTCCGCCTCCTCGACCGTCTCGGGATTGATCTGGGTCTCCTCGGAAATGGACGACAGGGCGCGGATTCGGTCGCGAAGCCGCGCGGCGCGCTCGAACTCCAGGGCGTCGGAGGCGGCCTGCATCTCGCCGCTCATTTTTGCCATCACCAAGCGGCTCTTGCCGCGCAGGAAAGCTTCCGCTTCGAGCACCAGGGCCTGGTAGTCACCCAGCGAGATCAGGCCCGTGCACGGGGCCGAACAGCGCCGGATCTGGTGCAGCAAGCAGGGGCGGGTGCGGCTCTCATAGACGCTGTCGGAACAGGAGCGCAGCAGGAAGGCCTTCTGCAGGGTGTTGAGGGTCCGGTTCACCGCCCAGGCGCTGGCGAAGGGGCCGAAATAGTCCCCCTTGATCGAGTGGGCGCCGCGATGCTTGCGCAGCTGGGCGGCGGGATGTTCCCGGCGGATGACGATTTCGGGAAAGCTCTTGTCGTCCCTCAGCAGCACGTTGAACCGGGGCTTGAGCCGCTTGATCAGATTGATTTCCAGCAGCAGGGCGTCGGTCTCGGTGCGGGTGGTGGTGAATTCCATGGCCCGGGTCTGATCGACCATCAGGGCGATGCGCTGGGTGTGGAAGCGGCCCTGG
>JBBQGZ010000034.1:0-22121 GCA_038323535.1 Caulobacterales bacterium
GACCTGAGGGGCGGAGTCTGTCCGCGAACAGGCAAATCGGCCGAAAATCGAACAAAAACGCCCCGATCGCTCCGCGGCGACCAGGTAACTGACCGACTCGCACCCAATCTCCCAGAAGAACGGTCTTCCGCAGAGGTCTCCAAAGGGAGAGGGAGGGGCCCGCGCCCGATCTTGGGCGTGGGAGGGTGAGGGTTACCCTCTCGCCAGCTTAAGCTGCGCGAGGACGGCCTCGGCGACCCCCTCGATATTGTCGATCACCTCGTTGTTCCAGAAGCGCATGACGAACCACCCGGCCGCTTCGAGTATCCGCGTCCGCTCGGCGTCGTAGGCGGCCTGGGCCTCCATGTGCTGGCTCCCGTCCAGCTCCACGATCAGCCTAGCCTCCACGCAGGCGAAATCGGCGAAATAGCGATCGATCGGCAGTTGCCGGCGGAACTTCGCGCCGGCCAATTGCCGGTTCCTCAGCACCGACCGGAGGTTGTGCTCGACGTCGGTGGAGGCGGCGCGAAGCGCGCGGGCGCGGCGCGTTCGAGGTGGGATAGGCTTGGGCATGAGCCAGAATAGAGGCGGCCGGCGCGTCGCGAAAAGCCTCGGCCGGGTAACCCCTCACCTCTCGCCTTCGGCGGGCCCCTCCCTCTCCCTTTGGGAGAGGTGTCCCGAGAGGGCGTCGGCGACAGGTGTGAGGACAGTTGCCGTGAAGGGGGCCTGACCCCCTCCCCCCCAACCTTACCGGTATTATGGCGCACCCGCCACAAGCGGATCGCCGGATAGAGGCCACCTATGAGCCCGAGGCCAGTAGGTGAACCCACTTAGCGGCGATGGCCGCGTCAATCCTCGTAGGAAAATTCCGGCATTAGGTAGCATCTGGGACCAAGCGAAATGGTGCCGGTCGTCCCCACCTAATGCCTCTGAACGGAGGTAGAAATGCTAGGAAAGTTTACCGCCCTCGGAAGCGCTTTTTTCGGCCTTACAGTCCTTGTCCACGCAGTTGTGGAACGGACAAGTCTGGACCGCCATATTGATGGTGTCCGTGGGCTTGGTGGACGTGATATCACCTTGAACGCTAACAACCTGCCAACACGCCTGAGCCAAGTGATGAATGTGCCGATCGAGCTGGTCCCGGTAGGTCATCTGCCCCCAAATATACCCCGAGACAGTCCCCTGTTCCAGCCGCTGCAAGTCAGCAACCGAAAGCAAGACAGGTCAAATTACACTTTGAGACTTGGGACCGATAGTCTGTGGAACGGGGATGTTTGGGACAAGATCAGAAAAGTCAAAACTTTCGTCAAGGGGCGCATTAAACATCTTTACGTTTACCGACCCGAGGGCGTGAACAGCCGCAGTGTTTCCACTATTTTGCCAGACAATACCAACTCCTATTCCCTGCATGACGCCGTTGGCTATAGCCTTGCCGTTGACATTAGCGGAAACCCCGAAGACGAAGGGTTGGTTTCCGGCAAAAAGTGCCTGTTTTGTAAGGCTAGCTTGCCAGTAACTGGCGCTAGTGTAAGCGATGATCGCGAACAACCCAACTATGGCGACTCCAAGGGAAATATAGTCAAAGCGATCATGTCTGGAGCGCTGGGGCTCAGCTTGGCCGTCTGGGGGGTTTGCCATTTGTTCTTTCAGTCGAGGTCTGGAAGGTGGCGCGCGCTGATACCCGCGTTCATCGCGATCGCCCTGGGATGGGCCATCGGCTCATACGGGGGGTATCTGATCCTGACGCCACTCTAAGCGCAATGTGTGGGCGCCGATCGCCCGCATGACGGCAAAGAGGAACCATGCCGGAAACGCCCCCCGGTTGATCTTCACCGTGATCGACCCCTCCGTTTCACGCAACCCCATTTCTCTCAGCCGATTCGCGAGGTCGGTATAGCCGACTCCGGCGCGCTTTAGCTCCGCCTTGATGTGACGTTTGGCCAGTATCTGCCAATGATCCTGACTCTCGGACATAGAGGTCCCTCCTTCGCGAGAAACCTAACATATTCGTTCGTTTCCCTATTGCAAGCGTTAGGCCGATAGCATACATATTCGTTAGTCACCTAACGAATATGACATGAAAAAGCCCGGTCAGCACTTCCTCCTTTCCCGCCAAGCCAAGACCCTGTCTTTGGCCAAGGTGTTCCGCATGTCGGACGCGGAGGCCGAAGACGCCTTCCGCAAAGTCCGCTGGGGAGAAACCAACGGCGAGCCCGTTTGCCCCAAGTGCGGGAGCCTTGACGCCTACGATTGCCGGCGCCCGAGCGGCGCCCCCCGCTTCCGTTGCCGGGGATGCGCGGCCGATTTCTCGATCACGTCAGGGACGCTGCTCGCCCATCACAAACTCCCGCTCCGCTCCTACTTCGCGGCCATCGCGATCTTCTGCAACGAGGTAAAGGGCAAGAGCATGTTGGCCATGTCCCGCGATCTGGGCCTGTCCTACAAGGCCGCCTTCGTCCTCTGCCACAAAATGCGCGAGGCGATGGCCGGCGAGCTTCGTGGGCGCATCCTGGGCGGGGAAGGCAAGACCGCCGAGGTCGATGGCGGATATTTTGGCGGCTATGTGAAGCCCGCAAACCGCTTTGAGAACCGGCGCGATCGGCGTCTCGCGGAGAACCGGACCGGCAAGCGCAAGGTCGTGGTGATCATCCGCGAGCGCGACGGGGACTCACTCCCGGCCGTGTTCCACAGTGAGGCGTCCGCGACCAATTTCATTCGCTCGCACGTCAAGCCCGGAACGGTCGTGAACGCGGATGAAGCTTCGTCCTGGGATGGTCTCCATGCCAAGTTCGAGATGAAGCGGATCAATCACGGCGAAGCTTACAGTCTCGACGGCGCTTGCACGAATTGGGTCGAAGAATACTTCTCCCGCCTTCGCCGCGCCGAAGTCGGCCATCACCATCACATTTCCGGCCCCTACCTTCTCCGCTACGCCCAAGAGGCCGCGTGGCGCGAAGACAGCCGCCGGGTCGCGAACGGCGAGCAAGTCCAGCGCGTCACGCAACTCGCCATGGGGCACAAGCCCAGCGTCGATTTCTGCGGCTATTGGCAGCGGCACTTGAAGGCCGCCTAGCCGATCTTCCACCGCTTTGGCGAGCCCGGTTCGCGTATCACGCCTACCCCCTCGCGCCGGGCAAGGGTGGCGTGAAGTGAACACTCGATCGAATAGATCGTCTTGGGATCGCTCACCCCGTCCGCTATCGCCACCCTGCGGGCGATCTCCCGCGTCGTGAGAGGCTCCTTCGCGGTCCTAAGGCATCCAGCGCCATGACGGTCCAAGGGCGTCCAGCGCGGCCCCTGCGGTTGCTCCAGGGGCGGATCGGCTTGATCATCCCGAAGTCCTGGTCCGGGTTGAACATCAGGATCACGGCCACAAGGTGCGCTAGGTAACACGCCAGGCGCTCGGGGTCGCCCTCGCGGACGATCTGGAGCCCGAGCGTATGGGCGTATTTCCGTTTCAGGCCAGAGAGAACGAAGGATTCCGCCATGCCCGAAATGTGGGGTCAGAGGGCTCTCGCGTCTCGTGGCGGTTGCGCCATAATACCGAACCTTACCGCGATTTAAGTGGCGCACGGGCCTCGCCGAGCACACTTGGAAGGTTTGAGCCTTATCCGCGCCAAAGGAAAAACCCCGTTGTCCGCTTCGTCCTGGGCCAACCGCCTCGCCCTCGCCGTCGGCCTCTCCTGGCTGCTGGCCCTGGCCGCCGCCGGCCAGGCGGCCGCGATGATGGCGGACCAGGCGGTGCCGCGGCTGGTCTCGTTCGGGGGGAACTGCGTCAAATGCGAGCTGGCCGGGCGCAAGCTGACCGGGGCGAAGTTCATGGGGTGCAATTTCGCCGGGGCGTCCCTGGTGGGGGCGGATCTGCGCGGCGCCGCGTTCCACGGCTCGAACTTCGCCGGCGCCGACCTCACCCGGGCCGATCTGCGCGGCGCCTCGATGGTCGGCGCGCGGTTCATGCTGGCCAATTTTTCGGGCGCCGCCCTGGCCGGGCTCGAGGCCCCGGGCGTGGACTTCATGAACGCCAATCTCGCCGGGGCCGACCTGCAGAGCGGCGAACTCCAGGGCTCGAACCTCCAGCGCGTCGATGCCCGCGGCGCGAGCTTCACCGAAGCGGACCTCACCGGCGCCGACCTCTCCGCCGGCAGGTTCGACAAGGCCTCTTTCCGCGAGGCGCAACTGACCGCCGCCAACCTGGGCGGGGCCGCCTTTCCCCGGGCCGATTTCAAGGAGGCGCAACTGACCCGGGCCTCGCTGGCCGGGGCCGACCTCGCCGAGGCCCGCAACCTCACCCAACGCCAGCTCGACACCGCCTGCGCCGACGCCAAGACCCGCCTGCCCGCCGGCCTCAGCGGCAAGCCGTGCGGGGGGCGCGGGCGGCATCGATAGGGAACCCGGGGAAAACCCGCGGCAGTTCCGAGGTCATGACGGTTCCGCCTTGATCCTGGGCGGATGCATGGGCACAACGGCCTTTCCAGACGCCCGCTCGCTCCGGCGCGTTCGCATCCTTTAGTCGTCTCATTTGGGGGGGCCGCGATGACGACCAAGAGGCTCAGGGGAACCTACGGCGCGGGGTACACCCTCTCTCACAACTATTCCTTGCTGAAAATCGACGATACGGCCGAGATCCGCGGTATCGGCGTCTTCGCCCGCGCCCAGGCCAAGGTCACCAACCGGGGGCGGATCCTGGCGGGCGGGGGCGCGAGCGGGCGCGCGGGCCGTCCGGCGGGCCATGCCGGCAATACCGGGATCCATCTCTTGGCAGGCGACCGCGTGGTCAACTTCGCGACCATCGACGGCGGCCGGGGCGGCGCGGGCGCCCGCTTCCATCAAGGCGGCTATGCGGGCGCGGGCGGGGCCGGCGGCGCGGCGATCGTGTTGGACGCCCTGGGTTCGGCCACCAACCGCGACACGATTCTCGGCGGCGACGGCGGTGACGGGGGCGGCGCCCCCGGCGCGGGCCAGGGCCCCGGCGGCGCGGGCGGCGTGGGCGGGGCCGGAATCCGGCTCGTCGCCGGCGGCGATGTGATCGACAGCGGTTCGATCGCCGGCGGGGCCGGCGGAGCCGGCGGCTACGGATACCAGGGCGGCGGCGTGGGCGGCGACGGCGGCGTGGGCGTCTTTCTGGGGGCGGCCGGATCCTTCGCCATCTACGCCGGCGCGATCACCGGCGGGCGGGGCGGAACCGGCGGCGGCGGTCGCTTGGGCGGCGGCGCCGGGGCCGGCGGGGCCGGCGGCGCGGCGCTCATGGCCGCGGCCGGCGCGAGCCTGAGAAACAACGGCATGGTCGCGGGCGGCGACGGGGGGCTCGGCGGCGCCGGGGCCGGGCGACGCGGCGGAGGCGAGGGCGGGTCCGGCGGGGCCGGCGCCGTGCTTGGCGGCGGAGGGACGATTCTCAACAACGCCACCATCCAGGGCGGGCAAGGCATTTCCATAACCGGCGGGCGGGGCGGGGCCGGAGGGCTCGGCGGCTATGGCCCCCGCGGCGGCTATCACACCGGCGGCGGGACCGGCGGCGGCGGCGGCGCGGGGATCGCGCTCACCGACGGCGGCGAGGTGACCAATCGCTCCATCGTCCGAGGCGGAGCGGGCGGCGACGGCGGCCAGGGCGGCGCCCAGGACGGCGCGAGCGCCGGCGGCGGCGGCGGAGGCGCGGGGATCGAGGTCTCGGCGGTCGCGGCCAGCCTGTTCAGCTCCAACCTGGTCGCCGGCGGCCAGGGCGGCGCGGGCGGGGTGGCCGATGGCGTCAGGCCGCGGGCCGGCGACGGCTATCAGATCGCCGGGGCCGGCGGGGCCGGCGGATCGGGGGTCGATCTTTCGGCCGGGGGCCGGCTGGCCAACGACGGCTCGATCCTGGGCGGGCAGGGCGGCGCGGGCGGCGCGGGATCGCGCTACGCCGCGGGCGGAGACGGCGGCCATGGCGGAGACGGCGTGAACCTCGGGGCCGGCGCGACGCTCCAGAACCGCGGCGTCATATCGGGGGGCATGGGCGGCGCGGGCGGGGCCGGCGGCCTCTCTGGCGGCGGCGGCCCGCCGGACGGCAGGGACGGCGGCCGCGGCGTCGGCGTGTCCCTATCGGCCGGTTGCGGCCTCACCAATGGGGCGGGGGCGACGATCAGCGGCGGCGTCGGCGTCCTTGCGACCGGCCGGGGCGTGACCGTGACCAATTTCGGCACCATCAGCGGCGACACCCAATCGGTGAGGCTCGGCTCGGCCAGCGACGTGCTGGTGGTCGAGACCGGCGCGCGCTTCATCGGCGATATCGCCGGCGGCGGCGGCACGTTCGAACTCGTTCGCGGAAGCGGCGTGATCAGCGGCCTGGGTGGGGCGGGCGTGGTCACGGGCACGGACTTCGCCCACTTCGCGGGCTTCGGGGCCTATGTCATCAGCGGCACGGGGTGGGCCGTGGCGGGCGCCAACGCCCTGGCGAGCGGCCAGAGCCTGACCGCGATCGGCCAGCTCGCCGTCAGCGGCTCGATCGACGAAGCGGCCGGCGCGACCATCGCCGCGGCGGCCGGCGCCGAGCTGACCTTCCTGGGTGGCGGGGACAGCATCCGAGGAACCATCGGCGGGGCCGGAACCGTGGACTTCGTCGGGGTGAACGATCTCTTCGACGGGGCGGTCCTCGGCGCGGCGACCGTGGCGATCAAGGACTCGACCGTGACCTTGGAGGGCCGGATCACCGAAACAGGGGTGATGACGGTAACCACCAGCACCCTGGTGATCGGCGGCCGGAGAACCACGCTGAGCGGCGGCGGCGCGGTGGTGCTGGACGACAGCGCGGCCAATCTCATCATCGGCCGCTCGGCGAGAGACACCCTGATCAACGCCGACATCACCCTTTCGGGCGCCGGGATCCTGGGCGGGGGGCGGATGGGACTGATCAACCAGGCCCGGGGGATCATCGACGGCGACGGCCTGCGGGCCCTGATCCTCGACACCGGCGCGAACCCGGTCATCAACGCCGGCCTGATCGAAGCCACGGGCGCCGGCGGGCTGACCATCCAGGGCGCGGTGAGGAATTCCGGAGCGCTGGAGGCCGCCGGCGGAATCCTGACCGTCAACGGCGCGGTGACCGGGGGCGGCAAAGGAGTGGTCTCGGGGGGCGCCCTCGTCTTCAACGGGGCGTTCCAGCAGGATGTGGCCTTCTCCGGCCTGCTCGGTACGCTCCAGCTGGCCGATGCCCAGCACTACACCGGCGCGATTCGCGGCTTTTCCCTGGCCGGAGCGAGCCTGCTCGACCTTCGCGACATCGGCTTCCTCAGTACGCTCGAGGCGATCTTCAGCGGCAACGCCTCGCGGGGATTGCTCACCGTCTTCGACGGCGTGAACACCGCCACGATCCACCTGATCGGCGACTACCGGGCCGCGATCTTCGTCACCACCCCCGATGGCCACGGCGGGGTGACGGTCGTCGCCGTCCACGCCGGCGTGACCGCGCCTCCGCCCCACGCCTTCATCGCCGCCATGGCCGGCTTCGGCGCCGCCCCGGCCGGCCCCTCCGACATGGCCCCCCACGCCGGCCCACGATGCCCGGCGCCGCTGGCGGCGCCGCGGATGGCGTTCGCTTGACGTCGCCGCCGCGCCCGCTTTCAGGCTAGCGGATGCACACAACTTAAGATTCGGTGTCGCGCGCTTTGAAAGGTCGGCCCCTGAACACCTCTCCCAAAGGGAGAGGTGTTTAAGAGACGCGCCTGAACGAAGTTGTGTGCATGCCGTAGCGCCTTCAGGGCTTTCTGAACTTCAGGATGAACTGGTCGGTCTTGAAGTGGATCGCGGGATCGAAAATGGTCCTGGTGTGATCGTCGCCGGGTTTGCGCAGGATGTCGCTTTCGCCCGCCAGCCTGAAGCCGGCGGCGGTGACCTCGGCGATCACCGTCGCCTTGTCGATCCGGTGCAGGGTGGGCGAGAGGGTCGCCCCCGTTCCGGCCGCCGCGGCGTGATCGATGATCAGATAGACGCCGCCGGGCTTCAGGGAATCGAACACCGCCTTGTTGAAGGCCGCCATGTCGACGTTGGCGTACTTGGGGACATGCAGGTCGTGGTAGTTGTCCGAGATCCAGAAGAGGTCGACCTTGGCCGGCGGGGGATGAAATGTGCCCAGCGGCGCGGTGTCGAGCGAGATGTTGCCGCGCCCGGGCTCGGCCATGACCTTCTTGGCGGCGTCGACATTGCCTTGGCCCCAGGTGGTCGTCTCCGAGGCGTAGACCGTGCCCCGGGGCCCCACGACGTCGCTCAGGAGGCGCGTGTAGTAGCCGCCGCCGGGAAGGTATTCGCCCACCGCCTCGCCCGGCCTGACGCCCGCGAAGGCGAGCACCTCGCCGGGTTTGCGGTCGGGGTCGAGCTTGCGGTCATCCGCCGGGCGCGAGGCGTCGGCCACCGCCTTGGCGATGTAGCCGGGCGTGGCGGAGGACGCCGCGGGGGCCGCCCCGAGACCCGTCCCAGCGGCGACCAAGAATGATGCGATGACGGCGCGGATGCTCACGGCGAGGTCCCTCCCTGCGACTTCCGGCATCGTAGGTTCCCAGATCAAGGGATACAACATCGGACCCGCGCTTCGCCTTTAGAAGGATGAGGAGACACCGATGAGCGTTTCGACCAGGCCGCCGCTCGGCTGGGCCGCGTTGGCGGCGGCCGCCCTGTCGCTTGCGGTTTCGAGCCGGGCCGCGGCGGCGCCCACCAACGCGGAATGCGAGGCCCGCGCCAACGACACGCCGGCCAAGCTGGTGGCGTGCATCCAGCAGGCGGCCCTCTATGGCCACCTGGTCGCCTTTCAGCGGATTTCCGATCGGAACCCCGGCCCTGACGGCCACGGCAACCGCGACACCGGCCAGCCGGGCTATGAGGCGTCGGTCGACTATGTCGCCGGCCTGGTGAGCCAGGCGGGGTACCGGGTCACCGTCCAGCCCTACGACTTCACCGCCTTCAGCGTCGTCGGCTCTCCCGCCTTCGTCGCGGACGGCCGCGGCTACCGGCTCGGCGAGGACTGGTATGTGGCGCGGCTCTCCGGCCATGGCGCGGTGACGGCGCCGCTGCGGCCCGTGGGCCAGATCGCCACCGGGGCCGGGGAGACTCCGGGCGGCGGCTGCGCGCCCGCCGACTTCGCCGGCTTTCCCTCAGGCGACATTGCCCTGATCCAGCGCGGCGGGTGCGACCTGGACGCCAAGGCGGCGAACGCCCGGGCCGCGGGAGCGGCCGGGGTGATCATCTTCAACTACGACGGCGCGACCGACCCGCCGAACGCCAAGGCCCTGGCCCGCCCGAACGTCGCCTACCCGGCCAACCTTCAGGCGCCGGCCGCCATCCCCGTCGTCGCGGTCGCTTCCTATGCGGTGGGCGCGGATCTCTACCGGCGGTACAGGGCCGGCGCCGCCCCGGTCGCGCGCCTCGACATCCAGACCCGGATCGACCCCAAGAAGGTCGACTACAACCTGATCGCCGACTCCCCGTTCGGCGATCCCGACCACGTCGTGGTCGTCGAGGGCCATCTCGACTCGATTTTCGGCGCGGGCATCCTCGACAACGCCTCCGGCTCGGCGACCATCCTGGAAATCGCCTTGAAGCTGGCCAGGACGCCGACCCGCAACCAGCTTCGCTACATTTGGTTCGGCGGCGAGGAGATCGGCCTGCTGGGCTCGAAATACTACACCCGCACCCTGGCACCGGCGGAACTGCGCCGGATCGTCTTCGACCTCGACGCCGACGTCACCGCCACGCCCAACTACGCCATCCTGGTGGCCGATCCCCAGTTCGCCGACGCCGTCGACCGCTTTCCCCGAAACGTCGTGCCGGCCTCGCGGCGGGGAAACCAGTATTTCTTCGACTATTTCAGGGCCAGGGGATTTCCCATCCGATCGGCGCCCTTCGGCAACGACGGGACCGACTCCAAATCCTTCGCCCTGGTGGGCGTGCCCGACAGCGGGATCCTGACCCAGCAGGACTGCTGCAAGTCTAAGAAGGAGGTCGCCGTATGGGGCGGCTTCCGGGGCAACTACGAAGGCGCCATCCCCAGCTTCAACGGCGGCTGCGTCGATCGGCCCCACCGGTGGTGCGACAACCTGGCCAACAACTCCGCCTATGTGCTCGAGTTCATCTCCAAGGGCTTCGCCTACGCCACCTTCAAGCTCGCCAACGACGCGTCTCTCGGGTCCGGCGGGAAATAGGGTGTCGCGGTGACGGCGGCGGATCCGGCCAAAACGCCTCGGCTGGGCCCGCGAACCCACTCACCGCTTCAGATGGGAAGCTCTGGCGCGGCGCGAAGCCGAGCAAGTATGGTAGACTACGCGCATGACTATGAAAGCGACCAAGCCAATTCCAACCGGCGCGACCGTGCCGGCCGTGGAGGCCGACGAGCGGCGCCAGGGCGACGTCGATGCGTTCATCGTGCGCAACCGCGAGATGCTGAACGCTTCGATCCGTCGTTCGCGCAGGGAGGTGGAGAAGGGCGTCCAGTCAGTTCGCACGATCGACGACATCATCGCCGATGGTCGCGGCCGGCACACCGCGGGCTCCTAAGAGCCACCCCTTCGCGCCATGCCGCGATCGCCGATCGTCCTTTCCCTCGACGCCGAGCGCGATCTGGACACGTCGTTCGACTGGATCGCCACCGACAGCGGCGTCGATCGGGCCGATGCGATTCTCCGGCGCATCGACGAGACCCTTGAACTCATCGCGGCCATGCCGCGCGTTGGCCGGGTCCGCCATGACCTCGACGGCGAGCCGCGCACCTTCGCCGTATGGCCTTGGGTCATCGTCTATGAGCCCCGGCCCACCGGGCCGGGAATCGTCGTCTGGCGCATCATCGACGGCCGACGAGACCTCCCGCATCACGTTCGGGAATAGGCCAAGCGCCGCCCAGAGACGGGTCGAGTACTGTGTCCCCCGATCTACTGCTGTCGAGCCCGCCTGGGGCGTTGACGACGGCGACTTTCATGGCGCTTTCCTCGTTTGCGCGAGCCGCTCTACGAAGAGCCGGGCCTTTGACATATCAAGCCCCGGTGTTTCAGGTCTCACCCCAACTCGCGGCTGCGACCACCGCAACGAGAGATGGGAAGGCGCCCTGGCCTCGCAACGCCTGGCGCGGCGTTCGGCGAGCGTGCTGGCGCGTTGATGGGGATAGGCGGCCTTAAAAAGCCCATGGTCGCGGGCAAAGTGCCGGCATGCTCGCGACGTATATAAACGGGTGACTATGCTTCATCTTGGTCGGAGTTCTGACTAGCCACCTGCCACACTTCCCATTTCCGAACGTTGACGCCCCTTACGAGCAACCACAGGGCCAGTAACAGCCCTCCCGGCATAATCAAAAGAAGAAGGTTGTCCGTGGCATATGCCGGCGCGAGAACCAGCGCAAAGTTTCTCGTGACGAACGCGAGACCTCCGAACGCCATGAGAGCGCCGAGAACCTTGGGAAGGTAGCCTGATCGAAAGATCAAGTACCCGCGGAGAATACATCCAATGCCGTAGAACACCGTGAACATCGCGCCACCATACCCAAACAACTTGAGTGACAGCAGCGCAAGAGTGTCGAGTTGACCGTGGGAAAACGTCGCCAAATAGCCCGCGCCTCCCAAGATGAGCTTTGGGGCCGCGAAATAGAAAATCTCTGAGACGGCGAAAAGGGTGGTACTTAGAAGCCCGAAGAACGCTGCGAGAAGGGCTAGAGTCCTCCCGACAGGCTTCAGCAATGCGTAAAAAATCAGCGCCAGCGCGGTATCACAAATGGCTTCTACGAGGTAGGCGGCGAAGCTCATGCGGAACAACGAGTCAAAAGTTCTAATGTTTTCCGCCGTAGTGGTGGCGTCGGTTGACACTATGAGCTTGGACGGAACGTAGGCCTCACCGAAGCCGCCCGCCACGAATGTGATCAGGAGTAAAACTCCGGCAGCCCTTGCATACGCCTGTACTGACCTCGCGCGCGAGCGTGCATTTCGATCGGCTTGGTTCTCAATGGCACCAGAAGTCATAGCGAGATCCTGTGCGATAGTCGGGTGGCGGCCGGGGTCATCAAAACGTGTTATCCCGCCCAGTCTTCAATTCGGGGCGCCCCGTGCGAACGAGACCGGTCTGTTTGAGTAGCGACAGGAAAAACCCGATAACCGTCATCGCAAGGATGGCGTAGCCGACGTAGTAGCCACTGTGATGCGCCGCGCCGTGGAGGCCGCCGCACATGTAAGTATGCGGACCAGAACACGGTGCGGTCCTGACGATGGGGTTCAGCCGAAGCAGCACCCTGTTGCTGGCGTCGAGGATCAACAGGCAGAGAAACATCAACGGAATCATCGCGCGATAGCGGAACAGCACCACGACGCTTTGCACGGGGAGAATCAGGGTGAAAAGCCCCAGGATCGCAGTGATGGACACCACGAGGGACACGCCGGTGGCGCCCAAGCTGTCGAGGGAGATCCCATCGGCCGTTGGCAGCGTCTGGCGGGTCATCAACATCACAAACGCGCCCTGGGCCGCCGTCAAAAGCATGACTACGACGAAGAGCCAGATCGCGAGCCAGTGGCCGCGATAGGTATTGTCGAACTGCTTGGGAAAGTCGCGGTCGAGCATGCTTCACCTCGCGAGGACGGGCCGCCACAAGGCTTGCCATTTGCCTCGTCGCATTCGATTTTCAGCCTATCGACGGCGAACGAAATGGACATGACGCCGCACATCAAAAGCATGACCGCAGGTATCAGCTGGGCGCCATGCCGGAGCTGACGGTCGCGGCAGGCCTGGCTCGCGGATTGATCGAACTGGCGGTGTCGAAAGGCGCCAGCCACAATGCGCTAGTCGAACGCGCCGGGATCGACCCGGTGACTCTGCACCACCAGGACAACCGCATCCGGTTCGCGAACTATGTCGCGCTCATGCGGGCGGGCCAGGAGCTGTGCAACGATCCCGCGCTGGCGCTCCACTACGGCGAGACGAACGATCTTTCCCAAATCTCGATCGTCGGGCTGATCGGCCAAGCCTCCGCGACGATGCTCGACGCCTTCGCGCAGCTCAACCGTTATGGGCGACTGGTTATCGAATTCGATGGCGGAGGCGATCGCTTTCAGCCCCTTCGAGACAACGCGGGGCTCTGGTTGGTCGACACCCGCGAGAACCCCAGCGGTTTTCCCGAACTCACCGAATCCACCTTCGCCCGCATGGTTTGCGGGCCGCGCCAGTTCGGCGTGACACAGTTGGTAGAGGCGGTGCACGTCACCCACGCGGACCCGGGGTATCGCTCCGAGTATGAGCGGATCTTTCGCGTGCCCGTCGTTTTCGAGAGCGACAAGAATGCGCTCTTGATCGATCAAGCGTGGATGACCCACCGGATCGCGCTCCAACCGCGTTACGTCTTTGGCATCTTGAGCGAACATGCCGATGCGCTGCTCGAAAGCCTGGAGAGTTCGAAATCCACTAAGGGTCGCGTCGAGAGCTTGTTGATGCCCATCCTGCATACCGGCAACGCCAGCATGGCCATCATCGCCGGCAAGTTGGGGCTCAGCCGTCAGACGCTTTTCCGAAAGTTGAAGGCGGAGGGCGCGACCTTCGAGAGGGTTCTGGATGAGTTGCGCCACAGATTGGCGCTCGACTATCCGAGGGGAAAGAAGGCCTCGGTGAACGAGACGGCTTATCTGGTCGGGTTCTCCGAATCGGCCGCGTTCTCGCGCGCATTCAAGCGCTGGACCGGGACGAGCCCGCGGGCGATGCGCGCTTCAAACCTTCGATAGTGTATATGCGGCAAAGCGCACTGACAAACGCGGCACCGGCCACCGCCAAACAGGTTGGCCGCCACGTCGGGTCGCTGGTGTAGGTTCAGCCATGGCGACGCTACCCACCGAGATTGCGGATCCCGAAGTTGTCCTCGCGCTGGACCCGTCCGAGCTGGCTCGGACCCTTCTCAAGCTAGCGAAGCAATCGCTACAAAATCGAATTTTCCTTCCGGCCTCCATCACCGGCCCAGATGCTCTTTGCCCAATCGATCCTGGGCGGTCGCGTTATGCGCGCACCAATCAATATGAACTTCAGATCGCTGCGGGGGAGGCTTGGCATTGGCTCGACCTGAACCTCCTGATGATGCCCGATCCCGGAGTGAACGGTCAAAACGGCTATAAGGTCGTTACCCGGCGTGGATGGGCAATCGAGGATGACGAGGGCTTCGAGCGTTTTCGGAACGCTGGCGTGCTCCCGAAGTCCTTATTGCACCCTGCGATCGCTGACGACGTTTGGCTTGATCTCGCCAGGGGCCGATACGCTGATGCCGTCTTTCGTGCATTTCGGACCGTCGAGGAAGCTGTTCGAGCAGCGGGCGGCTTCAGCGACGACGACCTGGGAGAGAAATTGGTCAGGAGGGCGTTTGATGTTCAGAATGGGCCACTCACAAAGGCATCCGACCCGGAGGGGGAGCGGCTGAGCTTGGCTCACTTATTCGCGGGCGCGTTAGGATCCTACAAAAACCCGCACTCGCACAGGACGGTTGCGATCAACGATCCGATTGAGGCCCAGGAAATGGTGATCCTGGCCTCGCATTTGCTAAGGATTGTCGATACGCGGAACGCTGCACGGCCGGAAATGGCCGGTGGTTAGTTGTCGCCTGATGCAGCTTGCTAAGCTTAGTGCAAGCAGGGAGTTTCGCAATTTTGTCGATCTCTGCGTTTCAGACATTAATCGACGGTAGGGTCCATGTCTTTCTACATGTCAACAGAGTTCGGAATACGGTATGTGCTACCGAGCCGGAAAACTTCCAAATGATGACCGAACAAAGTGATTTACATTTTAAAGGTCGATGACGCGGCTCTTGTCGAACCCCAATTGTCAGGAATTCAGAAGCACGATCAGGAGGCTCGCATAATATGCAGTCCGAGGCTGGGGAAGATCCTGATCACGAAATCCAAAGATGGCGCGACGATAGCGAAGATGTTTAGGTGTTCAGATCATCCAGAAAGCCAGCAAGTAGTGCAGCAGGCAAAAAATTCCACGCTCCCGATCGGGGAATTGATCGCGCGGGGACTTATCTAGAGATCTCGCGTATACGGTAGGGACTGAGGCGGTTTTGCCCATTGCTCGATCCCACTCTAACGACTTCGCCTGAAGAGCCTCGCCTCGATCTCGAGTTCCGGGGACACAATGCTGAACTCCCCTGCCCGGCTCTCGATCGCGCGCCGACGCTTGGCCGGAAGCCCCCTCCCCCCTCACCCCGTCGCGATATAGGCCCGCAGCCCCTCCGCCTCGGCGACCGTCTCGGCGATCTTGCTCTTGACCAGGTCGCCGATGGAGATGATGCCGACCAGGCGGTGGTCGACGCAGACCGGCAGATGGCGGATGCGGCGGTCGGTCATCCGCTCCAGCAGGGAATCCACCGTCTCGGCGGGCTCGGCGAAGATCACGTCGCGGGTCATGCAGGCCGAGACCGGCCGCGCCAGCGCCGCCGCGCCCTCCTCGGCGACCGCCCGCACGATGTCGCGTTCGGAGACGATGCCGGCCACCTCCCGGTCCCCCCGCGTCACCACCACCGCCCCCACCCGCCGGGCGTGGAGCAGGGCCGCCACCGCGGCGATGGTGTCGCCGGGCGAGGCGGTGAACACCATGTCGCCTTTGCCCTTGAGGATCTCGGATACACGCATCGGCTTTCCTCCTTAAAGCCGAACGTCCCCCCGATCGGAGCGCAAATCAAGGCTCTCGTCGGCGAACGCCCGCGGCGGCGGCGAAGGGGCCGATGAGGATGAGGCCGGCGGCATAGCCAAGGATGTGGGCCGGCCACGCCACCGGCAGGCCCCCCGCCCCCGGCGTCAGGCCGGTGAGGCCGAGCACGGCGTTGACGAGGATCCACCCGGCGGTGATCCCGGCGACGGTGCGCCCGGTCATCGGGCCCAGGCGCCCGCGCCCTTCGATCAGCCTGGCGGCCGCGCCCAGCAGGCCCGAGGCCGCGCCCGACGCCCCGACCAGGGCCCAGGGACCCGCCTCGCGCCCGGCGAGGTTTTCCAGCGCCAGCACCCCGGCGTAGCCGAGGGCGGCCAGCACCCCGCAGGTCAGGAAGAAGGTGAAGAAGGCCGCCGCGCCGCGGGCGCCCGCCCCCAGGAAGCGCGCGGTCGGCGCGCCGAAGGCCAGGGTGAAGCCGCAGTTCATCAGCACATGGGCCCAGCCGCCATGGACGAACTGATAGCTGATCAGGGCGCCCCACCGGCCCCGGCCCAGATCCTCCGGCGTCAGGGCGAAGCGCTCGACGCCGATGCCCGTCAGCAGCCGCCAGCCGTGGGTCGCCAACAGGGCGCCGATGAGGGCGGCCAGGGTCCAGGGCACATTGAAGGCCGCCTCGCGCGGCGCCCGGGCCTCCGGTTCGATCCGATCGCCCATGCCTTGAAGCCCGCCGCCTTGAACCTGCCCCAAGCCGCGGGCATCTCGCGCGGCCACGTCTTAAGGTAGAGAGGCCTCATGGTTCAATGTTCACGCCTCGCCTTGGGCGCCGGCCTCGCCCTGTGCCTCGCCGGCGCCGCGACCGCCCTGCCGAAACTTCCCCTGTTCGGGGGGCATGACAAGGCGGCGGCGGGCGCGAAGCTGAAGCGCGGCGAGTGGCCCCAGGCGCGCTCGGACGTCGCCCCCGACCCCCAGATCCGCTTCGGCGCCCTGGCGAACGGCATGCGCTACGCCATCCTGCGCAACGCCACGCCGCCCGGCTCGGCCTCCCTGCGCCTGCGCTTTGACGCCGGCTCGCTGATGGAGGCCGACGCCCAGTCCGGCCTGGCCCACTTCCTGGAGCACCTGGCCTTCGACGGTTCCACGGCCGCCCCCGACGGGGAGATGGTCAAGGCCCTCCAGCGCCTGGGCCTGGCCTTCGGGGCCGACACCAACGCCTCCACCGGCTTCGACGCCACCCTCTACAGGTTCGACCTGCCCAAGGCCGACGACGACAGCCTGGATACCGCGCTTCGGCTGCTCAGGGGGACGGCGGACGGGCTGACCCTGGCGCCGGACGCCATCGACAAGGAGCGCGGGGTGGTGCTCTCCGAGGAGCGCGCGCGCGACACCCCCGCCTGGCGCATCTTCAAGGCGCGCCTGGGCTTCCTCCTCGAAGGCCAGCGCCCGCCCCTGCGCTACCCGATCGGCGATGTCGCGGTGATCCAGAAGGCGGACCGCGCCAGGATCGCCGACTTCTATCACCGCTGGTACCGGCCCGAGCGGGCTGTCCTGATCGCCGTGGGCGATTTCGACGTCGCCGCCGTGGAGGCGAAGATCCAGGCCGCCTTCGGCGGCTGGCGCGGAACCGGGCCGGCCGGCGGCGACCCCGACCTGGGGCCGGTGGAGAAACGCGGCCTCGCCGCGCGCCTGGCCGTGGACCCCGGCGCGCCGACCTCGATCCAGCTTTCCTGGGCGGCGCCGCCGGATCTCTCCTTGGACACCCTGGCCAGGCGGCGGCGCGAGCTCATCGAACAGCTCGCCCTGGCGGTGCTCAACCGCCGCCTGGCGAGCTTGGCGCGCGGCGAGTCCGCGCCCTTTCTCTCGGCCGCCGCCTTCCGCATCGACCAGTCCCACGCCGCCCGCGTCGCCAGCGTGCTGGTGGCCGCCGAGGCCGGCCATTGGCGAGAAGCGCTCGGCGCCGCCGATCAGGAGCAGCGCCGCGCCGTCGCCTTCGGCGTACGCCCCGAGGAGCTGACCCGCGAGATCGCCGAAGCCCGGGCGGATCTGACCCGCGCCGCGGCCCAGGCCGCCACCCGCCGCACCCCCGCCCTGGCCGACGACCTCGCCGGCGCCCTGGATGCCCGCGAGGTCGACACCTCCCCGGCCCAGGATCTCGCCCTGTTCGAGGAGGTCGCCAGGGCCCTCACGCCGGAGCAGGCGTCCGGCGCCCTCAAGGACGCCTTCCAGGGCGCCGGGCCGCTCATCTTCATGTCCTCGCCGAGCGCCGTCGAAGGGGGGGAAGCGACGGTACAGGCGGTCTATGCGGCCTCCCGGGGCGCCGGCATCGCGCCCGCCAAGGCGGCGGCCGCGGCGACCTGGCCCTACACCGACTTCGGCGAGCCGGGGAAGGTCGTCGAGCGGCGGGAGGTGGCGGACCTCGACACGGTGTTCGTCCGCTTTGCCAACGGCGTGCGCCTGACCGTCAAGCCGACCAAGTTCCGCGACGACGAGGTGAGGGTCAAGGTGCGCGCCGGCGGCGGCCTGGCCTCCCTGCCCCCGGGCCGCCAGACGATGAGCTGGGCCGGCCGCGCGTTGATCGAGGGGGGCTTGGCCAGGATCAGCGCCGACGATACCGAGCGCGCGTTGGCGTCCAGCGTCTATGGCGCCGAATACCACCTCGAGGACGACGCCTTCGCCCTGACCGGCGCGACCCGCCGCGAGGATCTCGACGCCCAGATGCAGGTGCTGGCCGCCTACGCCTCCGACCCGGGCTGGCGGCCCGAAGCCTTCGCCCGCGCCCAGACCTGGGCCGCGACCCTGCTGGATCAGTACGCCCACACCGATTTTGGGGTGCTCGGCCGCGACCTCGCCGGCCTGATGCACGCGGGCGACCGGCGCTGGACCTTCCCCACCCGCGAGGAGATGTCCGCCGCTACCCTGGAGGACCTGAAACGCGAGGCGGCGCCGCTGGCCTCCGACCCGATCGAGGTGGTGATGGTGGGCGACATCACGGTGGACAAAGCCATCGCCGCCGCGGCCGCGACCTTCGGGGCCTTGCCGCCGAGGGCCGCCCCGGCGCCCCACCCCGCCCCGTCCACGGGTTTCCCCGCCCCCGGGGGCGCCCCGGTGGCGCTCACCCACGCGGGCCGCGCCGACCAGGCCATCGCGCTGGCCGCCTGGCGCACCAACGACTTCTTCGCCGACCCCCGCGAGGCCCGCGCCGTCGCGGTCCTGGGCCAGGTCCTGCAGCTTCGCCTGCTCGACGTCCTGCGCCGCGGCCAGGGGGTCACCTATTCGCCCCAGGTCGCCGACAGCGAGAGCCTGGTGTGGCCGCGCTGGGGCTATGTCAGCGCCAGCGTCGAGGTCCCGCCCGCCAAGCTGGACGGCGTGTTCCGCGACATCGCCGCCATCTGCGCCGACCTGCGGAGCCGCGATGTCGGGGCCGATGAACTCGCCCGCGCCAAGACCCCGCGCCTGGAGACCGTCGCCAAGACCCGCCAGACCAACGCCTGGTGGCTGGCCGCCCTCTCCCGCGTGCAATCAGACCCCCGCCGCCTCGCCGTCATCCGCTCGGAGATCGCCTCCTACGAAGCCGTCACCCCCGCCGACCTCCGCCGCGCCGCCCAGCGCTACCTGCGCGACGACGCGATGTGGAAACTGGAGGTAAAGCCGGGGCCACGCTGAACACCTTTCCCGGAAGGGGTTAGGGGATGCACACAACTCAGATTCGGTGTCGCGCGCTTTGAAAGGTCGGCCACGGAACACCTCTCCCAAAGGGAGAGGGAGGGGCCCGCGCCCTCTTTGGGCGTGGGAGGGTGAGGGGTTACCCGCTATCCGATTTAAGCCGCCGGCTTGCGTCAAGGCGCTGAAACATGGAGTGAAATCTCCCGGCGCCGCAACCCCTCACCCTCCCATGGCTTTCGCCATGGGCCCCTCCCTCTCCCTCCGGGAGAGGTGTCAAGGGGTGTGCTGGCCGATGGGTGAATCCGGCTCCCTCTGGGAGAGGTGCCCTTAGAGGCCGCCCGCCAGGGTGCGTCGCGACGAGCGAAGGCTTTCATCGATTCCGGATTGTGATCTAAGCTCGGCGGGGATGCGCCGCGGGCCGGCAATTCTTAAGAAAAAAGGAGAACGGGCATGGAGCTCCCGCCGTTCGACGCTCTGGCGCCGAACTACCCCGTGGACACCGATCCGGAAGCGGTGAAGGCCGCGATCGGCGGCCAGGTCAATGATGATATCGTCACAAATACGTGCGTGGTTCGGATTTCAAAAGCCTTCAACTACGCCGGCGACAGTTATCATATACCTCGAACCGATGGGGGCTTGTTCACCCTTCGGGGCGCGGACGGATTGAGCTACGCCCTGCGCGTCCATGAATTCATTGAATTCCTCAGAGCCAGGTACGGGCCGCCGGACATCGTCACCCTCCCGGAAAACAACACCCTATCGAGCGCGCCGTTTACGGGGTCACGGGGAATCATCACCTGGCACGTCTCGGGTTGGCAGGACGCGACGGGTCACTTCACCCTCTGGGACAACGACCACGGCCTCTATGAGGGTGATCACGACTATTTTGGATTTCCGACCGTGAAACCGGCCGCGGGCGGCCCCTGGCTCACCAAGGTCGAATTCTGGCGCTGTTAGCCCACGGCCATGTCCAGCGCCGCCGGGGCCGCCTTGCCCAGGATCATGTCGGCGGCCTTCTCGGCGATCATGATCGTCGGAGCGTTGGTGTTGCCGCCGACCAGGGTGGGCATCACCGAGGCGTCGACGACTCTTAAGGCCCTCAGTCCCATCACCTTCAGCGATCCGTCGACCACCGCCATCGGATCGTCGGCCAGCCCCATGCGGCAGGTTCCCACCGGGTGATAGATGGTCTCCCCCGCGCGGCGGATCCAGGCGTCGATGTCCGCGTCGTTTCCCACCGCCTCCCCCGGCTCGATCTCCCCGCCGCGGATCGCGGTGAGCGCCTTTTGCCCGGCCACCTCGCGCACCATGGCCACCCCGGCGCGCAGGGCCCGGCGGTCCTCGGCCGTGGCCAGATAGCCCGCGAAGATCGCCGGGTCGTCGAACGGGTCAGCCGAGCGCAGGGCCACCCGGCCGCAGCTTTCCGGGCGAAGCTGGCAGACATGGATCGAGAAGCCATCCTTCTCGATGACCTGTTTGCCGTGATCCTTCATGATCGCCAGGACGCAGTGGAGTTGCAGGTCGGGCCGGTCGAGGTCCGGGCGTGACTTGAGGAAGGCGCCCGCCTCCAGGAAGTTCTGCCGGCCGAACCCCTGGCCGAACAGCATATAGTTCAGCCCCGTGGCCAGGCGCGCGAGCCCCTTGTTGTACGACCAGGCGGTCCTCACCCCTGGGGTCTCCCACGACAGGATGACGTCCAGATGGTCCTGCAGGTTGGCCCCGACGCCCTTCAGCCCGTGGGCCGTCGCCACCCCCGCCGCCCTCAGGGCTTCCGGGTCGCCAATCCCCGAAAGCTGCAGGATCTGCGGCGACTGGACGGTCCCGGCGCAGAGCAGCACCTCGGCGGCGGCGCGGGCCTGGCGCGCCTGGCCGCCCTGGACGTATTCGGCCCCCACCGCCCGGCCGGCCTCGATCAGGATGCGGGTGGTGCGCGCGCCCGTCGCCGCGGTGAGGTTGGGGCGGCGCAGCGCGGGCCTCAGATAGGCGTTGGCCGCGCTCCACCGCCGCCCGTTCCGGATCGTCAGCTGATAGGGGCCGAAGCCCTCCTGCCGGGGGCCGTTGAAGTCGCCCGTGAGCGGATAGCCCGCCTCGGCGCCCGCGGCGATGAACCCCGAATAGACCGGGCTTTTGGACGACGCCTTGGAGACGTGCAGGGGCCCGTCGTCGCCATGGTAGGCGTCCCCGCCCCCCTCCAGGGTCTCGGAGCGCTTGAAATAGGGCAGGACGTCGGCATAGCCCCAGCCGGCGAGGCCGCTCTGGCGCCACTGGTCGTAGTCCCGGGCGTGGCCGCGGATGTAGATCATGCCGTTGATCGACGACGACCCGCCCCAGCCCTTGCCCCGGGGCCACCACAGCCGGCGCCCGTCCAGATGAGGCTCCGGCTCGGTCCAGAACCCCCAGTTGTAATCCCCCTTGGCGCTGATCAGCCCGCCGACCCCCGCCGGCATCCGCACCAGGAGCGAGGAGTCCTTCCCCCCCGCCTCCAGCAGCAGCACCTTGGCCCCCGGATCGGCCGAAAGCCGGTTCGCCAGCACGCACCCCGCCGACCCGGCGCCGATGATGATGTAGTCGAAGGTGTCAGCGGGCACGGCGGGCCTTTGGCGTCAGGCGATCGGAACGATGCCGGCCCTTCATACGCCACCCGTGCATGGCGAGTCGAAACCGGACGCGCCTGCCTGCCCTCATGGGGCTACGGGATTCACGCATTGACCCAGGAACGCCCATCAACACCTCTCCCAAAGGAGACCTCTGCGGAAGACCGTTCTTCTGGGAGATTGGGTGCGAGTCGGTCAGTTACCTGGTCGCCGCGGAGCGATCGGGGCGTTTTTGTTCGATTTTCGGCCGATTTGCCTGTTCGCGGACAGACTCCG